>JADFYW010000006.1 GCA_015232855.1 Fibrobacteria bacterium
TTACTTCCCCTTTCAGATGCCCAATAGCTGTTTTGAAAAGTGATATCCTGCCAAATTCCAACATCTGCTCCATTGTAGGCAACAACTCCCCGATACAAAACCGTTCCTTTAACATTACGTACGGTTGTGCATTCATGTACTCCTCCGAGTATGGTGACGCCAATACCTTTGTATGCATTAAGCATGGTGCAGTTAATAATGGAGGACATCATATAATTTATTGTAGCAGCCTCATTCCCCGGGATGTAGAAGGTATAGTTGTATTTTACGGGGCTGGCAATATCCTGGTTGGGATAATAAATGGTTACTCCTTTGACTCCGGCACTGCCGCCTACCATAAAAAGGGAATAGCCGGATTCCCCTTCAGGCATTGCAGCCCTGATAACTGTTCCATATTCTCCCGTGCTGCTGTCCGGGTCGCACCAGTCTCCCTGTAACGAGACAAAGGGCTTTACATACAGGGTACTGGTAATAGTATAAACGCCTGCGGGCACCCATATGGTACCACCGCCGTTTTTATAACAGGCGTCTATGGCAGACTGAAAGGCATCGGTTGCATCTGCCAGTCCGGTATTATCAGCACCAAAGTCTGTGACAACATAATCTGCTACAATCACTTCTTTAGTAGGGTAGACTGCATTCGTAATGATTCGACTGCGTGCCGGTGGTCCTGTTATGGTTGATTTCAGATTGCAGGAAGGGGCCCGGGTATTGGTGGACCAGACAGACCCGGTAGTATTAGTCAAATTAAGGTTCCCGTCATTTTGTGTGGTTAGAGAAAAACCCTGTCCGCTTTTGGGCTTGTTATTCCATATTGCAGTACCACCGTCATATATCACCAGATTGCCGTCCCCCTGTACAATAAAAAATGCACCGGGATGACCAGAAGTATTACTGGTCCACAGTGCATGATTATCAACACTTCGATAAAGAACCAGATTACCGTCTGATTGCATATATAGATATACCGAATTATTTTTTGCGACAAGTTTTTCGCCCGCCTGCAGTTTTTCGTTTTGTAATAAGGAGCTTTTTTGTGGGGGGATGACTGTGAGCCTGATAGTATCCACTACTCCGCCTGAATCTGAAACCGTTACCCGCTTTTCGTAATATCCATTTTTTTTAATAAAGAGTACAACTTCCTCTGATTGTGATTTTTGTGAAAACCGCTGCAGAGGCATAACACGGAGGGCAGGTAATGAAGAAGCGTTAATAATTTTTGGCCGAAAGTCATTAACCTTAATTATAAAAGTGCCCGAAGAGGTTAGCATATTGGAAAAAGTAATATTACCAATTTCTGAACTTTGCTGTGTTTTGTTAAACAGGCAATGACCGCTCAGAGAAAAGAGTTTAACCGTAACCAGAACAGCGGGGGCAAACCCGGACAGGACAACACTATTATTTTCCAGACGCATTTCAGGCCATCCAGGACATTGTCTCTTTCTATCCACACTATTGGTTATTTCGCGGGAAATAGTAAACCGGCCGCTATCATCCGTAACAGTATTTACACTTTGGTCGTTAAACATCACTACTGAGGCATCTGAAAGGGGAAGTAACGTCTGACTATCAACCACAGTCCCTGTATAGGTTATTTCTTTGCTGTAGGCTCCTTTGCTGCAATAAAGAAAAAACAAAAGCAGTAAAAGTATGCGTATTTTCATAGGTCCCCTGCGTTTAAATAGATAAATAGCGAGTTATTACTCAAATCTATATCAGTATTTTTGATTTTACAATCATCAATGTGCAATTTCTATTAAAAACAACAATACACATTTCTCTTCTCTAACCAAAAGAATGCTAATTAGAATGCTCTGGCAATAATTGTTGATTAATAATTTCTGATACCGTCCTACTTTTGACTCCGGCTGGGTCACTACTTGAAATCACATCCAGTAGCTTCACAAAATTATCTTTCTCTTCCACATTACTGTGATTTACCGCGCCAAATACAAACCCGGCAGGGTTATCGAGTAATGTCATCCTGGTAAAAATCTTAATCAATTCCGTATTATTTTCATCTTCTTTATTTAATGAATTAGAAATAGCCTTTCGCTCAATGTCACCAAAAGAGGCGACGGCAATCCACTGACTAAATGCCGCATAGAATGCGGGGTTTTGGGTAATGGGGTTATTACTATTTGACGTAGGAAGTCCCAGGCAGGTAGTATAAAGAACAGCATCGGGCAGTTCCCTCTTTTCTTTTTCTTCATTATAACATCCTGTAATAATTTTCTCTCCCAGGTTAGAATCGAGAACATCCATAAATGAGTCAAGGTCCCCCTGATAATCAAAGTCAAACTGTCCGTCATAGGTAGATTTTCCACTGTCTATTTGTGCCTGTAAAAAAGATTCTCTATACACAAGTACATCATTTGCTGATTGAGAAGTAAAGCCATCCCAGACACCAGGATGATGAGGAGCATGGTGGTGCCCGCCGATTTCATGGCCCTGGCTTTTCCATTTTATTAATTGTGTTCTTTCCGGGTCGGTTTTACCTAAAAATATTGCCGTAGAGACGCTTATCATTAAGGTCAGCTTTATATGTCTCTCTGCCGCATAATCCGCCATAAAATTGAGAGTAGAAACCGATTCTGCAATTTTATCCAGGGCCTTAACAGGCTCATTATGTATGGCAAAAAAGTAATAGGGACTGGCAACATCAGTTTGAAGCGTTAATATAATATCCGGTAAGCTATCAATATATTGAGTAATAGGGATTTTCTTTGTGATATAACCTGGTTTTGATACCTCCAGAGTATCATCTTCTGCTGTATTTTTGGCCAGAGGGGCGATACTTCCCGAATAGACTCTTCCTCTCACTCTCACGCCTTCTGCGTTATAATAAAATTTAGCAACAAACCTTTGACTTCCTGTCTGCACTCTCGCTATGTATATACCCGTTATGAGTTCAGTTGAAGAGACCGGAAGTTCATGCATTCCTTTTTCCAAAGTCCGCGCAAATTGACTAAGCACCCTTCCTTGTGTATTAAGAACTTCCAGTGATACCTTAGTTCTACCAGAGAGCGTAAAAGAAAATACCCCATTTGTAATGAGAGGTTGTACACGGGCAGCTTCGGAAAAGTTTATCATGTTGCTTGGAGAATCATCTGTAATAATAAATTCACCATTGGCATCGGTTGTATCAACACGGTCTTCGGCTAGCAAACGTACCACTGTTCCCGGTAAGGGATGAGAAACCGTATCTATCACCGTTCCTTTTAAATGTATAGTAAGTCCATTACCCAATGCACCGAAAAGGAACAGGCACCAAACTATATATTTAAGATTTGCTTTTTTATCTGCCATCTACTTTACCTAGCAATAATATAATTCCTCTTTGAACGAAGCAGTTTGACTACCATATATCATTATTGGAAATAGGACCGCCATGATATGGAGCAGCCGGATTATTGAGCTTTTCGGCTTTTGCTTTTGTGGCATTCCTTTACTTTCCCTCTTTTTTCTCGTTAACGCTTGTACCACATCGTACACAAAGACTTTCAATTGGGATCCAGCAAATTGGCGCAAAATCAACAATTCTAACCTAGCCCCCCCCTCTTAGGGCCTCATCATCACCCGGAATATCACTTTCCATGATAAAATAACAGGCAATATTGGGCAATATAAAGCAAACATATCTTGCCTATTATTGCCTATTATTGCATAATTAGTATATGCTTAACTTTCTTTTAACAGATAATCAGGAAAAGAAACTTCAAAAGCTTCTTTTGGATTATAAGCTAGCACGAACCAAGATAGAAGGTTGGACCTCTGAGAAAAGGCAATACGTCAAAAAACAGTCTCTGATAAGTAATATCGGTGCTTCTACCAGAATTGAAAATGCATTGTTAACAGATATTGAAATTGAATGGATTGAAACAACTATTTCGAAAGAGCCACACCAGGAATACAAAAACAAAGAAGCGTACATAAAGCATAAACTGTCAAAAGATAAGGTGCGCAGTATTGAGGAAGTAGCTGGGTATAGAGATTCCATCAGACTTGTATATGATTTATTCCGGGATTTTAATCCTCTTAAAATAGCTGACATAAAGGGGCTGCATCGAGAGATGCTCAAGTATTATTCAGAAGCTCATCATTATCAAGGTGATTTTAAAAAACACAGCAACAGTGTAATAGAGGTAGATTTGCATTCTGGCAAAAAAAGATCTGTATTGAAAACTGCTGACCCGGGTCCTATCACCGCCACTGCCATGCGCGACTTGGTTTCGTGGTATAATAAAGAGATACATTCACATCCTTGGCCCCCTGCTGTTGCCGTTGAATTTGTGTTTCGATTCCTGGCAATACATCCTTTTCAAGATGGTAATGGGCGTCTCTCCCGATTGCTATTTCAGTTAGCACTCATTACACATGAGAATTCAGATTTTAGAAATGTCGCCCCCTTAATTGCTATTGACAGAACTATTGAACAAACCAGAAGCCAGTATTATACCGTTTTAAGAAGATGTTCGGATGGGATATTTAACCCGGATCCTGCAGGATATCACTATCATTATTTTTTTGACTATATGATTGAAGTGCTATTAAACAGCTTGGATAATCTTCAATACTACGAACAAAAGTTTGAACGTTTCGCAGCCTTATCAGATACAGCTTTATCTATACTCGCGTGTTTCAAAGAGGCACCTGAACAAAACCTAAAAACCGGAGATCTTATTGCTATAACAAATATTCCCCGGAGAACTGTCGCTTATACATTAAATCTGCTAAAACAGAATTCCTTTCTTCAAAAACTGGGAAAAGGTGCCGGAACCAGGTACAAATTAATTTTTTAGACAACTTCCCTCTTCTTTTCCTTCCATTTGCCCCCTTTTCAGTTTAGAATTCAACAAAATCGGGAAAAAATCTTATATTTCCGCAGGAATTAAGGATTTTAGACAGATTGATGTGAATTTGAAAATTAAACGAATATAGCCAAAATGAATTTTAAACCTCTATCGCTTTATAATACCGCCTCCAAATCCAAACAGGAGTTCCAGTCTCTGACTCCGGGTATTGTTAAAATGTATTGCTGTGGCCCCACAGTGTATAATTATGCTCATATCGGAAATTTGCGAACTTATATTTTTGAGGATTTTCTGAGACGAGCGCTGGAATACGCAGGCTACACCGTCCAGCATGCAGTTAATATTACCGATGTAGGCCATCTTACTTCAGACGCTGACACCGGCGAAGACAAATTGGAAAAAGGGGCGAAACGTGAAGGCAAATCAGTCTGGGATATTGCCGCCCTTTATACTGAAGAATTTATGAGGGATTGGGAACGCCTTAATTTATTAGATCCCACCGTCTGGCCCAAGGCAACCGACCATATTAAAGAACAGATTACTTTGGTGCAAACCCTGGAAGGAAAAGGCTTTACTTATAAAATTGATGATGGCATCTATTTTGACACCAGTAAATTTCCCCGTTACGGAGAATTCGCAGGTCTTGATATTGAAAATCAGGAGGCTGGCATCAGAGTAGCCATGGCCGAAGGAAAAAAGAATCCAACGGACTTTGCACTCTGGAAATTCTCACCTAAAGACGTCAAACGTGCTATGGAATGGGACTCCCCCTGGGGAGTTGGTTTCCCGGGCTGGCATATCGAATGCTCTGCCATGGCCATGAAACATCTGGGCGAGACTCTCGACATCCATTGTGGAGGTGCTGACCATGTGCGGGTGCATCACACCAACGAAATTGCACAGTCTGAATGTGCAACCGGTAAACCCTTTGCTACTTTCTGGCTTCATGGTGGTTGGTTACTTGAATCCAAGGAAGAGGGCGGGGGCAAAATGTCCAAGTCCAAAGATGAATTTGTCCGTTTACAGACCTTAATTAATAAGCATTACGACCCCCTGGACTACCGCTATTTCTGCATGACTTCCCATTATCGGAATTATCTGAGTTTTGGTTGGAGTAACTTAAAATCCGCTAAAGAAGGTCTTACCAGTTTAAGAAAAAAAACCGCACCTTTAATAAACCAGGTAACCAGTATCGAATCGGACCTGGCACATGAATGGAGAGACCAATTTACTTCTGCAATCTGTGATGATTTAAACCTTCCCCAGGCCCTTGGTATAGTGAACAAAATGCTAAAAGACATCAATCTTATGGAAGGTGAAAAAGGTGCACTGCTCCTTGATTTTGACCAGGTTCTCGGACTTGATTTAGGGAAATCAGACGCTCCTGCCAAAGAAAGTTTCGACACGCTGGACCGTGAATTATCTAGTTTATTACAAGAACGAAATGAGGCCCGAAAAAGCAAAAATTTTGCAAGGGCAGATGAAATTCGAGATTTATTTAAAGAAAAAGGATATGTAATCAAAGACGGACCTGAAGGCGCTGTTTTAGAGAAAATCCAATAATCGGAGGAAAAAATGAAAAATTTAATGAATGCCAAGTGCGATGATAAAGACAAAAAAGAAGAACCATCCCTGGAAAAAGAAATCCAGGAATCGTTTATTAAGGGACGGAAAATATTCCTCTGGAAACAAGTAGATGACGAGTCTGCCGAAAAACTGGTTAAACAGATGATGTACCTCGATTCGGTAAACCATAATGATATTTTCTTTTTTATCAATAGTCCCGGTGGCGTCATCACCTCTGGCCTTGCTATATATGACTGCATGCAGGCGGTGAAATCCAAAGTCAATACCATCGTTTGCGGTCAAGCCGCCAGTATGGGCGCAGTTCTCCTTTCAGGAGGTGCAAAAGGTAAACGCTTTGCCTGGCCCAATTCCCGTATTCTTATTCATCAGCCCCTTATTCAGGGTCATATTTACGGCCCGGCCTCAGACATCGAAATTCAGGCCGAAGAAATGTTAAAAATGCGGGAAACCCTAAATGGCATTTTAGCCAAACACTCTGGCCAAACTGTTGAAGTGATTGAAAAGGATACGGACCGCGATAACTTTATGACCCCCGAACAGGCAAAGAAATACGGCCTGATCGACGGCATAAAAAATATAATGTAAACATGGCTTTTTTCGGAAAAATCAGCAAGGGGCTCTTTAAGACCCGTTCTACCCTGGCCAAAGGGGTCACCGGTGTTATGGGCCGCGGTAAACTTACTGAAGAAACCCTTGAAAATCTCGAAGAGCTCCTCATTGCCTCCGACATTTGTTATGAGGTTGCCTCAGAAATTATTGATAAAATCCGTAAAGAATGCCTGGGTACTTTTCTTTCCAATGAAAAACTTTTTGATTACCTGGAGAATTTCTCAAGAGAGTACCTCATAGAGGCACCGGTTATATCACATACCGCTAAACCCCATGTTATATTTGTACTCGGCGTAAATGGAGTAGGAAAAACAACATCTATCGCAAAAATTGCGAACTACTACAAAAACAAAGGCGAAAAAGTATTACTGGCCGCAGGAGATACCTTCAGAGCCGGTGCCATAGAGCAACTCGACATCTGGGCAAAACGTATCGGCGTGGAAATAGTCAAGCACCAGGAAAAGTCTGACGCAGCCGCTGTAATTTATGATGCTTACGCCGCAGCAAAGGCCAGAGGATATGATGTAATGATTGCGGATACTGCCGGTCGTCTGCACACCAAAGATAATCTTATGGAAGAGCTGCGGAAAATGATTCGTGTTATTAAAAAACACGGCGATGAACTCCCCCACGAGACCTTGTTGGTAATCGATGGTAACACGGGTCAAAATTCAATTCCCCAAACCATAGCATTCAATGAACTGCACCCCATTGACGGTATTGTGGTAACCAAGCTTGATGGTACCGCCAAAGGCGGCTCTCTCATATCCACAAACCATGAGATAAAGATACCCATCCGGTGGGTAGGCGTGGGAGAGGGAATGAACGACCTCATTCCATTCTCAAAAGAAGAATACGTCAAAGGTATGTTTGGTGATGGCGAAATTGATATTCCCCTCGAACAGCAGGAGATTAAAGAAGAATTTAAGGGTCTGCAAATTTAGGTTGGCGATCTTACTCTTTTTCAATAGCAACATTCTCTCAAACAAGATTCATAATCTCACGAAAGGATCAACAACATGAATAAACTCCTGATACGTTCATTCACTTTTTTCAGTTTTTTATTTTTAATCGGTTGTGCGCCTTCCCGTTCTTTAGTCGATATAAGCGGAACAATAGAACAACAATCGTCTCAGGAAACATTATCGAAAATACAAGCTGTCTTCATCAGTAATGGTTTTGATATCGTACAAAAAGATGAAGAAGCAGGTTTTCTAACTACCTCCTATAAAAAATGGACATACAAATCCGGAGCGGGTTCAGATGAAGGAGAAGAAACCGTTATTTTGCGGCTTCAGATGCGTGCCACAGTCACCACACCAACCGAAGGAAACATCCGGATCGTACTCACCCCGGTCTTAAAAGAAGCTATCGAGCAGGAAGAGAACAAGTCTTTTACCGAAAGTGTAATTGATGCGGCTGTTACTATTACCAAAGCCATAACAAAGCAACCCACTGAAGAAGATTTGGGAGAGGATCGCACGATATCATACTACGGGAAAAAAGACCGGAAAATTAAATTTTATACTCCAGACGAAAAAAAACTTGAAGTAAAAATACTTAATACCATTCTCAAAGTTTCTAAGGAAGTGAGTACCACTCTAGGGATATCAGAAGAACAGCTTAAACTTAACATTGTTAAATAACAACTTCTTTCTATTTACTCACAGTTAATATGCCCTTAGAACTCCCTCCCGTTCAAAATAACAGTCTTGTTCTATACAAATCCCGGCCAGCCAGAGTTACGGCTATCGGAGATAAAATCGAACTGGAACTGCCAGATGATAAATCAATCAAGGTCCGGAAAAAAGATTTTCTCCTGCTCCATCCCGGGCCAATACAGAGACTTTCTGACTTACACCCATTAACAGGAGAAATTGAAGAAGCCTGTGAAATGCTCCAGGGAGAGACAACAAATTTACAGGAACTCGCAGAACTTATCTACAGCGAATTTTCCCCTTCCAGCGCCTGGGCCACCTGTGAACTTATGTTAGAGGGGCTCTACTTTTACGGCAGACCAGATAGTATTTATGTACGACCCGAAGATGAACGCCAAAATGTAATCGCCACCCGGGAACAAAAAGTAGCTGACAAAGAAGCAAAACAATCTTTGCTGGAAAGAATAAAAAAAGGTGAAATAACCGAAGAAGACAAATCAGAATTAAATGATCTTGAAAGGTTTTCACTAGGCCAGACAAAAAAAAGTTGGATCTTAAATGAACTTACTACGGGCGCTTCCCAGGCTAATGCCCACTCCTTACTCCTGAAACTGGGAGTCTGGGATGAGATGCGAAATCCTTATCCTGAACGTTCTGGTTTTGTAACTGATGTTTCTTTACCCGCTCTCGGTTCCCTCCCTGAGGACGAACGCCTGGATTTAACCCATCTGGAAGCCTTCGCAATAGATGACGAGGGTAATACCGACCCGGATGATGCCCTCAGTATAGATGGCGATACGCTTTGGGTACATATTGCTGACGCTGCAGCCGTTGTGAACCCCGGTAGTGATGCAGATATACATGCCCGCGGACAATCAGCCAATCTCTACCTTCCCGAAAAAATCGTACCCATGTTGGCACCTGAAGTTATACCTGTCCTTGGGTTGGGAATACAGGAAACTTCTCCCGCGTTATCTTTTGGCATAAGACTCAATGATGACGGTTCAACAGCTGGTGTTACTATTTGTTCCTCTCGGGTAAAAGTAAAACGCCTGACTTATGCCAACGCTCAGGAAATATTAGATACCTCTCCCTTAAAAGAAATTTACGCCTTCACTCAACGATTCGCTGCCTGGCGCACCCAAAGAGATGCTATTTCTCTTTCTATCCCTGAAGTAAAAATTAACGTAGTAAACAAAAAGGTGGTTATTAAACCGCTTGCATATCTTGACTCTCGTGAAATGGTGTCAAACGCTATGGTGATGGCAGGAGAGGCTACCGCACATTATGCTATTCAAAACAACATCCCATTCCCCTTCACTTCTCAGCTTCCACCCGAACTTATCGAGCACCCCACAGACCTGGCTGCAATGTACGCATACCGCAGGAAGATGAAACCGGGAGAAGTTAATATCCGGCCTGCCCGGCATACCGGCCTGGGTGTAGACCACTATAGCCGTGTTACCAGCCCACTCCGGAGATATCCGGATCTCCTGGCCCATCAGCAACTGCGTGCTTTCATCCGAAAGGAACCATTGCTTGATGAGCAACTCATGATGCAACGAATAGGGGAGGCCGAAACAATGACCGGAAAGGTCCGAAAACTGGAGCGACTATCCAATCGACACTGGACCCTGGTATATCTTATGCAAAACCCGGACTGGGAAGGAAATGCCATAGTGGTGGAAAATCGCGAGCGTTTTTCTATGGCTATCATACCAGAACTTGGTCTGGAGACCAGAATTACTACTTCAAAATCATTAGAGCTCAACGAAAACATCCGCCTCAAAGCAGGCCGAATAGACTTACCTGAATTAACTGTCCATTTTTCAATTCTCTAACAGGGACGGATAATGATGAAAGTTATTTCAGACAAATACAACGGTATCACTATAGATCCTACTACCCTACCTGAAGATATCACATCCTTTGAAACTGCGCTGACAGAGTTAATTTCTCAAACAGAAAATAAAAATTTACTTTGGTTAACTTTGCCAATAACAAAATCTGCCTTTATCCCCGTTCTTATCCAAAATGGTTTTGTATTTTTTGAATGTAAAGAGACCAAATTAACACTCTTTAAAAAACTCACCAACAACCCGGTTACTCCCACAGCCACAAATCATACTGTAGGGGTCGGTGCCTTTATCCAGGATGGAGATAATCTGGTCGTGGTTAAAGACAGGATAAACAGACGTTTCAAGCTGCCAGGTGGTTACATGAACAGTGCCGAAAACATCCGGCAGGCGGCAATACGGGAAGTCCTTGAAGAAACAGGAATTCACATTAAAGTGGAATCCATCATCTCTCTTGCCCATTTTTATCCAAGTCAGTTTGATAATTCAAACATATATATGGTTTGTAGAGCAATACCTCTTTCAAAAGAAATAATAATCAGCGACACCCATGAAATTATTGATGCAAAGTGGATAAGTATTGACGAATATATATACTCTAAGACTGCTCACCCTTTTAATAAAAAAATTGTTGAGACAGCCCTTAGGGGTAAAGGTCTCGTTTATGAAGAACAACAAATTGATGCAAAAGACAAACCAAAATATGAATATGAGTTTTTCTCATAATCTCATAGGTCGCATCAAGAGGTTTATCGAAACGTAAGAGCAGAAATTATTTTTCGAGTTTACTGTTACCGCAGCTCCAACAGTCAGAAAATTGTCCCTCAATTTCCTCACCACATTTAGAGCATTTCCAGGCTGGATCTTCAGAAGTGTCAGCAGTTGCTTGTTTAAGCAGTTCCTTAGCAGTTTCTTTGTCTTCAACATTAATCATAACCTTTATACCCTGAACAAAAGTCTGGCCGGGAATGGTGCCATCGCCATCATCCCGCATAAGCCAGGCATTGACTTCATTCTCTTCTAAAAGGCTTTTTACTGCTTCTGCGTCTAAAATATTACCGCAAACCGCTATCTGAACTTCTTCACTCATAATCCTAAAATATATAAATTCATTGCAAAATGTTTAAAATACCTGATTTTTAGCTAATAATCACTAAAATCCGGCATAATTATACGCCTCTTTCGCTTACTTTCCTAATCCAGCTACTATCTCGGTTTGTAAAATTGACCGCATATCCCCACTTATATAGATTTTTGTATACAAAATTTCAGATGCTCAGGGTTAGCTCAAGCAATCTGAAATAACTGAGAATTTTAACAATGTTACCTTAATAGAATAAATAACATACACTACAAACTAACAAACAGAAAAGGAGATCATAATGGATGAAATGATCATTTGTATCGCACCCTACCCAGGAGAAAAACAGGAAGAGAGATTCCCCGGTAAAATGGATGTAGCTCAGGAAGTAATTGATTCCTGTAATGCTGGAGCAAGTATTGGTCACCTGCATGTACGAGACGAAGAAGGTCTCCAGACTATTGACACCACTTTCTTTCAGAGAGACATTGAAAAAATCCGCGCTAATTGTCCTATTATTATAGAGGGATCAACCGGGGGAGCGCCCGAACATACTCTTGATCAGCGCTGTGTATCGTTTAACGTACCCGGTATCGAAATGGGTTCTCTGAATTTTGGTTCCATAAATATGTATGACGGTGTTTATAATAATCAGCTTTCTGATATCTATTTTTACGCCAATAAGCTCAAAGAGAAAAACATTGTACCCTTTAATATTGTTTTTGATCTTTCTCATTTTTATAATGTTCCAAAACTTATCGAAGACGGCTTAATTAAACCGCCCTATACTTTTAACTTTGTCTATGATGTTCCTAATGCGCTGCCCTATAAAGATGAATATCTGGACCTTTTTATTGATCATCTGCCAGACGACAGCATCTGGTTTTTGACCCTGCACTGGGCCATTGGCGCCAAAAGTTTAATGAGAGCTATTGAAAAGGGCGGACATATCCGCGTTGGTTATGAAGATGGCCCCTTTCTCTCTAATGGAGAAAAATCAGGTTCTAACCCCAAACTGGTTGAAGACATCGTTAAAGCAGCTGAAGCTGCCGGACGCACCATAGCAGAGCCAGACAAAGCAAGGGAGATGATGGGAATAGCCCCCAGGAAATAATCCTTTGCTTATGGGGTCATTCATTCCTGCTTGTCCGGAATCAGAAAGATGGGAGTAAAATGTATGGCGCACTTTTATTTATCAAATTTTAAATTGTGTTATAAAAAATACTACCAAACTTTTGATTCCGGACAAGCCGGAATGACTGGCTTTGAGAACAGGTTTCTTTAAGTTGATGTATAAGGACATGCTGAAATGGCTGGTTTTTAGCAAAACAACCCCAATACAGACCTATCAAAAATGGATAAAACAATAAAGCTGATAACCTGTCTAAAAACATAAACAACAAATTTTAAACAAGGAAACTACATCATGGCATACTTCGACCAACTCATGCTTTCAGAGAACAGTTTTTTAGACGATTGTGTCATAGGGACCTATCTGTTTGAAACCGACGAAAAAGACGCTTATAAAAAAGCCGCAGCAATGGCCAGCGAACAATCCACCGGTACCTGGTTACGCGTGCCTGGAGAAGATGCTGATATGCTGGCAAAATATGAAGGTAAAGTTGTTAATGTTTTTGAAATCCCCGATATTGAAAATGTTAATGATCGGACTTCTGAAATGAGGACCCTAATTATCCAGCTTGCTTTTCCCTGGAATAATTTTGGGGCCCAGATGCCCATGCTGTTTACAACAGTATTTGGAAACATTTCAGGAATGGGGAAGATCAAGCTGTTGGATATTCACTTTCCTAAAGAATGTGCTAACCAGTACCCGGGACCAAAATTTGGTATTAAAGGATTACGCAAACTTTTAGGGGTAGAAAAGCGTCCGCTGTTAAATAACATGATAAAACCTTCCACTGGTATACCACCTGAAAAAAGCGCTGAGCTCCTTTATAATGCCGCCGTTGGTGGTGCAGATATCATGAAAGACGATGAAGTGATGGGAGACCGGGATTTTTCTCCGGCCCTAAAGCGCCTTGAAGCCTGCATGAAAGCAATCAAGCGGGTAGAAGAAGAAACCGGCGAAAAGAAACTGTATTGTTTAAATATTACCGATGACGCGGACCGATGCATAAAGAAAGCACACGATGCAATTGATGCCGGAGCTAATGCCCTGATGGTAAATTACCTTACCCTTGGCTTTGGTACGATGTGTGCTCTGGCCAGGGACAAAAAGATAAACGTCCCCATCCTTGCTCATCTGGATCACGGCGGAGCTTTTTACGGAAGCCCCTGGCATGGCATGAGTTCCAATTTGATATACGGGAAGCTTGCCCGGCTTTCGGGTATCGACATGCTTGCAATCCCGACCCCTTATGGCAAATTTGCTTTAAGTCATGAAAAATACATGAAAATAATTTTGGGGCTTCGCAGCAAATTCCATGATGTAAAACCAACATTTCCATTAACCGGCGGTGCTATCAAACAACCACATCTTCCCCAGTTCATCGAAGAGTTGGGCTATGATTTTATCATCGGTGCTGGAGGCGCTATCCATGGCCATCCTATGGGGTCCACGGCCGGCAGTAAGTCGTTCCGGCAGGGTCTCGACCTGATGATGACTGAAGGTAATCTCGACCGGGCTTCAGAATTCCCGGAATTAAAAGTTGCAATGGAGAAGTGGGGATAATAATATGAGTGACGTTACTGTTCCGATAGTTTTTTATGGTGATGATTTTACCGGTACCACAGCCCTTGGCGAAGCATTAGCTGAGAGCGGTACCCCTACCATGATTTTCACCGAAGTACCTGATGCGTCCTTTGTAAAAGAAAAGTTCCCCGGTGTTAAGGCCGTTGGTGTCGCCGGTGTGAGCCGCTCTATTAAAACACCAGACCTTGAGCTAGAAGTTGCATCGGTTTTTAAAAAGCTATCAGAGTATAACGCTCTTTTATTTCTCTATAAAGTATGCTCCACATTTGATTCGTCCCCTGACCTCGGAAGCATAGGCCGGGCAATGGAGATTGGTAAAAATGTTTTCAATTCAAGATTTATACCGGTTTTACCCGCTGCCCCAAAATTTGGGCGATATACCCTTTTCGGAAATCATTTTGCCGCTCTGGGTGCAGGGGAAGTATTCCGTTTAGACAGGCATCCTTCTATTTCTAAACATCCTTCAACACCCATGACTGAGGCAGACCTGCTCCAACATCTGGCAAAGCAGACAAAGCTATCCCAGGCGCTTATTGACCTTAGAACGGTAAATAAAGGAGCTGATGCAATTCTTACTTCCATAGAAAAACTGCGGGAAGAAAAAGTTGATTATGGCGTTATTGATTGCCTAAGAGATGAAGACATCATTTCTGGCGGGAATGCTATTATCGAATACGCGAGAAAATATGGTCAAACCTTTACCGTTTGCTCCCAGGAACTTGGATACGGCATTAGCGATGCCCTTATTAACAAAGGTATCATTACCTCTTCTCAGCACGACAACACGATAACAGAACAGGCCAAAGGTCCTGTCCTTGTCCTGTCCGGCAGTTGTGGGGTTATGACCGGGAAGCAAATTGAGCATGCTCGCTCCAACGGGTTTTCTGACCTCAGCATTAATCCAGCTGATATTCTCAACCCGAAAAATAACGAGTCCTATCGGGAGACATTAACAGAGCAGGCACTGAACCTACTTGATAGGGGAAGTTCTGTTGTGGTTCACTCCGCTTGCGGCCCTGAGGACCCAAGACGAGAGCAAATGACAAATGCGGTTGACCAATTGGGAATTGATATGCCCCAAGCCAACCATACCCTTGGTCAGGCCCTCGGCAACATAGCCCTTGATGTTATAAAAAAAGGCAAACTACAACGCTTGATTGTCGCTGGTGGCGATACCTCCGGAGAGGTCCAGGAAACCCTCGCTATCAAAGCTCTTCAGGTGGTAAAGCCAATCGGAATCGCAGCGCCCTTATGTTATATCTACAGTGGTATTGATAGTGTGAACGGTGTTGAAATCGCAATGAAAGGCGGCCAGGCAGGAGCGGAGAGTTATTTTACCGATGCTTTGAATCTTAAGACAGCTGACTTTAAAGATGCAGCTCTTGGCTCACTATAATACATTATTTTTGTAATCTGTCCCTCTGACCTGCTAATCCGATAAAAGAAATATGTCTGGGAACCCGATAATACTTTTCGACGGAGTTTGCAACCTGTGCGAAGCTTCAATTCAGTTTGTCATAAAAAAAGACACCTGTTTTTTGCCTTCAGAAGACCTCAAAAATCGTTTTTTAAAATAATTATTCAATTCAGAATAAATTATTTTACAACTTCACTTGTTTCTTTTTTGAAGTAAAAGGGATAATTTTCCTGATAATTATCATTTTGGCAAAACTTATTGCTTTACAAAGTATTGCGGAAAAATAGTATGAAAATTATTTTTTTGCTGTTGAATACCAGGGGATTTCGGACGCATCTCAATTAAATTTTTTAAAAAACCGCCCGTATTTTCTTTATATGTTAAACAAAGGAGTGCATTTTGATTTCAAAAATATTTTCATTAACTGGCCTCGCAGCCGGTATACTGTTTTTTATTGGCTGTTCAGGCTCTAAGCCTGCCGGTCCTCCCATTTTTTCTCCGGCGGATATGAATAACCCTGCTGCCAGGCAAAAAGTGGCTGAGGCCTATATCAACGCAAAAGACATCGAAAAATTAAATGGCGTAAAAAAAGTTATCATTCCTGCTTTTAATGTTGAATTTATTACCCAGAGCAGTGGAACAGCAACAAGCAGTGATTATAAAAAAGGTACGGCGAGTGTCACCAACATCTACTCCCTGGCCGGTCTTGATACTGCTATGCTTCAGGCAATTGCTGATGATCTTCATACAAAACTGGTAGATAAGCTCAAAGCTTCCGGCATTGATGTGGTTAGTGTCTCAGAACTTACCAGCGCTGAGGCATATACAGCCATGTCTTTTGAAGATACTCCCAGGAAGGGTAAAAGCTACCTGGACAAAGGCAAGGCCCGTTCCCTTACTTTTGCACCTAAAGACATGAAAGTGTATTATACTGCAGGCGATCCTTTTGCTCCCATGACATCTGCCTTTGGCCAGGCCTTTAAAGGCGCTTCCGGAAAAGCAAACAATAATATGGAAGCTAAACTCATGAAGGACTTTAACGCTGACGCTATGCTCAAAGTCCGTTATGTTGCCGGTTTCGCTGAAATCGATAAAAAAACATCGAAATCAGTTAATAAGGTCTCAGCTAAAGTAAGCGCTTCCATGGGTTTTTCTCTGGCTATAGGCTCTAACCGTTTGGTATTCACCAAAGGCTTCACAGAAAGCCCTAAACCCGGAAAAAAAGACGAATTTGTTTATACACCAAGCGGTGAAATAACCAGCGTCGACCTCAAGCTTCCCATTACCTCCGACGCTCCCATTGTCTCCGAGGTAGTAGAGTCCACCAGCACCTGGGGCAAAATTTCCAATGTGCTCTCTGTGGTTATCGGTTCGCTTTCCGGTGGTGTGTTTACCAAATACACTTTTGATGCCAAAGTAGATAACGACACCTATAAAAAGACGAGTGTTGATTACATCGGAACCTTTAATGAACTCGCCATTGAGCAGTTGAAACTGGCTCCACCAGCACTGGCAGCCCCGCCAGAACCTGCTGCCATAGAAGCAACGACCGAAGAAGCCGATCCGGCTGAACAGGCTGAAGAAGCTAAACCCGCCGAAGAGGCCCAAGAGAAAGCTGCGCCTGAGGCGGCACCCGCAGAGGCAGAACCAGCCCCGGCTGAATAAGGTATAAACATAAGTCTGTATAAAAGCTCCCTTAAAAGGGAGCTTTTTTTATGAGTAAAAAGAGAGGAGAGGCAATTATTGAGATAAGCTTTGAGAGAGCTCAATTCCACAATACAATATACAAACCATATTTGTATACAGTATACAATAATTACTATCTTATATACGAAAGAGTTGACCATAAATTAAATTTAGCAGTACGCAAACCAACCGGATGAATAACAGGAGGTGATATTTTGGCAAAATTAAAAACCAAAAAAATACTCGATTTAGCTGCTGCAAGGCAGATCATTAAACGGGCCACAACAAAGGCAGAAGAACTGAAGGTGGGCGGTGCAGTGGCAGTTGTCGATGATGGCGGACACCTCATAACCCTTGATACGCTGGATGGCTCCATGCCGGCTGCCGCAGAAATTGCTATTGGCAAAGCAGCCACCGCAGCAGTTTTCCGCAGGCCTACTTCCAAAATAGAGGAAGTCATTCAAAACTCAAGACTCCCCATGCTCACTCTGGGTGGTGTAATCCAGACACCATATGCCCCTCTTGATGGAGCCTATCCTATTATGCTGGAAGGAAAATGTGTGGGGGCAGTATCAGTAGCCGGTGCAGCGTCTGCAGAAAATGACGAGCTAATTGCTGCTCATGCCTCTGAATGGAAACCGGATTAAGGGTAGTTCACATTTTCTCAACAAGCTGCTAATTCTCACCGATAGAATACATCTGCGCGAGGAAGAGTTTATGGTCCACAATTTCCGATAAATTTAATAGGTGAAGAGGTTACCTTTTTATGCCGTTTATAATCCAGAAACTGCAATCCTGTCTCAGACAGGAACTTTAAAGAATTATCAAGCACTTCACCTGTATTTTGGTTATCATATAATTATTACTTTTTTAGATAATTAGCAAAGGATGGATAGAAATAAGATCTAATTCATAGATACTTTGCATTTGGTGATAGAAAAGGGATGGGATAATATGTCAATTTTTTCAGCAACAGCGCTCCTCTTTCTCGTTATTGACCCACTCGGAAATATCCCCACCTTCACATGTGTTTTAAGATCCGTTGATCCCAAACGACATTCCAAAGTTATGGTCCGGGAATTACTCATCGCCCTCGGCATACTTGTCATATTTCTTTTTGTAGGCCGCCCCATTCTGGCACTTTTACAAATATCTCAATCATCCCTTGGTATTGCGGGTGGGATTATCCTCTTTTTGGTTGCCATTAAAATGATATTTTCAGGTTCTGAAAAAATATTTGAAGATTCCACAGACAAAGAACCCTTTATTGTTCCCCTTGCAATTCCACTCATTGCAGGCCCCTCTGCAATGGCCACCGTCATCCTTCTTATGGCCAAAGAACCCGCACGTTGGCCCGAATGGCTCCTTGCCGTATTCTGTGCCTGGCTAGCCTCCGGTATACTGTTAATGCTCTCAAACCGCTTAAGCACACTTTTAGGAGAACGCACATTAAAGGCCTTTGAACGCCTAATGGGTATGATTTTAACAGCAATTGCTGTTGAAATGTTTATAACCGGCATACATCAAACATTTTAGCGTTAACCATTACGTAATTATTAATTTCGCCTCATTCAGGCTTTCTTATTGAAATCGCTATATATTCTGCATATAATAGAAGTAGATAGTTTTTCATAAGCGTTTAAAAATCACATGAGCGAGCAACCTATGAAGGCCATTAAAAACCTGTTGAGCGAAACGGAGTTAAATCCTCTTTCTCCGAAGGATCTGCCTCAAAAAGCAGTGGAATTAGCAGAACTTTTACTTTCTACGGCTAAAAACACGCAAACCCCTGAAGAAATAAATCATGCCATTAAAATGGCACCCATGCTAAAAGATACCCAGGGAAAAGCCTTAACTATGGCCTTAACGGACCAGGTGTTTCGCAGTTATTCCAAATCCCGGGTTGCAGACCAACTGCGATATTTAATTGACCAATATGGCGTACCGGGATATTTATCCGCACTTGATGGCTTGGGTCTGAAACTAGCCAGTGTGGTAGGGCCCATTATCCCCGATTTTGTTATGCCCTTAGTCACTTTAAAACTGCGAAATGAAACCCGCACCGTATTAAAGCCCAGCGAAGAAGAACCCTTCCAAAGATATCTGGCAGAGCGCAAAGCCTCCGGGATGCGCCTTAATGTCAATCAGTTAGGAGAGGCTGTCTTGGGGGAAAAAGAAGCTCAAGCCCGACTTAAAAAGTATTACACCCTGCTTAAACGTGATGACATCGAGTACATCTCTATTAAGCTCTCTTCCGTATGCAGTCAGATTGATTTCCTGGCGTGGGAAGATACGGTAGAAATGGTAAAGAAGCGCTTACGAAATTTGTACCGTCTCTGTATGCAACATCGATATACCTTACCCAGCGGGAAACGCATTACCAAATTTGTCAACTTGGATATGGAAGGGTATCATGATCTGGACCTCACCATCGCGGCATTCCAACAAGTACTGGATGAGCCTGAATTTTCCACACTCTATGCGGGAATTGTTTTACAGGCCTACCTTCCCGATTCATTTCCCATTCAGAAAAAAATAACCGCATGGGCAAAAAAGAGATGTGATAAAACCGGGGGTCGCATTAAAATTCGTTTGGTAAAAGGAGCGAACTTAGCCATGGAAAAAGTAGAGGCTTCCATGGGCATCTGGCCACAAACGCCTTATTCAAATAAATGTGATGTAGACGCTAATTTTAAATGCATGATAGCTTACGGCTGCCGTCCTGAGAACGCAAAAATAGTACACATAGGAATTGGGAGCCATAATCTTTTAGATATTGCCTATGGTCTTCTTTTGCGGGCGGGTCACAAGATACCTAAATATATCGACTTTGAAATGTTGGAAGGCATGGCCAATCATCAGGCCCGGGTGATACAAAAAATAACGGGAAAATTATTTTTGTATTCTCCCATCGTTAAAAAAGATGACTTCCATGTTGGTATCGCCTATCTGGTCAGGCGCCTGGATGAAAACACGACGCCAGGCAATTTCCTCAGAGACCTTTTTGATCTGGAGGCCGATAACAACTGGGACAAACAAAAAACGCATTTTCTGGAATCATGTAAACGTATGACCTCCGTTAGTCATGCAGTCCGCCGTAAACAAGACCGAAGCAAAAGGAACCGAAAATCCGTCGAAAAAGAATACTTTTCCAATACTCCCGATACCGATTGGGCCTTAACCGCTAATCGTCAATGGGCAGCATCTCTTATTTCAGAATGGTCCAAAAAACTTCTACCGGTAATACCGATTCAAATAGGAGGCCGGATTATCAAAACCCCTTCAGAGGGGACAGGCATAGACCCTTCCCGGCCAGGAACAGAGGCCTACCAATTTGTCTTGGCAGAGAAATCACATGTCGAACGTGCAATGGACATTGCCCAAACAGCACAAAAAGAATGGGGAGCTAAATCTCTTAACGAACGAGCCTCCCTTCTCCAAAAGGCAGCAAGAGAACTTGAGAAAAACCGTGGCTCCTTAATTGGCTGCATGATTTTAGATGCCGGCAAACGGATTAGTGAAGCGGATGCCGAAATTTCAGAAGCCATAGATTTTGGTAACTATTATGGGCGCGCATTTATTTCTCTTGCAGAAGAAATAAAACAAGCACGTTTCAGTCCTCTGGGAACCGTCCTCGTAGCTCCCCCCTGGAATTTTCCCCTCGCCATACCTGCAGGTGGTGTTTTTGGGGCTTTGATGGCAGGGAATTCCGTTTTGCTTAAACCTTCCCGTGAAACCGTACTCGTTGCCTGGAAGATGGCAGAATGTATGTGGAAAGCAGGCATTCCCAAAAAAGTATTGCAATTCCTACCCTGCCGGGGAGAAGTCGGGAAGCAGCTTATAGTAGATAAACGAGTGGATGCCGTTATATTAACCGGCTCCTACGAAACCGCCAGAATGTTCCAATCCTGGCGCCCAAACCTGAGGTTATTTGCCGAAACCAGTGGGAAAAACAACATCATTATCACCTCCCTCGCAGACCGGGACCTGGCAATACTCGACTTGATACATTCTGCCTTTTCCCACAACGGCCAGAAATGTTCAGCTGCGAGTCTTGCGATATGTGAAAAAGAAGTATACGACAACCCCTTATTCAGGAAACAACTCAGAGATGCAGTAGAAAGTCTTCCGGTGGGTCCGGCCTGGAAATTAAACAGCCGAGTGACGCCACTTACCCAGGAGCCGGGAAAAAACCTCTGGCGCGCCCTCACACGACTAGAGCCCGGTGAAGAATGGTTGGTAGAGCCAAAAATAATTGATGATAACCCGAGACTTTGGCGACCAGGGGTACGGTTGGGGGTAAAACAAGGCTCCTGGTTTCACAAAACAGAATGTTTCGGTCCGGTACTTGGTATCATGAAAGCAGAGGACATTCACCACGCTGTGGACATAGCAAACGATAATGATTACGCCCTTACTGCAGGTATTCAAACGCTGGATGATCGGGAAAAGCAATTCTGGCAAGAGCATATTCACGCCGGAAACCTTTATATAAACAGGCCCATTACAGGCGCCATCGTCCAGCGACAACCTTTCGGTGGATGGAAAAAATCATGTATTGGCCCCGGTGCCAAAGCAGGTGGCCCCAATTACGTATCTCAGTTCGGACATTGGAAACAAATTAAAACATTCAAATCCTCTCATCCTATTCCAGAAGAACTTAAAGAAATTCTCACTTATGCTTTTAAACACATCACTGAAATCAAAGCAAGGGCCTCACTAGAAATGAGCGCGAGCTTGTATGCACAAGCCTGGGACAAGCACTTTTCAAAATCATGGGACCCAAGTGCAGTACATGGAGAAGCGAATTTTTACCGGTATACCAATGTTTCATTAATAATAATACGAGCTACAAGGAGTACGCCACCTGAAGACCTCCTGCAAATACTCTTAGCAGCCAGAACGTGTAGAGCCAGTGTAATGCTCAGTCTCCAGCAAGACATTATGCCCTGGCAATGGGTCTCTCAAATTACAAACGTTTCTGTTGAATATCAGCTTGAACCCGAGCTGATTACATTGATAAAGAGTGCAGATCCTCTAACCCGCCTGCGTTGTATTGAGCCTCTGTCTATGGATTTACGGGACGCACTTAACGATAACAATATTGCGGTACTCGATGAACCTGTATCTGCAATCGGGCGTTTAGAATTATTACAATACTTAAGAGAACAAAGTTATACCTTTACCAATCACCGGTATGGTAACATTCTCCCTGAGATTAATTCAGACAACGACAGTTAATTACAAAGTTCAATCCCGATGACGAGTCAATGCGCTCTTTAAGCTTAACATATATAGAATATAGACGTATAGAAATATATGCCTTTATCTAAAATCCTAGGGTTGTGACAATTTTCTCTTTTAATTCCAAAGACACAAGTGAACCCAGAATGTTTTGTTGGGAATGATTTTAATATCAATCATCAATTTTAACTCATAAATACGCAAATATTTGCTCAATTGTTCCCATTTACTTAATCATAAGAAGTCCCAATAATTTTCCCATAATGAAGAATTTAACCCTGTTTTCAAATAATTTCACACATTTAGAACAATTTCAATTAAATTATAAGTATGTTTTTTCCCAAAAAGAGGACATCGGTATAGTAATTGATTATGAAAACACTAATTTATTTTTTATGTTTTCTCTCGACAATACATGCAGGACCTAATCATTTTTCTGATAGGATAAATTTTGGAACAACCTTTTTTATAGGTGGGCACTTTAGTGAATATAAAAATGAAGAAAATAGAATCACTAAAGAAGTACATTTATTAACTGAATTAGCCCTTCTCCCTATGTATTTTGAAACAGATATTGCAGGTGGTGGAATGACATTTTGGTTAGACTATATGCTCTCAGAAAATTTTGGAATAGGTATACATTTTGAAAAACGAAGAGTCACGCAATCAGTTGCTTCGCCATCTTCAATAGATCCAGAAGTATATATTGAAGGAAATGGTGGGGGACCGCTCATTAATTATTATAAAGATATAACTCAATCTTTATCTCTTCACATTAATTTAGCAGGGGGAATATCAAAAGGTACTATACACAGATTGATACAATTAAAAAAGGAATATGATAGACAAGCAGACAGGAGAACGGAATCAGACACAACGTTTAATAAATTAATTTATGATAATAGTGGACCTAAAGAAATATTTGAATGCTATTCGAGAGTGAATATCAATTTAGGCTACAAATTTAAAAGGCTCATATTTAGTATGGGGCCTCAGTATAGAATTAGCTATTCATATTTACAGTCTGATAACGATTCTGATTATCCAAATAATTCATACATACATAATATTGGAATCGATCTTTGTTTAAGAGTGCCTTTAAACATTTTTTTTAGAAAGAATAACCACGAACCTGGAGGTTCATAATGTGGAACTCTATTCTTGTATTTTTTTTACATTCTTCAAGTTGTGTAACAGGCCAGCTCCCCGTTACACCCACAAGTGGATAAGTTTCAGTGAACCAACTGCTGACGCACCGCGTAATTCAGCTTTATGAGGGAAAAGAACGACTAAAAAGTTCTTCAATCGCTTTTTTACCTTCTACTGAAAGATTTCTGGTTCCCGTTCCGCAAAATGTTTTGTGTGAGATTACAGGTTCGTCGCTAACCCATGCATTATCCTTCCAGGTAGACCATTTGTTTGTATCCTGATCAAAAACACTGATGGGTCTATTAAAAAATTTCGCCAGTTCAATCCCCCATCCGGTTCCGCCTTTAATTGTGTTATCAGGCTGAATCCAGCCTATAGCAAAGACCTGGTACCCTTTATTAATCATATGGAAGATTACCTGAAAGATTTTTTTGATCTTTTCCGCATGTGCATATCTTCTATTCATTCTTGCAGAGACTATCTCCATGCTTATATTCCCTTTTCGCAGTTCTTCCTCACTTAGTATGGTAAGGTTTTTGTCCCGCGCAGGGGTATGCCCTTCAAATGAGAAGTTTTTTTCATCTATATTGTATTTTTCTGCACATTCACCAAAAGTTTTTTCTGCGCCTTTAAGTCCACCACTGTACAGGCAATAATCTTTGTTATCCATTTTTATTCTCCTTTTAAACCCTAAAAATCACTTTAAATTGATAAAATAATGAAGTTGGTAAAGCTGTTGATTGCCTGGCTTTAATTACTTGTACAGGCAGTTTTCACTTGTCTTAGAGATATTGTCCCTAAGAAAATCGAAGCAGGTATAATACTAATTTTACTACAAATACCATAGGATTTTTATTAAAAGCTTAATCTCATCCATTTACTAAACCACAAAAAGCTCAATAATCCGAAATCTTTCACGTAATAAAGCGCATTGCCTTTGTTCTCAAATAATTTTACTCATTTTTCTAATTTCAATTAAATTATAAGTATGTATTTTCCCCAAAAAAACACCGTAGTAATTGTTATAAACATCGTTTGAATAGTCAGGCAAAATGATAGAGCAGAATTATCACTCAGGAATAGAACTTATGGGCGACAATTCCGCTCACCTAAACATTTTTTAGCATATTAAAATGCGACACCTCTCATTAAGACAACTACTCTGGAACTCGAGCTTTTTAATTTTAAGCCTTTTTTTGGGATGTCATTATAGATATACATTCCCTTCGTCTCATTCGAATGATGCAAAAATTCGTGTAGAAAAAAATAAGCTTGAGAAATTACCTGAAACATGTGAAGAGTTTACCGAATCATTAACGAGCATCGAATTTCTTTCTGATGCACTTGTTAGAAAATCCAATTTATTCCCAGATTTAAAAAATGACACAACGGGTATCGGTACACTTGCATCTGAATACCGAAAGCTGGATAGTTTAAGAGAATTGGTGAACTATACCATTCTTGAAAAGGATCCTTTATGCATGGGTCCTTATCTTTATTATGGTATACCAGCTGCAATCGGGGTAATCGAAGATAAAAATAACTTGGAAAAGGCTAAAGATTGGCTTTTGCCAGCTTTAAAGTTTGCGCCAAAGGAACCTTTATTAAACTTCTTACTTGCCTTTGCGTATGACATGGCCGATTCGGTTAAACAATCTCTTGTATATTATGAAAGAGCCAAATTCTATAATGATGAACATAATACTACTCGAAAAATTTATAACATATTAAATCAGGAAGAAATATTTGATTCATTCAATAAGAAGACACAATCAAGCTTTATAAAAGTTACTCGCAGGCGTACAACAAATCACAGTCCGACGTGGAATGATGCTCCATATGTAAAATTACATGCTAACGGCTCTCTCGAACTCTATGAGTATTTTGGCAAGAGTGACAAACCTTATTTATTTAAAAACACAATAAGCGACAGCCTCGCGAATCAATATTTTAAAACTCTTCGAAACATACGGTTTCTCAGCCTTTTCCGACCATTCTCATCAGATGACTCTCCGCATAGCAGGGCAGGAACCTATGGCGATTTTGTAGTTTTACCTGATTGGATGCTACCTGAGTATTCCGTTGAACTATCAACACCACTGGGAGAGCACTCTGTTAAAATCTACGGTTTAAATCATATTGATTCCGCTTATTCTGATAACCCTCCTTCCCTTGAATTTATTGATACGTTGCATCATATCCGTTTTAATTCCCCTGTCATACCCCGGCTTGTCGAACTATCTAAAATCAGTAAGGCTTTATTCGATACCTCTTTTATTTATAAACAAATAGGGAAGTTATATGGTGATTATCAATTTTCTGATTATGGAAACACCAAAAGCAAAGATTATATATATGTAGAAAAAGATTCTTCCTTTATTCACCTGGGATTTCCCGATTACCAGCCAATATGGAAAACTTCCGTTACCGCTAATATTAATCCAGCACTTGATAAAATTCACCAATACGAGATTTTTCTGTTACCAGGTGCCGTTTATGGTCTACACCCAAATTCTGGCCAAATAAAATTCAAAAAAACATATGACCCTGAAAAATATTCGCATGTTATTATACATCAAAGGTATTTAAAAATGGGATATAAAATAGCTCATACCATATTTGTTGATTTCTATCAAATATCAGACTTGGATTTTGTATGTACGCTGAAAATAGACAAAGATAACACGGTTAAATTGCTAGGGTCTGATCCAGGATATTTTTTTGATGTACAACACCATCAGAAAGATATGCTAATGATTAAAAAAGAAATCAATGATAATCCGAGACTTTAACAGCAAGAAAAGAACGCTGAAATAAATATACCCCTGGATTTTACACCAAAACTCATTTATCACTTCACACGCACTTTAGGTCCCCAGTTTTAATAGTGGTAGTTGAAGTCCATTACCAAACTGAAGATTTACTGTTGAAAACACTCCTTATTCTCCGTCCCTTGATATCCAGGACGCCTTCCGCGTCAGATTTACCAGGTATCACCATCCTGCCAAAATTAGATTCAAATACTAACCGGGTATGGCTTGTTTGATAATTGCCTGATTTAGCGCTATTAATTTGAATAGGAGTTGGAATGTCTCCATCAGTCACAAGCACATTGGAGAAGATTACTCCTACAGGGCCGGTATAATAGTTCCCTTCCCCTTTATAATTCACATCACCTAAAAATATGTGGGTCATTTCAAGTTCGTCTGTATTGGATATTTCCGCTATCTTAATATCATTCCGCCAGGCAATGACCTTTCCACCGCCCCATTTTACAGTCCAACGGTAGGTGGTCTCTTTTCCACCCCATTCCAGCACATCGGAAAAGACGTTGACAATATTCGGTGTTCCCTGCCATCCAACTTGGGTTTTCACTTCACCGTGGTGATTGAGCCCATCATCATCTTCATTAAAAATCCCGTTGTACCTAACTTCAATAAATTTAGCTCCTGTGTAGCTCTTATTTTTGTCACCGGAAGAATTTGAGTAAATACCGAAGAAGTAAATTTTATCGGAAGAGCTCCCAGACAAGGAATCATAAAAACCACGCGTATTGAAAACAACAGCGCCTTCTGTATAGGCGCGGCCGAGATCGTATACAATCTGATCATGTCCTGTGGATTGCTGCCAGCCTTCGCCACTAATCCAGGTGCCTCCCGCTTGGGCTCCGAGTAAAGTTTGGCTGTCTGTCAGGGAATCATCAATTAAGATTTCGCAAAACCCTACTGATATGAAAATAAGATTCAATATAACTGTTGAGATTTTTTTCATTATTTTCCTTGTCCTATCTATTCGCTTTTTTCAAAACCTGAACACCCTCTATTCAATTTAGGGGGAAAAGTTGCTCGTGCAACAGTCCTATCGCTAATTTCCATGGTGTTGACGATAAGTTGATTAGCCTTGGAGGTAATGATTGCCTAAATTGGTTTGCAAATATTTTGAGTTGTAAATATTGTGACAATTGAACCTATCAAGATGAAACCTTACTAATGATGGTATGAAGACTGAAGATTGATTGTACTTTCTATTGCTATTTTCGGTAGGCTGGGATATTTAGCCTGTTATTGACAACCAGTATCTTTCTGCTCGAACTCTAGATTTTACCTTAGAATTCGGTATTGTTCAGGATGTAGATTTTAAAGTCTGGATAGACCATGGAGCAGGTGAGTTCGGGGCCAAGGTGCCAACATACGAAAACCTGAAGCTCAAGGGCTTCACTAGAAATGTGCGCAAGATTATATTCACAAGCCTGGGACCAGTACTTTTCAAAATCATGGGGCCCCAAGCGCGGTGCATGGAGAAGCGAATCTTTACCGGTATCTTGGTTATTGGTTGAGACTTTGCTTGCAAGACCATGGCCCTCCCCTTATCGGGTATTTTATGGGGCCCTTTTTCCTGACTGCTCAGTACCTCAGCCGTTGAGCAGAAGCACCGGAGGGTGATTTAACAGGTTCGTCTGGTCACAACTAATCCAAGACGCATCGTACACTATACCCATTCCATTTGTTTGCAGAGGAACGGCTTACTTTATCCCATCCAAGAATCAGTTCTCTTGTCCAACTTCGTGAAGCTTCTTCTGTAGATGTCCAAAATTGAGCAGATTCATTTTTAGTCAAAAAATGAGCATCTCCTGGATCACCAAGCTGATTATATCTAACACCCGCAGGGAGTGTAGAAAAACTATAATCATCGGTACCTCCCATTGTATTTGTTTTTAACTTTTTACCAGCAATATCAAGCCCACCAACATAGTTGGCAAGTACAGTCCATTCAGCATCACTAGGCAAATGCCATTCATCCGGACACGCTCCCTGTACATTGCTAGGATTTGCAGAACTTGAAGAAGCTCCATCCATAGCCGCATCCCAGTTATACAAAACACCGTAATTCTGATAATTGCTTGTAATTTTCGCATTCAAAACTTGTACCGATTCCGTAGCACCTATAGGCACATAATCATAGACATAATAATATTTTCCACTGGACATTTCAGTACCATCAGAGACAGCATCAACTTGAGGTAAATACGCTAAATTTTCTGCCATCCAAGTCTGTGTTCCAATGGTAACAACTTTATATTCTTTGCCATCTCTACTGTCTATGAAAATTTTTGGCTCTGACTTTGACAAAATATGAAGAAAATCAATTGTGCAACCATTATCATTTCCATACAACCTTATTTGTGATTTAGAGGATTGAGCAGACAATAATATCTGCATGACCGATTTTGAATTGTCGGCTCGATCTTCTGCTGTTTGGCCTTTTCCCTGCCAAGTCAACCAACTTCCTTCCGGGCATGCATCAGACATGTTCCAATCAACTTGAAAAGTGACTTTTGCCGGCATATATGTTGGTTCGATCACAGTTATAAATGCTACTTTCTCTCCCCAATCATACGCTTGAACCGTAGCAAACATAATGAATAAAACACCCATAAAAACTATTTTCATTTTTATCTCCGTTTGGTTATAACTTTATTGATTTTTTATTGACAACTCCATGCCTACAACGACATGTACAGCGAATTACTAATTTTAACAAGCATATCACATATCATATACCTTTCATGTTACCTATATTAATTTTAACATAATTCAATTTTTTTATTTTGTCTGTGCCTTTTTTATAGAACACTAGAGTTTGATTTTTCTTTTTCTTCTATCGCAAGACGCCTAAATCCGCCTTGGGAAAGGGGGCGTTTATAAGCTTCACTACAATAATAATGTAATAACTGGGGCTGTGATTAAATAATGAAAGTATATCTAACAACTCGTTCGAGCAGAATTGCCGCCCAGGACAAGAACTTATGGGTAACAATCAGGGTGTTCGAAGATATCACTTCACAACCACTCTAACACCCTCACTGTGGCTTGCGAATTCAGGAGCATACATACATTGGATAGCCAAGACCTTCGTTAAGCCTATATATTAATCGAAAGTGTTATACTGGCTCCCCGAAATTTGATTTTTAGAAAATATAGACCTGCTTTCAACCTCGTCTGCATCTCCTTCGAGAGAAAGAGATTAACTTCGTTTGAAGAAACCATTGCCAGATTGGTTAATGAAACCCGTATTATTCTTCCCTTTAAATCAATAATCTCCACTTTTTCGGGTACTAAATTCTGAGCATTCGGAATTACAATTTTAAGTTTTCCATTTCGATAAGAAGCCTTTATTCCCATCAGATTGTGTTTGGTTATTTTTTCGGTTCGTAATATTGATAGTTCATCGGTTGGGTCAGTTATATATATGACCTCATCAGGAACCGAAGAATAATCAGCCTGGTAGCTGGTAAACATGGATTTAACTTCACTCTCTAGGCTGAGCTTTATTATTTTATCCCGATCTTCACGCTGAGAAATATTCAGGTCAGATTGAATCTCCAAATTTTTCAAAGATTCCATATACCAAAACTGTTGTAACCATTCTGCATTTGTTCCCGTAAGTTCAACTGTTTGAAGTTCCACATTATTGTCACCGGCCTGAAGCGAAGGATACGTAAAATTGTGAAAAAAGGTTGTGTCTCCCGGTATATATTTACCTACGGTGTAATAATGAGTTCCATTATATATCTGAGGATTATTTCTTTTTGGAAAATTAGTTGTTGTAGAGTCAGAGGTCAGAGGGTGAGAAGCATCCATGATCCAGTGGCTTTTCAAGCTCTTTGTCAGCAACAAGAGTTTATCACTTACCGATTCATTAGTATTAACAAAAGTGGCAAACCCCATATTACTATGGGAAATATATTCCATTCGTTTATGGTTCACCGCATCCCCAAGTCCCACCATAAACACGGGATGTTCATTCGGATTACCAATTTCACCACTCCACCATTGTGAAAATCCATCTGTCATAACAATAATTCTGCTGTCTGCCTCTTTTAGGAAGGATTGATTTAAAACATCATTCAAAACCGGTAAAATCTGGGTTTGCCCGGTCAATTGGTTGGATTCAATGGCACTAAGAGCACCAATAATTTCTTTTATTTTTGAGCTACTGGCCTGCGCATCTTTGGCAATCCATTCCACATTTCTGTTAAAGAGCGCGATACTCAATTTATCATCCTGGTTTAACTGCATCAAAAAGGTTTTTAATGCCTCAACACTTTGTTCAAACTTGAAACCCTTCATACTGGTTGACGCGTCCAATAACAAAACCCAATGCCGATTGGCAGACGTTAATTTACTTTCGGTATTACCAGGAAACAGATTAGAAATGTAATAACCTTCTTTTCCATTCATTTTACTGTAAAGTACGAAATTTGTCGATTGTTCCGGTTTAATCCGATAACTAAACGTAAAATCAGAAGATGGAATATATTTTGATTTTTCCACAAAGAATTCAGAACTATTGATATTATCACTTTTGCTGGTTTTAACTTCTGTCATGGTGCCAAATTCAAATTGAGCATTCGTTTGAGCGGGATGCATGACTTTGATATGAAAGCTAAGATAATTCAGTGAAGAAGGCTGAAAATTGCCACCGTAGAGTGGATACCTATAATATACCTTGTTACTTAGGAAGTCCAGTGATTGGGTGTACCGGAAGACAATTTTCTGTACCCCCCCGGCCGGAATGTTTTTAACGGTAAAACTTACTTTGTTTTTTCCCAAGTACTGGTTAAGCTCAGCTACAAACCCTCCTTCACCGGTACCTGGAACATTACTTTGGGGAATTGGTTGTAAAATAGCCTTATAAATAGAATCTTGATACGAATAGAGCATTTGAGTACCATAGGCACCGTCGGGTAGGGGAAAAGAATAGGTAGCATTGGTAGTTTCATTACCATCATTGATAAATTCCTGATAAACAGTTGTTTGAGCTGCTGTGCCGTACACATCTACTTTTATTTTACTTACAGTGTGCCGCAGCAATTCAAAGGGATACCCTAAGTCTGTTGAACGGAGGAGACCATCAGCCAGAAGAGTTTTTGTCGAAAAAACAATTACTGAAATTAATATTAATAAAATAGTTTTTGTGCTTATCATAATTTACCTACCGTCCAAAACGTGAAATGAAACTTTGATTAATATTTCGGCCTTGCTTGTCTACCCCAAAAAGCTGCACCACTACCGGCGTGTCGCTGTATTGTTGCAGAATCCCCTGTACATTAATTGATTCATGGCTAAGTCGTTTTGTTACTAATCTCCTACCTTGCAAGTTAGTGATGGAAAACATTCCCTTAACCATGTCAATGGTTGCAAGAGTATTGGTACAATTATTGGCTTGGCATGGTGTATTCTCATCATGCATATCAGCACTTCGTTTGGCCCATGGGACATTGGTATTAACATCAATATCCAAGGTTCCCCCAATATCTGCTTTGTGCAATGCGAGGGTTAATGTTCGAACCCCGGAAAGACTGCTATTTGGTACACTCAACAGCATATTGGTACTGAAATCCAGGTTGGCAATATCAAGTAAAATATCCTGAAAGTTACCGTTTATATCATAAAAACTGCCACCGGTGGTTGAGTAAATAGGTAAATATTCGGTTTGTTGCCAAGTGGGTGACCCTATACAGTGAACGGTAATATCTTTTGATAAAAGTGTATTAACAACCTCTGTTGTCGTCCTTGAAGTGATGTTATCTGCTTCATGGTAATTATAATCAGTAATCCAGATAAATATTTTTTGGCTGCCTTTCCGAAAATCAAGCAGTGCACCTTCCATTAGGGCATCCAGAGAATTTTCCGGACCATCACCTCCGCCACTTGCCTGTTGTTGACCGACATAGCTTTTGAAAAGTTCAATATCCTGAGTTAACGGATAAATATTTCCAATAACATCATAAAAAGTGACCATACCCAACTGATAATCAATCCCTTGTAAAGATAACGCATCGCCAAATTGAATAATATTATCTCGTACTGCGGCAATTTCCCCTCCCATACTACCAGTGACATCCAATATAAACACCACATCGACCATTGATGCCCCAGAAAGGGTATCCTTTGAAATTTCAAATCCGGAAAAAGGAACATCGTCCAGTTGAATAAAAATATTGTCTTTGGAAATATTAAACAAATAGCGGTTGCGCTCTTCATCAAGGGCATTGAAACTAAACTGGGTTAAACTGTTCCCTTCTTTTACAACTGAATCAAGGGTTATATTTATCCCATCGAAACTTTTTGGTAGAGCGGGAACATACATTTGACCATTTACATACCCTTGAGTAGTTCCACTGGATAAAACCTGTACTTCATAAGTATCCACCCGGCTTTGAGTATAATTCTCTTTGAGTGTTATAGGTACATTCAAATAGGCGGTTTTACCTGCAGGTATAGCAGATACTTTAGCATTCAAATCTACATTGGGCATGATTGGCCAGTTATAAACTAAATCAACATCCTTTTGTGAAGAGGATCGGTTTGTAAATTGTAACTGAGCTGTGGGGGCTATTGGCAACATCTCCCCTTCACCAAGCTCTGTCCATTTTGGTATGTGCCATCGGGTAAAAATGCTTTTACCATAGTCGCCGGTGTTCAGTTTTATCTTTAAGGAGTGTGTTATACTGTCTCCAGGTGCTAAATCAATTTCTGAAAAATTCACCTTAAATGACAGATCATAAATGGGAAAGCTTGCTACAGTATTATCATCGATATCCAGCCAGTTATTCCAGAAAGTATTTTTATAGTGAGAAGATACAACTGTCCACTGAGTGTTTAGCCCCGTTAAGCCCTTTTTGTGTTCCGTAATAAGAAAGGTTTTTTTATCAGAAGTATGAGGTGTTAAAATCAAGTTATTTTCTATGCGGGCATACCCATCACCTCCTGAATGACATAAGGCAGGGTCCACCACAATCTGTATACCAGCGCTATGCTTTTTATCATCAGTATTTCTAAGAGTAATATCCAGCGTTATTATTGAAGAGTCCGTTGAATTGAATAAAACGATTACATCCAATTCTATCCCGTTATCCAGGGCATAGCTTTGTAACATCCTTTTGGATTCAAGTATTTCTTTTAGTAACTCAAAATCTTCAAAGCTTGATAACTTACCCCAGTTTCCATCAATACCGGCTTTAACATAGGACGTCTTTGCATAAGGATGCCCAAAGGTAATGGAACAATTATTATCTAATTTTTCATCCTTGAATCCCTCTTTAGTCCCTATGGTAAAATATCCTCCAGAAACAAGCGTTGCACTTAACATCGAATTAGAAAGCACGGTAGTTTTCGGCCAATAAACAGCTTTACCAGACTTGCTGAGAACCTTATGGAGATCTAGCCCCTGTTTATAACCACTAAACCCAACTGAGGCAGAAAGTAAGAAGATGACTATAAATTTAGGTACTGACAACATACACCTCCGGATTAATGGTTCTGAATCTTAGTGTAACGCAATAAACGGGCCAGTTTTCTGAGCGGAATTAGCGGTTTTTCAAGGGGCACCATCTCATAGATGAGATTGAGGCAATCAAAATTAAGACTTAAACGTTAGAAATCGGAAAAGGGTATACCTATTAAGGTTGTATTTGAAATAAATAAGGAGAAAGCTTCCCCAGGTTTAATGAAAGTATATAGTTGTAAAAAAACAATCACTGCAAAAACCGCAATTATTAGCTAAATTTATTGGAAAACAGGCAACCAAGTTGGATTTTACTTACTATAAATTATGACAGAAAAACAAGCACTTCACACCGAACTCTGGAACATCGCCAACACCCTGCGGGGTAAAATGGGGGCAGACGATTTCAGGGACTATATCCTGGGTTTTATCTTTTACAAATACCTCAGCGAAAAGATGTACCACTACGCAAACACCGTGCTTGCCCCGGACAAACTTCAATACGAAGATATCAAAGAAAAATCCAAAGACGGTAAAATGTATTTGGAAGCCATTAAAGAAGAGGCTATTGCTAATCTGGGATATTTTTTAAAGCCCTCCGAGTTATTTGGTGAAATGGCCCGGCGTGGTAATGCTGAGGGTAAAAACAACTTTATCTTAGGCGACCTCACCAAGGTCCTCAACAGCATTGACCAAAGCACGATGGGCACAGATAGTGAAGATGATTTCGCCAACCTCTTCGAAGACATAGACCTTGCCAGCAGTAAACTCGGTAAATCGGAAAACGCCAAAAACGAACTCATTGTAAAAGTGCTTACCCATCTCGACAAAATCGATTTTAAACTGGACGACTCCAAAGTCGATGTATTGGGAGATGCCTACGAATATCTAATAGGGCAGTTTGCCAGTGGCGCGGGTAAAAAGGCCGGTGAGTTTTACACTCCTCAGCAAGTAAGTACCATTCTGGCTAAAATTGTCACCACCGGTAAAACACGGTTAAAAAATGTGTATGACCCCACCTGCGGTTCAGGCTCTCTGCTTTTACGGGTATCTAAAGAGGTAAAAAAGGTCGGTGAATTTTACGGACAAGAAAGTAACCCCACCACCTATAACTTATGCCGCATGAATATGATTATGCACAATGTGCATTTTACCCAGTTCGACATTCGTAACGACGATACCTTAGAACACCCTCAACACAGCGACTATAAATTCGATGCTATTGTAGCCAATCCCCCTTTTTCTGCCAAGTGGAGCGCTAACCCATTGTTTATGAGTGACGACCGTTTTGCCCCCTATGGAAAACTGGCCCCCGGCACCAAAGCTGATTTTGCCTTTGTGCAACATATGATACATCAACTCCACGAAAAAGGCACCATGGCATGTATATTACCCCATGGAGTATTGTTTCGGGGAGCGGCTGAGGGGCATATTCGGAAGTATTTGATTGAAGAAAAAAACTATTTAGATGCGGTAATTGGTCTCCCTGCCAATATCTTTTTTGGTACGGGTATTCCTACCTGTATTTTAGTGTTAAAGAAAAAACGGAAAGATGCCGAAAATATTCTTTTTATTGACGCCAGCGGCGAGGGCCATTTTGAAAAGGTCAAAACCCAGAATGTATTAAGGCCTGAAGATATTGATAAGATTGTAAATACTTTTCGGGAAAGGAAGACGGAAGATAAATACAGTTATGTAGCTCCTTTGAGTGAGATTACTGAGAATGATTATAATCTGAATATTCCCAGGTATGTGGATACCTTTGAAGAAGAGGAACCAGTTGATTTACAAGCTACATCACAGGATTTAAAAGATCTGGAAAAAGAAATGAAGGCCACGGATAAAGAAATCGCCGGATATTGCAAAGAACTTGGAATCGAAGCACCGTTTTAGGGGAATGTATTGATGGGGAAAGTAATTTTAAAATATCCTTCTTTACGATTCAAAGAATTTTCTGATGAGTGGAGAGTTGTAAAAATTGAAAAAATATGTGAAGCCATAATTGATTGTGTTAATAAAACTGCAACTGTCGTTGACTATGAAACTCCTTATAAAATGATAAGAACTTCAAATGTCCGGAAAGGTAAAGTTGATTTAACATCTGTTAGATATGCAACTAAAGATATATATGAAAAATGGACTAGAAGAGGAGCACCTAAACCTGGCGATTTGATTTTTACTCGTGAAGCACCTGTTGGGGAAATTGGAATATTAACTGATAACAAAGGTATCTTTCTAGGACAAAGAACAATAATGTATAGAATAAATAGTTTTTTCAGTAATAACGCATTTGTTTTGTATTCGTTTCAAACTCATTTTTGCAAAAAACAAATTGAAGATTTTAGTAATGGAGGTACTGTTGCACATATGAGGGTGCCAGATTGTGGTAAGATTAAAATATCAAACCCCACCCTCCCCGAACAAAAAAAGATTGCCTCTTTTCTTTCTGCGGTAGACAAAAAAATTGAACAGCTCACCCGCAAAAAACAGCTGCTGGAGCAATACAAAAAAGGCGTGATGCAAAAACTCTTCTCCCAGGAAATCCGCTTTAAGGATGAGAATGGGAATGATTATCCGGATTGGTTTAAAGTTAGTTTTCTTTCTCTTGGAGAAATAATAGGTGGGGGCACACCAGACTCAACGGTTAAAAAATTTTGGAATGGAAACATTAATTGGTTTACACCAACAGAAATAAAATCAAAACATGCCATCTCAAGTAAACGAAAAATTAGCAAACTTGGACTGCAAAATTCTTCAGCGACTCTTTTACCATCTGGTACAATTTTGTTTACCAGTAGAGCTACAATTGCCGATATTAGTTTTGCAACTCAAGAATGTACAACAAATCAGGGTTTTCAATCATTAATTGTTAATAACAAAAATGATTCACATTTCATTTACCACATGATATTATTTAACAAAAAAGAGTTTTTAAGAAAATCTCAAGGCTCAACTTTCCTTGAAATAAGTAAAACTGAAATAAAAAAAATCAAACTATTCATTCCTAGTAAGCTAGAACAAGAGAAAATTGGAATATTTCTTGATCATATTGATGACAAAATTGAATCAGTAAGAAATCAAAAGCAGCAAACCCAATCCTTTAAAAAAGGCCTTCTGCAGCAGATGTTCGTATGACTGAAACTAATCGTATAGAATATAAACGCCAGCTAACTGATGCTCTTGAAAAAGAGGTGGTGGCGTTTTTAAACTATCGTGAAGGTGGTGTTCTTTATTTTGGTATTGAAGATTCGGGCAAAGTTTTCGGTGTACCTGATATTGACTCTGTTCAACTTAAAATCAAAGATCGAATTAAAAGTAATATCACTCCTTCTACCATGGGTTTGTTTGATGTTGTGGTAGAAAATCATGAGGGTAAAGACATTGTCAAGGTTACCGTGGCCAGTGGTTCTGAAAAGCCCTACTATCTGAGTAAAATGGGGATGTCGCCCAAAGGCTGTTACCTTAGGGTTGGTAGTGCCGCAGAACCTATGCCGCAGAACTTGATTGATGATCTTTTTGCCAGTCGGGTTCGTAATTCTATAGGTAATATCAGTTCCCGGAAACAAGACCTACGTTTTGAACAACTCAAAATTTATTACCAAAGCACTAGTTTTGAACTTGGACAACAGTTTGCCGCTAACCTTGAATTACTGACTAAAGCCGGGGAATATAACTATGCGGCCTATTTACTTTCGGATAACAACGGATGTTCCATTAAAGTGGGGAAATATGCCGGGCTGGATAGAGTGGATTTGTTGGAAAATGAAGAGTATGGATATTGTTCGCTCGTAAAGGCCACCAAGGCTGTTTTAGAAAAGCTAAAAGTTGAGAACCGCACCTTTACCCAAATCACTGCTGCCGAAAGATTAGAACGCAAAATGCTCGACCCTGTGGCTATTCGCGAGGCCATTATCAATGCCATTATTCATAATGATTTTAGTAATGAAGTGCCACCCAAGTTTGAACTCTTTGCGGATAGGTTTGAGATAACATCGGCGGGTGGGTTGCCCCCTGGCTTTACGGAAGAACAATTTTTTATGGGATATTCTGTTCCCCGTAACAAAGAGTTGATGAGGGTTTTTAAAGATTTAGAAATGGTGGAGCAAATGGGCTCCGGGGTGCCTCGTATTCTTCAGGCCTATCCAAAAACTATTTACCAGTTTACCCAGAATTTTACTCGCCTTGTTTTCCCTTATACAGAGGGTTTTGTCGAATCTTTGCAATCTACCATGCAAGCTACCATGCAAGCTACCACGCAAGCTACCACGCAAGCTGAAAAGGTACTGGATTTTTGTAAAAGTGAAAAATCAAGAGACGAAATTCTACATCACTTAGGGCTAAAAAACCGTGAATATCTGCGAAATACCGTATTACAGCCCCTCATAGCCCAAAATAAATTACGGCTTACCCTGCCTGATAAACCTACCAGTCCGAACCAAAAATTCATTACCATTCTAGAGGCTTCACAAGGTGTACCTCGCAAGCTTACCACGCAAGCTACCACGCAAGCTGAAAAAGTATTGAAATTCTGTAAAACTCCCTACTCCAGAGATGAAATACAAGAACATTTGGAATTAGAAAACAGAGAATATTTTAGAAAGGAAATTTTAACTCCTCTCATTGAAGAAGGTAAATTACGGCTCACTATACCCGATAAACCCACTAGTCCGAATCAGAAGTATATTTCGGCGGAGAAGAACTGATGCATCAGTCAGAAGCAGTGTTGGAAAAAGAATTGGTCGGGCAACTTGCCGGACTAGGTTATGACCCGGTTATTATACATGATGAACAGGAGCTTACTGATAATCTGCAGGGGCAGCTTGAGCGGTTTAACGGTACCGGCTTTTCAGACAAGGAATTCGCTCAAATCCTTAATCACTTGTCTAAGGGCACAGTATTTGAAAAAGCCAAAACCCTGCGTGACTGGTTTCAGATAACCCGGGACAGTGGTGAAAGTTTTTATGTCAATTTTTTTGATTCTGAACACCCGGAACGGAATTTTTTTCAGGTTACTCATCAGGTAACTATTGAGGGACAATACAAAAATCGCTACGATGTCACCCTGTTAATTAATGGCCTGCCCCTGGTACAAATAGAACTCAAACGCCGCGGGCTTGAGCTCAAAGAGGCTTTTAATCAAATTAACCGTTATCAGCGTCACTCCTTTTGGGTGAATACCGGCTTGTTTCAGTATGTACAACTGTTTGTGATAAGTAATGGGGTAAATACCAAGTATTATGCCAATAACAAAAAGCAGTCCTTTAAACAGACCTTTTTTTGGGCAGATGTACATAACACAAACATTACCAAACTTACCGAGTTTGCTACAGCGTTTTTAAATACCGGCCATCTGGGTAAAATGATTGCCCAATATATTGTACTAAACGAAACCCATAAAATTCTCATGGTCCTTCGGCCTTATCAGTACTATGCTACTGAGGCTATAATAGATAAAGTGCAAACCGGGAACCAAAACGGGTATATCTGGCATACTACGGGCTCTGGTAAAACCCTTACTTCCTTTAAAGCCAGTCAAATTATTATGGACTTACCCGAAGTCCACAAGGTGGTGTTTGTGGTCGACAGAAAAGACCTCGACTACCAGACCATGAAGGAGTTCAACAGTTTTAAAGAAGATAGTGTCGATGTTACGGGTAACACCAAAGCCCTGGTCCGGCAGTTTTCTGATGATACCAAACTCATTGTAACCACCATCCAAAAACTCAACAACGCTATTTCCAAAGAGCACTTTAAAGAAAAAATGCAGGCCCAGGGGAGCAGGCGCATGGTGTTTATCTTTGATGAATGTCACCGCAGCCAGTTTGGCGAAACTCATAAAAAAATCACTGAGTTTTTTACAAACACTCAATTATTTGGTTTTACCGGAACCCCTATTTTTGCCGACAACGCCAATAAAAATGAACTGGGAAAGCGTACCACTAAAGATTTGTTTGAAGCATGTTTACATAAATATGTAATTACCGATGCTATCCGTGACCAGAATGTGCTGAAGTTCAGTATTGAGTATCTGGGCAAATACAAAAAGAAAAGCAATACCTTTTTAGATATTGAAGTGGAAGCTATCGACACCAAAGAGGTAATCGAATCAGAAGTGAGATGTCAAAAAATTGTTGATTACATTATTCGTTACCACAACCAAAAAACCCATAACCGCGAGTACTCCGCTATTTTTGCTATAAGTAGTATAGACGCTCTGCTGAAATACTACGAGCTTTTTAGGCAAAAAATTAATGCCGGTGAAACCGATTTACGCATCGCTACTATTTTTACCTATGGCGCCAATGAAAACGACCCGGATGCCACCGGGGGCTTGCCCGATGATGATCAGGATGGGGCAGGTAAACCAACTGTCAGCACCAAACATACCCGGGAAAAACTGGATGAGTGCATAAGCCATTATAATAAGATGTATAGTACCAGCTTTTCTACTAAAGATGGCCAGCAGTTTGAAAATTATTTTAAAGACATAAGCAAAAGACTTAAAGAGCGTGAAAAAGACAGCTTTCAAGACAAAGACCGCCTTGATATCCTACTAGTCTGTAATATGTTTTTAACCGGATTTGACGCTAAAAAGTTAAATACCCTTTATGTAGACAAAAACTTAAAACACCATGGTTTAATACAGGCTTTTTCGCGTACTAACCGCATTATAAACGAACAAAAATCCCAGGGTAACATTCTTTGTTTTCGGAATCTCAAAGATGCCACCGATGATGCTATCACCCTGTTCTCCAATAAAGAGGCCAGGGAAGAAATACTAACTCCTCCTTTGGAAAGTATTATAGAGCAGTTTAGCAAGGCCTTTGCCGAGTTGCTCATTCTTACACCAACTCCGGATAGTGTAAACGGTTTAACAGACGAAGAAAGAGAGTTGGAATTTATCCAGGCCTTCCGCAGGCTCATGCGTCTTAAAAACGTGCTCACCTCCTTTACTGATTTCTCGTGGACAAGTCTCCCCATGACCGAGCAGTCCTTTGAAGATTATAAGAGCAAATATCTGGACCTTTATGATAAGGTAAAGGGGAGTCACCAGCCCGATAAAACTTCCATCCTGGAAGATGTGGACTTTGAACTTGAGTTGATTCACCGGGACGAAATCAATGTTGCTTATATTCTTAAGTTGTTAGCCAAACTGAAGGCTACCGATGAAGCCTCTTTTAATCAGCAAAAACAATCTATTATTGACCTGCTTGCAGGGGAAGTGGAGCTACGTAGCAAAAGAGAACTCATTGAACAGTTTATTTCTGAACAACTCCCCCATATTGGTAATGTAGACGATATCCCCGATGAATTCGAAAAATATTGGAATGACCAAAAGATACTGGCCCTTGGTAATATTTGTGAAAAAGAACACCTCGACCAAAAGCAATTTCAGTCGTTAATAGACACCTACATCTTTAACGATAAAGAACCTATACGGGAAGAGGTGATAAAGTGCCTGGATGAAAGACCTAGCATATTACAAGCCCGCCAGATTGGGGAACGCATAATTTCAAAAATGAAAGAATTTGTGCAGGTGTTTATTCGTGGGATGGTGGCTTAAAAAACAAAATTTTAAGAAGTTGTATGTTTACAAACTAAAATAACTAACCGGATTATGTTTAGATGGCCCCAGGAAAGCTCTAGAGAATAGACGGCCACTTAATTTAATTTCGTCGTACAACACATCACTTCACAAGCACTCTAACACCCTCGCTATGACTCGCAAATTCAGGAGCATACATACATTGGATACTGGTAACTCCATTTGAAAAGTCTCCGCTGTGGGATACGCGTAGAGGATACTCAAAAACATACGTCCCTTTAGGTAGCCTATCCATAAAGAAATTAGTGGAAGCGTCCTTCGTACTTTCGTAATATCCAAGACCATCCTGCCATTTGAAACGAGATATCACATTTTCCGGTTCAAAACCTGAGGCCCGCATATCTTTCATGTGTACAAACTCCATATCACGGTCAACTCGTAGCTCAATACGCACCTTAATCCGGTCTCCTTGTTTAATGGTAGTATTTGAAGATATCGGTTTGAGAACAGGTCCTGTTTTTGATGGCTGTTCCAAAAAAAACTTCTTCTTTAGTTTAAGGGGAGTATCATGGGCCGTTATTTTATCAAGCTGCTCAAAGTATTGCCAGTAAAGCGCTCCCCAGGCAGGCGCCTTGTTTTTATTAACCACGGTAACTTTTGCCATTTCCGGGTTAATTTCTTTACCACTCCAGGATGTTTTAAAGTAACCCGTCCCCGCTTCAACCTTAACATCTTCCATTTTTTCCGGTTCCAGTTTGGTGTTCCCAATGGTAATCTCTGCCAGCTTACTGTTTTCGAGCCAATCGTCCCCCTGGAGAAGAAGGGCATAACAGGCGTCAGCCGTAGCTTTCGTAGTACCCCAATCCTGGGTCTGCTTGGATTTTATCAGCCAGGTCTTTAAGCCGTCCACCGATTTAGGGTCCCCGGTAATTTCATGAAAGGCCTCAATCATAAGAGCGTGTGTCTCTATGGGTGCCTGATGCCAATAGTAGCCATAACTGTCCTTCCAATACATACCCATTTCTTCTGAATAGAGGGCGTGTTCTTTAATAGAAGCGAGTATCTCTTTGGACGTCTCAGGGTCATCATAACGATTGAGGGTTATGGCTATCATACCCTGAAGGTAACGGTTAAAATCAAGCCAATAAGTCTTTGCCTGCCCGCGATAATACGCAAAAGCCTTCAAATGTTTTTTATTAATTTTGTTGTCCTTAAAATAACTGCGGGCATAGAGATAATGGATCTGCATATTTCTCAGGTTTTTCTTATCCAGTTCAATTTTATTATTTATGAGATGATCATAATCCCCGGCTATTTGCTCGTCTAAGTATCTCAGGGCACGGGATATAACATTATTTATACGCCCCTGGTTCTCTTCATCTTTTACCCCAAGGGCTTTAAGATGGGCAAGTCCGGTGATAATATGCTGAGTGATATATCTGTTTGGATACATTCCATTAAACCAGGGCCAGGCACCGGAGGGCAACTGACCCTTTTCAAGTTTACGCCAGGCTTTCCCAAGTTCACGTCCCATTTTGTTTAAATCAAACAATAAAGCTATGCGTTTTTTCCGTTCCGCTTCATTTTTTGCGTCCATCACCCAGGGGGTTTCCTGCAAGAGGAGAGATTTCAACTCCTGGTTCTTCTCCAGATTAGAGAGCAGGGCCGGTGTGCCCTTTCCTTTTTTCCAGGTATTAAAAACCTGTTTAATTTTAGGCTTATTGTTTACAATGTGAGATGCCAAACTGTTAGCGTAATAACGGCTGAATACCTGCTCGTTACACTCGTAGGGATATTCCATCAAATAAGGAAGGGACTGCACCGCGTACCAGGCCGGGTTTGAAGTAAACTCCAGAGTAAGCTTATGATGTTTTAAGGTGTTTGACTGATTCGCATCACGGAGTTTGGTAAAGGTAAAATTTTTAGTCTCCGCAGACCCAACCGGAAGTGGCATGGTTTCAGTAACCAACATCCTGTTCTTTAATACCGGTAATATATTTTCTTCACCATCAGAGAATTGGCCGGCATTGGCAACAATCCGATACGTAATGGCAGAAGCATTATCAGGTACATTAAGTTGCCATTTCACCAGGGCGCTTCCCTCTGGTTTGATGGTTATATTTTGCTCTGCATTTTTCAAATTAAATGAATTTTCAATAGGCTTCAGTGAGGCCGCATCAAATAACATGAGTTTAGCCCGGCCTTCTAAAAGATTATTTGAGAGATTGGTAACTTTAGCGGTAAGCACCAGTTTATCATTCTCACGCAAAAACCGGGGAGCGTTGGGAACGACCATAAGTTCTTTTTGGGTGATAAGAGATTTTTCGATTACACCGGTCTGTAAAGATTTGGTATGGGCAAGCCCAATCATACGCCAGCGGGTGAGGGCCTCTGGCATGGTGAAAGCGATAATAACATTCCCCTCTTTATCGGTTTTTAAATGAGGATAAAAGAAGGCGGTTTCGTTAAGGTTAGTACGGGCCTTCACCTTATCAAGAGAGGAAAGTTCTTCTTCATGTTTTATGGCATCACCCTCAATCACACCTTCAAGAGATCCGACGTTTTCAATAAAATTTTCCGAGACGGTAACTTCTGCATCAGCACTTCCCAAAAGCCCTCCAAGCATATCATCAATACCCCCGGTAGCAGCTTTTGATTTTTTTGCACTGCGAGGAGCCATAGCCCGCGATTCCATCTTAGCACTCCCTCTTCCCCTTGAGCGCCCATTTCGAATTCTATGGGGTGACCAATTAAATCCAAACCAGTTGAGCCTGTTAAACGTCCGACTGACCGAAGAAGGAAAAGGCTTGTTAAAACGACCGTCACTCTGAGAGCGCTTTGAACCAAACCAGTTATCATTGCTAAAATTAGATTGCGGGTAAAAGGTGCTAAAAATATTGAGGTCCCAGTGGTGGGAACGAAAAGCGTCTAATGAAGCATCATACAAAGTGGCCACCATTTCTGAAGCTACCCGGTCTTTTTGGGGTCCGCTAATGATTAAACGCCACTCTTCTTTTTCACCTGGGGTAAGTTTATCTTTAAAGGTTTCAAACCGGAGAGAAAGCTCCTTATTTGACCAGGGAACAACAATCGTCTGGTTATGGGTATATACTCTGTTATGCTTAATAAAAATAAATGAAACTGAAAAATTACCCCGGTGGTTTTCCTTCACATGAAAGACAAGCTGTCTCTGCTCATTTGAAAGAGTCATCCGTTTGCGGGCCGTTACTTTGTTCCGATGTTCTATCTGGTAAAAAACCATTACTGCGGTATCTGAAGTTCCAATTAAAAATTTTGCTTCTTCACCGGGTTCCACCTTCTCCTGTTGAGGCAAAAACCAGTCTTGTGTAGTATAAGGGGTAGCTTTTGCTTTATCATCATACAGAGTCAGGTAGCTGATATCTCTAATGGTGTCTCCGGATTTTTCCAGCGAAACAGCCTCTATCAGATACTTGCCTGCAGGCCGGTTAGCTATGTCAAAATGATTTCCATTGGTATCTTCCGTATTAAAATTACCGGTAATACCTATTGATTCTTTCTCCCAGTGATGAAAGTCATTTTCCTGATTGTGTGCCAGGTGAGGAAAGGATTGACTATGCTCCTTTTTTGAAAGGAGTGAAGTATCTGGAAGCTCCCAATAACGTTCCTTATATATTTTCCCCGGGTCCTGTAAGTGATACACGGTATAACTTCCTTTTGCGGGCACGGGATTACCACTTAGATTTGAAGCCTTAATTCCAAAAGAGAGTTTGCCTTTATTTCTGTTTATCGCCTCATCAACATCAAGAGAAAGCCGGAGAGAAGTGTACCCTATGGTGACCACCTGACTACCACTTCGGGTCTCTCCGTTTTTGTCTGTGATATCTGCGGTTATTTTGTAGCGGAAGGCGGGTTTATCTTTTTTGGCAAGGCTTCGGTCAGGAATAGCTTTAAAGGAAATGGTAAATTCGCCTTTACTACCTGTCATAATCTTCCCGTTTTTTATTTCCATGCTTGCAGAAGAAGGATACCCACCCCACCAACGCCGCCAGTAAGGCCAAAAAGCTTCCCGGACAATGCGATAGCGAACTTCAGCATTATCAATATTATACCCTGCCAATGCCTTTGCGCTTCCCTTTACTTTGACAATTTCATCAAGCTTATATGTTTTATTGAGGTCATCAAACTTAACTTCAAACTTAGGCCGTTTATATTCTTCAACGGAGAAAGAAATACTACCATGGGCATTACTTATAGTGAAGGATCCATTCAGTTGACCCTCAGGCAATTGAAAGCTTCCACTGAAAGAACCATAGTCGTTTGAGCGAAGTTTAAGGCTGGATACCTTCTGGTAGTTAACATCTTTTAAAGTTACTTCTGTTGCGGTACGTGCAATAATACCATTCTTTTCGGGTTGGAGAGAGTGGGTTTTATACATGATACCCTTAAAATATACCGTTTGGCCCGGACGGTATATTGAGCGGTCCGTAAAAAAACGAGTGTGGGTATATACTCTTTCTTTGGAACTCCCATACCTGTTTCCAAACTGAGTTCCAACTTCAAGCGTATCATCCTGGTGAATCAACGTATAATAATAAACGTGTTGTTTTTTATCCTGGCCATCGATTACGATGTCACCCTGTTTATCACTTTTATAAGTGTAGGCCTTATTGAATACATATTGCCTGTTCGTTTTTTCCCACTGTTGCCTGAATAACTGTAGCGTTACCTCTTTCAGGGGTAACCCGGTTTCGCGGTTGACTATTGTTAACTGTTGGGTGGCATGGTTATCATCATGACCTATACAAGAAAGGCCTGTTACCTGAAAAAGACTGTAGCAAAGTGCTGTTGATTTTTTCCCCAGAGATTCTTTGTTGGAGGCAAGCAAGATATATCGTCCCTTCTTCAGTGCCTTTATTTTAATTTCGGCACGCATCGTTTGAAAGTCTTTGGTATCGGGCAAGTGTTCACGCCATTGCAGTATCGCATCCCGTTTATAGATTTCTTTTTTTAAGTTTTTTCTTTCATCATAATTTCCTTTTTCTAAAAGTAGCCATTCTTTCTGGTTCAATTTTACGATACGTAAAAATAACTGATTCATATTGGTGAATTTTATCAGAACAGGAAAAGGTTGCTCAGGAGGAACTGCTTTTTCCAGGGTAACATCCAGTGTCTTATTTTCAATAATATGCATTAAGGTTGCACATTGTTTCGCCCCAAATGACCCTGGAAATTGGTTTACCGCTTCACTACATATGTTATGAGCTTCTTTGGTTAACCACCGGTAATGGGGAGTAGTACTCTTGTCATATTTACTTCCCAATGTATATTTAAAATTTGCCAACTCGCAACTGATTTCAGCAGCAGCGGGAACATTACTAAATTGAGTTCTCAGTCCTCTGAGCCGTGTCTCATACAAGCTGTTTTTGTTATCAATCACCCCATGTTCATTTACAAAACCAAGCCGGACCAGGTCTGAAGATACGAGCGCATTAATATTACCGGTCTTTAAATGAAAGGCTAACAGTTTTTGCATGATACAAAGAGCCCGGTAATGAAAAGAAAGCGTATCTTGAGTTTCTATTTTGAGAAGGGAGAAGGTTCTCGTGGTTGCGAAATATTCTTTTCTGTTCATACTAAAAGCGTCTGCAGGCCTGGTGAGACTCGCCTCACTCAACCTGAAAAACTCAATGGCCCGATAAGCCAAAAAGTCATACAAAGTGGGCCGGTAAAGAGAATCAGCGTTTCCGGGGAAAAGAATCGGCTTGAACAAATTTATATCTGTTGTTTGTAATTTGAGGGCGTTATCCAATGAATGTGTATAATGAAAAACCGTAGCACTTACTATTTTCCGCAGATCCCAGGTACGTATATCGTTATCTTTTATCTCCGTTGCATGTGTACGGTCTAAAAAGCGATAACGGTTTCTTTGGTAATAAGCCCAATATTGCTCTGCTATCATAGAGTGAAGTACCGCTTTTTCAGCAAACCCGAATTGCTTAAGGGCGGCATTTAATTCATCCTGTATTTTTACCAGAGATTCTTCTTCAACTTCCTGCATAAAGCGAAGTTTATGAATAAGGGCTTTTAAGGATTGAATGCTGTTTTTTTCTGCTTCGGCTTTTTGGGCGATGGCATCTACCAATTTCAGGGCTGATTGGGGTAATCCTTTTTTGTTGTAGAGTTCATCTACTTTTGCCCATTCTGTTTCATACGCATGAAAGGAATCGTTGTCGTTTGCGGCCTTAATACCAAAACAAAGGACAACCATTAATCCCAAAAAGGAAAAAATTATGACTTTAATTGTATTTGATTTCATCTTGCACCAGCCTTTTATTATTTCAGCATATACTTTTGTACTGGGATATCGGCAAAAGTAAAGGGACAGAAGCGTGAATTGTATCCCAATAAATGTACAAACTGGAACCGGATTCGGTTAAAAAGGATAAATAATTAGTTTCTGGCCCAAATACATCCTTTTCAACGCAAAGGCGCAAAGAACGCAAAGTTCACGCAAAGGGAATTGAAAATAATTTCCATCATAAAGTATTCAAAAATTATGTGTTACAATAAAAGCACAATTTCATTTTTCTTTGCAAATCCTCTGCGTACTTTACGACTTTGCGGTAAGTTTTTTTATCCCTGAACAAGAACCAATTAGGAACAAAACCTTTTTGCTAAGAGCAGTTTCAGGGTAAATTTTAACCAGAAAAACAGGCCCATTTTTGTTAAAAAACAACAAATTTCACTTTTTTTAATTAAAATTTATCGCTTTAAAGAGAAAAAACCGACATATAAGTAAGTAATTGGGTATAATGTGAAAGTATGAAAATTTTCTTTCTACAAAAAGCTGAATTATGCGGGAGCTATAGCACCCGCTTTAATGAAACATATGCCCTTGGGTATAGGTTTGCGCTGATGAGAGTAGTCGCTAGTCTTATCCTTTTTGCTTTTGCATATGCAAATTGCCAGACAAGTACCAGGTCTTTCCAGACTGATCTTGATGCCTTAAAAGCAATCCTCGACAGCAATGGACTAAAGAATGATATTAACATGGAAGAAGTGGTTACCACCAATAAAGAGCACCGGATAATTTCCCTGAATTTAAGTAACATGGGGATAAGCCATATCCCACCAAATATTGCAGAGATTGATCAGCTGGAAATCCTTACCCTCAGCCGTAACCGTCTATCCAGCCTCCCACCAGAAATATCGGCTCTCTCTCAGTTGAAACATCTTGACCTCAGCCGGAACGCTGTGGTAATGTTGCCAGATTCCATTAACAAGCTGGGCTCTCTCATCATTTTGAATTTAGAACGAAACAGGTTAATGGTTGTCCCCCCGGGAGTTTTCCGTCTCAAGCATCTTGAAATTTTAAATTTGAACCATAACCAAATTAGTTTTTTACCCCCTGCAATTGGCCAGTTGAATGCTTTACAAGATCTTTTTCTGAATTTTAATAAACTTAAAACCCTGCCCAAAGAAATCGGTTTACTTTTAAAGCTTAGAAATTTTTACCTCAGCATGAACCAACTGGAGTCACTTCCCTCCACCCTGTTTAAATTGTCCATGAGCATATATGTGAATGATAACGCCTTATGCAATCTTTCTGGTTCGGAAGAACAATGGATATACAATAACGTACGCAGTTATAACTGGAACAACACCCAGAAATGCGGTAACAATGCCATGGATATAACGGATGCCGTGGAAGAACCATTACCCATACCAGCCCAAGCCAAAAAGCAAGAAATCCTGGCCCCACCTCCTGTTGATAGTCCAATCAATGGTGATTCCATTTTAGCCATGAATCAATCTCTTCCAAAAGACACTCAAATAACAGACACTCTCAAAATATTGCCTACCCTATCCCAAACGATTCAAGATACCATTACCTTGTCTACCCCAGAAGAAACAACCGCTCTTATCGTTTCACCATCAAGAGATCCAAGTGATTTACCTGACACGGAAGAAAATATCACAGAAGAGCTTGAAGCCATATCAGAGAAAATAGTGGATGCCCGCACCCGGAAAAGCACCAGCAAAATCGTCTTGGGGAGGTTTGAAGGCTTTTTTATTGAGGAGCAGGGAGAAGATACGGCAAAAGACGTCTCCATTAATTTTATTTTTTCTGATGAACCTATTATGGGCACGACTCTTTGTGATTATTATGACTCCACTAAAAAAGCTATTGTCCTTGATTTTTACGATAACCGGCTGGGGAATAGTACTCCCGGCACCGTAACAGAATATCCCATTACCCGCACTGAAATTAAAGAACTGATACTTGATTTAAATGAGGGTATTGAGGGACTCGAACCAGACATACGCCAGGTGGTTCGCATAATTTTTTATACACCATTTAACTTTCCTTATGAGATTGGAATGGATGAATTTAACACTATTGCCTTTCAGTTTAAATGGAACAGGGATATTGAAAAGCGGCTGAGTTATAAACCCACTTCCACAATGTGGCTCATACCGGTGAGTATTATTATGCTGGGCGCAGCGGGAAGCGGATTATTATTTTTCTTTTAGCAAAGACAGGTTAAAACGTAATTTAGGAGTAACAGAGAAGACCAATGAAAATGACAGCACTTAATAAAAATACCCGGTACACTCCATGGGGCTGGTGCAGTTTCCTGTTTATACTCATAGCTATTGTTTTGAGTAATGCCCAAAAAGGTACTTATTTATCAGACATGAAGGCCGTGCGCGCTATTTTAGATGCCAATAATCTTTTAGATATCATGGAAGAAGAAGTGGCCATGACTGATGACAATGAGCGGGTGGTCGATATAAGTTTGAGTAAATTGAATATTGAGGTTTTGCCACCCCAGATAGGAAGATTGCGCGCCTTACAGTCCCTTGACTTAAGCCGGAACAAACTTTCAACCCTGCCAGGTAGCATAGGCGACCTCAAGCAGCTTGTTAGTCTTAATCTGAGTTATAACGATTTAAAAGAGCTTCCCCCGGAAATTGGGAAATTAAAGTCACTTAAAACCCTCATTCTCAACTTTAATAAATTAACAGTCCTACCTGGGGAAATGTCCGGACTTCATAAGCTTGAGCAACTCTACATAAGTATGAACCAATTGAAGACGCTCCCTTCTTCAATTGTGGAAATTTCACCTTCCCTTTTTGTGAACAATAACAGGCTCTGCGCCCTGCCCGCCTTAGTGGAAGGGTGGATAATGGATTACAGCAGGAGTAATTCCTGGAAACGCTCACAGGAATGCCGGGAAGATGATATTGCTGACCTTGCAAATGGCGAAACCGTCAGCTCTTCTCCTGATGAGAGTGCAAAAGCACCTGCCCCGGTTTTACAAAAAGAACCAGAAGAAGTCGCATTTAACACCTCCGAATCAGATGTATTGTCTTCACCTCCACCTCCAGCAGAAGAGGAAGTAGAACAATTGCCAGAAGGAAAGGACACTGCCCTGTTATTTAAAGAGGCCCCCCCTCTGGAGCTTGCCACTGTTACAGATGAAATGACGGCACCTCCGGCAGAAAGCCTGGAAACAGCAGCCGTAGAAGAAACCATTTCTGATACAGCGGAAGCAGAACCAGTGGTACCTGAAGAAGCACCTGTTGAGGAAGCAGAAACAGTGGTGCCTGAAGAAGCACCGGTTGAAAATGTGGTTGCTGAAGAAACTCCTACTGAAAATACAACTGAAGAATCCTGGGAAGAGACACAAGCAGTACCTGCAACTCCCATACCAGCTGAACCTGAGAAGATCGTCCAGGCAGAAGAAATACCAACGCCGGTTGTGGAAGAGCTGCAAGAAACCGTCCAGGCAGAAGAAATTCAGGCTCCTGCGGTTACAGCGGAACCCGAAAAACAAATAGAGGCCGAACCTTCACCTCCTGAACAAGGAAACCTTACTCCTGATGTTAATGAAGAAAGCTGGGAAGAAGTGGTGAACAATAAGGTTTCTGAACCTGAACCACCAGAACAAATAGAAACAGCCGAAGCAGACTCCTTGTCAGATACCTTAATCCAGGCCGAAGAAAAGACCGTAGAACCCGTTTCAGCACCAGCTGAAAAGAGTCTGGCCCAGGCAGAAGAACAAACAGCACCCATCTCAGACACTCTCCCTAAAACAGAAGCCCCTTCAGTCGCAGTCATTACACCGGAAGAGAGTGATACCGCGATTAGTGATGAGGAAATGTTTTCTGAAGAAGGAAAGACCATGCCGGTACAGATAAAAAAACCTCATGTAGCGGTGGCTCTTCCCAGCGACGAACCTGACTCAGAAATAAAAGACCAAAGCGAACAAGCACCATCCACGGAAGAATCTGCTATACTGGCATCTGCAATGCCTGCTTCTGAATGTGTTTATTTTGGAAAGAACGGTTTTTTTAACAAAGATGCATGCGAAGAGCTTGAAGCCGCAAAGAGAGCAAAGGCCCTTGAAGAAAAAACTCTTGATGCAAAAGATCGATGGGGGAAGTCTCTGTATTATAATTTTTCAGATTTAAAAAACGGGGATAATCTTTTCCGAAACGCAGTTACTATGGAAATGAAAATTGATGCCTCGGGAAAATCATTGCGCATTTATAAATATGGGAAACTTGCCAAAAAATTTGAAGGTTTCGATGTAATAGATCTCAGCTGGCGTGTCAGTCAGGAAAAGAAAGGCGTCTATTTTTTAAAAGCCAATATCGACGGTATGACAGTCGTAAACCGGCTTGATTTATGACTACCAAAGCCACTTCCATTCTGCTTTTCATTTTATTGCTGGGAAATCTTTTTCCTTGTTACAGTGATACATCAGAAGATTCGCTAAAAGTAGCGGTCCTCCCCTTTACCAGTAACACCCTTTCTGAAGGACTGCTAGGCGTTCTGGCTACCGATTTTCAAAAAGCGCTCAAAGAAACAGATGCATTTCCAATAATGGAGAGTGAATTAATAGCTGAGATACTCCTGGAGCAGGGATATAAAACCTCAAACCAATGCGGCAAGCTAACTTGTCAGATAGAACTGGGAAAACAGATAGGGGTGTCAAAACTTATTACGGTGACTATCAGTCATACCAAAGGCACTCGATATGCCATTACCGCAAGGCTTATTGATGTAGCAAGCAGTGCTGTAATCAGCACCATCTCTGAAAAACGGAAAGGTGATATCTATGAAACAAATAAAAGAATGTTACTAAACATAGCTTCTGCCCTTGCAGGTACGCCTAACCGGGATCGTCGGGATTACGAAAAGCAGGAAGCAAAGTCCCAGGCTGAAAAAAAATTAACTGAAAAAGCAGCAATTCAATCTTATGCTATAAGCGCAGTAACCTATGTCTTTTATCCTTTTCTCTTTTTTCAGGATGACGATAATAAAGCCCGGCACACCTATTATACGCAAACAGCTCAACTGGAAACCTGGAAAACACCGGAAGCGACTCTTGAGTTCGGAGGAGATATTACATTTGCCTACCGCATAAATTCTTTTTTATGGCTCCAATCGGAGTTCAATTACTTTTACTCGAGTAACAAGAAAGACGAACTTTTAGCGAGATTCATTATTGATGTTTCAGATACAACCAGTACCAGCAATAACATTCATTCCTACGGGACAGCAGAAGTCTCAGACACCCGCTATCAACGCCATCAGTATTTTACCCTGGGCCTGGGCGTGCGCACTATACTTTTTTCTTTCTCCCGATTTAAGCTGGGGTTACATGCGGTCCCCTCCTGGGGAAGAGTCTTTTATAGCGAAAAAAAACAACTCTCCCGTGAAACAAGCATCACCCATTTCATCAACGACACCCTCGATAGAGGGGAAATAATCTTCCAGGATTCCCTACAGATTTCAGAATTGTCAGGGCAGCTTTTTGGTTTATCTACCGGCCTTGATATACAACTCTTTCTGAGACATAATTTAAGCGTTAACGCCTCTCTGGGTATTCGTGGTCTGTTCTCACCGGGCCTGGATGGTGAATCTGCATATTCTCATTTTATAACCTCTAAAGATTCAGAGGGGGATATTGAAGAAAAGAAAGAAACCACCTCCAAAGAGGTTTCTATGGTCAAAGGTGATACCTACGGTACCGGAGATATCAGAGTAATACAGGACGAGGCCTCTAGCGGGAAGTATGAAAAAACATACCTGGAATTTTCAGGGTTTCGGTTTTCACTGGGATTGTCCTATTATTTTTAAGGCTTTATATGGATAACCAATTTCTGAAAATCATGAACACTATGAGTCGAAAAAATATCCTGATACTTGCTATGGGGATATTTCTCCTGAACTGTTCCCGGTATGAACAGATTGATTTGTCTTTAAATACGAATCCGAACCTCCCCAGCGCAGAGTTGATATCATTTTATGCAGGCATTGGTACTGAAGAAATTCAACTTGGAATGTCGCAGTATCAGGTTGATAGTACATTACAGGCGATGCAATGCGTTCCGGGAGATGAAAGTTATCAATGTCCGGATGTGGGTGAGTACCTGGTGTTTTATACTGATACCCGAAAAGTAAACATGATAACACTTTTTTCTAAGCGGTTTATTTCCAAAAAGGTAAGTGGCACAGACACTATCCCAGGAGTTGCTCCTATGGCAAAAGTAGAAGACATGAAAAAGATATATGGTGACTATCCCACTACTGACCCTGACGTTCCATTCATCTTTTTTTATTATGATTTGGGTATTGGTTTTATCACGGACCAGGAAAAAGAAGAGCGTATCGCAGCGGTGATTGCGTTAGAACCACAATAGGATAACCTATGAAAGTGCAGGATAAAATAACTATTAAAGCAGATAAAACTGCAATCTGGAAGGTCATTGCAAAACTATCCGCTTATGCTGATTGGAATCCTTTCTTAACATCTGTGGAGGGATGCTTTGAAGTGAACAGCCTTTTGCATATTACGATATCCTCATCTAATGGAAGGCAGACCCGAAAACAAGCTGTTATCACCGGACTGGTTCCTGAGCGGTATTTTAGTCTCAGTATAACATCCCCATTTGGAAAATGGTTTTATGAATTAGAATATATCTTCCGTTTTGTAGTAAATGAAGAAGCTCATGATGAACCAGCAAATACCGTTGAAGTCATACATGAAGTATTCTGTCATGGATTAAGCCTGCGTTGGCGTAAAAACAAGTTTAAGCAATTTTTTCTTCGGGGCCTGGGACAAGTAAATACCGCACTGAAAGACAAAACCACCACTTCGGGATAACCCTGTTTTCTTCATAAAAACTTTAATTTGCCGCATATCCTGCAGATTTTTAACTTAGACGTATAATAATGTGTTTAGTAGCCGTGTATTTTAAGAATCCGGCTGAAACCGGGAAACTATGTCAGCATCAAAGAAAAGAAATTTTGGCACCGTAGAGAAAACCTTTCGTGCCTTGTTACGGGAAATCGTTGTCCCCATATGTATGGCCCTTATTGTCATTCAATTTGTAATACAGGCCTTTAAAATTCCTACGGGATCTATGCAGGATTCTTTATTAATTGGTGATTTTCTTTTAGGTTTAAAGTTTGTTTATGGTGCGCCAGTCCCCTTTTCCAACAAGAAACTCCCCGCTCTCACAGAGCCTGAACCTGGGGATGTGCTTATTTTTCGTTACCCGGGCGAGCCTGAATATCCCGAATACAATCCGGAAAGGTATAACTTTGTAGCAAACTTATTTCTTTTCGGAAACCTTTACTGGGACAAAAACCCTAAAAAAGGCCAGGGCCATATGGTATGGCATGCTCCAAAAGATTTTATTAAGCGTTGTGTAGCGAAAAGCGGCCAGACCATTAAAGTAAAAAACAAATCTCTTTATATTAATGGAGAAGAAAGTCCACTTCCTCCCCACGGGAAATTCATGTCTAACAGGCGTTATGCGCCTATGCGGGATTCCCTTGACTTTCATCTCCCGGCTCCAGGAACTACATACCGTTTTGATACCCTTGGCCTCACCCAGGCAGCATGGATTCGCTCTTTAGCATTACAAGAAAATCCAGATAGCAAAGTTTCTCTTCACCTGGATTTGTATATCGACAGTTCACTTTCTAATTACGAAGTTTTGCCCGAACTTTTTTTACCCTATAATGAAGCCAGTAACAATATTCTCGGCATGATGGGACTTAAGGGCGCAGTGAGTATGAAATGGTCCACACCCACCTTTCGCGCAGAATCAGTACCTTTTCAGGCTATACAGAATGTCGCCAAAACCGGTTTCATCAGGGGCCAGGATCTTCGCCATTTCTTTGGTGGCAAACAGCAGTCCTATCATTATTTCTTCGGACATTTCCTCGATATGTTAAAATACACTATCACCGACTACGCCCGTTTTCAGGGTAAACAAGTGAATATTGTCCCCTCTCTTATAATTGATGGTAAAAAGATGAATGAATACACCACGAAGAAGAAATGTTACTTTATGATGGGTGACAACCGTGATAATTCTTCTGACAGCCGTTTCTGGGGTCTCTTATCAGAAAATAATGTAAAGGCCAAAGCCTACATTATATACCTCTCCCTTGAAAATGAGGATGATGCGGTAAAACTCTATAACCCCATTACCTGGGTGTTTTTCCCACTCCGTGTACGTTGGTCACGAGTGGGTAAGTTAATAGAATAAACCACTATGCACTGAAAGAGCAAAGTTTTAACTAGTTCTCGCATTCAGAAATAACAAAAACTCACCGCAAAGGCGCAGAGAACGCAAAGAACTCGCAAAGAAGAAGGAAATGATAAAAATATATGCCTAATGTGCTTTGTGCATAGACCTATACATAATCTTCTCTAGTCATAATTTCCTGATATTAAGCAAAAGGCAGAAACCGTTGTGAAAAAACTCTATATATCAGACCTGGACGGAACACTCCTTACTTCAAAAACAACCCTGAGTAAGAAAAGCAGGGAGGGCCTGCAGGAACTGCTTGCAGAAGGTATGCCTTTTACGGTGAACACTCTGAGAAGCCTTATGAGTATCAAACCTTTGTTATCCGGGCTCCCGCTTACCATACCCGTAATTGGGCTTAATGGAGCTCTTATTCTTGATTATGCAACCGGAGAAAAATTACGGATATTTGATATTGATCAGACAAAACAAGAAGAGTTAGCCGTGTTTTTTGAGAATCAGAAATTATACCCAAGTTATTTTTCTCTTGATGGAGATGAGAAGCTCTCTTTTGGAAAACTCGCAAACGCTGGTATCGAAAGTAGCTACCGGGAACGTATCCAGGCTAAGGACAAGCGCCTTTGCCGATATACATCCCCCCATGAAGTTGTGGGAGGCTCCTGGATTGGGATAACCGTAATTGACGTTCCCCACAAGATAAGAGACGCTGCCGAAGAACTTAATTCCCGCTTTGGTGCATATATCAATACCAGTGTAACCGAATCCCTTGAAACGCCCCCGGGCTATCTTTGGCTCACCGTCAGCTCCGTTCGGGCTTCAAAAAAATTTGCGATAGAGGCTCTTAAAAAGGATTTCGGGTATAAAGACTATACCATTGTGGCTTTTGGCGATCAGCCAAGCGATATTCCCATGTTTGAAGCTTCAGATATTTCTATTGCGGTCGAAAACGCACATCCGGCAGTTAAAGAATGCGCTGATAAGATAATTGGGCACCATAATGATGACGCGGTAATCAAATATCTTAAGGCTGATTGGAAAAGACAGAGCCGGTAAAATTTCAGCACTAAAAAAGAGGGTAATTTCCTACAAAAGACCAATTTGTGTTTAAAAATACCGATTTCCCCTTGCTATATCGGTATTTTTCAGTAGATTCTGGTTTGGGAGGGTTAACGTAATGGATGGGCTCACGGTCCGCAATCCATTCTTCATTATTGACCTTGGGGGTTAAATGTATAAGTATTTGTTGATATCAGTTTTAACTGTTTGTGTTTTGGCGTGGCAGCTTAGTGCTGGTCCGCTCACATTGGGCGAAGAAATAGATTTGGTAAAAGGCACACAACCCATGTGCGTTCTCGATAAAGACAACAACCTGCATGTGGTTTTTGTGGATGGGGGTGTCAAATATATGATGGTCGCTCCTGAGGGAGATATGTCTGATGCATTTACCTTGTCTACTGAGGGCGATAACCCTTATATGACCGTTGATGTAAAGGGTAATATCCATGTTGTCTGGGATACCAGCAAAAAATCTTTTTATCGTAAACGGGCTGATAGTACCTGGGAAGCAACGATTGAATTGCCAACTCCCCGGAGTGACAGACACTGGTTTGCCCAGGTTGCAGCAGACAAAGATGGCGTGGCCTTTTGGTCACTTTGGGGTATTGACGGTGGTAGCAAAGCAAACGCCTCTTATTTTGGATGGATAGACGGCACACAAGCAAAAGACTTACACAACAGTGGAGAGAACCGTCCACCAAGTCTGTTGGGTCCCACAAGCCGTGATTCTGGTGATGGTAATGTGTACGCCTTTCCAGGTAATGGTCAACCCGCTATTAAAATCATGACAACAACTGGCCTAAGCGAATACAAGGCAATGGATTTGTTTAATACCAAGACCGGAGAAGGGTATTGCCCTTTTTGGGTTAGTAATAAACCAGCCATTGTTTTTAATGATATCGATGGCTCATCGGTGTTTAGTATCACCTATAATTTCCTGCCTGACAATCAAGGCTATGAGTTAAAAGGGAGCATCAGCGAACATCATGGATTTCCCCGGGGAGCATGGGACGCCTCTAATGATATCGTGTACGCTCTTTGGCAAGAAGGTGGAACGGGATACTATACTACGTTTGACTATGGAACCAAACAAGTCTCCGAAATTAAAAACCTGGGAACAGTTACCGCAGCGGCCAGGGGTTGTGGAGCAGGTGGTATAGCTTATACCGGTAATGGTGGCGTATACATCGTATATTCCAAATCCGACAATTTAAAACGCTTAACGCTTGGTGATTTTGACTCAATTACCTCTACAAACTACCATAATCCTGTATTTGAATCTGCTGCAAAATCAAATCAAATGCGTATTTACGGACTCGACGGAAAGCTCCTTATGAATACCGATTTATACCGCAAGTTTTATTCGGAAGACGCCAGAGGAACAAGCCGGATTACTGAGGGAAACAGAAAGTATATCCTTATTTACGAATAGCCCGTTTTTTTCAGCTGCCGGATACCTGCGATAATCATACCCCATTGCAGTTCCATCTGGTGGCTGACAGGCATAGGCTTCAGTTTTAAATTTTTCATAGCGGATGCTAACTGTAGCCGTTTTTCTTCTGTCCGGGCCATTACCTGCCAGCGGGTAATTTCCTTTTTCCACATCTCTCCCACCGGGTCCGGAGGTCCGAGACATTCTCCAACCCCAGGCGTGATAAATAGCGGCATCTCAGACACCAGGGTTAAAGGGTTTCCTCCCAAAGAGCGAATAACTTCCATGGAAGAAGGCCTGAATAAAGCAGCAGTTTTTTTATCACCTTTCCCGAGAAAATATTTTTTCATTTCACCAGAATCAGGACGTGTACAAAAGCCTCTGCCCAGCCTGCGGAACCCCTTATCACCCTGCCGTTCCACATCGTGGGGTAAATAACCAAGCTGTTCCCAGTTTCGCCTACATTCTTCCATAAACACATCACAATCATGTTCCCAGGCAGGCTCAATAAGGTGCCATGGTCCAGCAGCAAAGCCCATGCCATGAAGAGATACATGCAGATGAAAGGGGGTATTACTTTCTGTTTGCCACCAGTGAGAAATTGTCCAATTCTCCGGTCGTGCTCCCGAGTCATGGTCATCTACGGGAAACCCGAACTCAACATCTTCTCCAGGTTTCTCACGCACCACATATTGCAAATATTTTACCGGATCATAACTCTCGCTCTCAGGTAGAATCCATTGGCTATTGTTTATTTCTCCATCAGGATTTGCATGGGGAACTATCCACCAGGAGAAATTCCTTAAAAGTTGATTAGTCTCCGTTAGACTACTAAAATAGCAAACCAATTTCCGTAAAAAGGCAGGGCCAACGGGTTCATCAGCATGACAGCCACCAATAAGGCTTATTTTAAAATCCCCACTCCCAAACCGATATCCCTCTATTTCCCGCCCTTCCCGGGAAGTCCCCAAAACAGAAGGAATAACAGGACTTGCCTCAATAGAAATGATTTCTTTTGCCAGATGGTGCATAATTTTAAATTACCATTTCTCTCATTTATTAAAACTATATTTTGAATTGTATCAAATCTACCACAGACAGGAAGTGATATTGGTTAACTATACGCTATTAATATATACTATCACGCAAAATAAAACATATTTCTAAAACCAATTAATCCTCAAGCTAACAAAGGAGAATATGATGATAAAGAAATGGATTAAAGGCTCACTAACCGGCTTACTTGCCGCAGCAGTACTTTTCGGATGCTACGGAAAGTTTCCTCTTACCCGAAAAGTATATGAAATGAACGGTTCTATTCAGAATAAGTTTGCAAAATCAGCTTTAACCTGGGTACTTATTATTGTTCAAGTATATTCAGTATTAGGCTTGGTGGATTTCGCAATTCTTAATGTTATTGAATTCTGGACCGGTTCAAACCCTCTCGCTATGGAAGAAGGCCAGGTAGAAGAGCAAATCGTTGAAAAAGATGGAAAGCAATATAAAATAACCGCAACAAAAAATCGTTTAGATATTGAGAGTCTTAACCAAAGTGAAGCAACTCAAATAAGCATGCGATATAACGAAGAAAAAAAATCCTGGTTTGTACAAACTCAAGATGGAACCTTTAAGGTGGCTGAGCTTGAAGATAATAACGTTTTAAGTCTTTTGGCTCCTGATGGACAACTCATAGAAAGAACTTCGGTAACACAATAACTCTTTCATTCTGCAAAAAAACAGGGCCCTCATTGGCCCTGTTTTTATTTTCCCCCAAACTGTTTTTGCAACTACGTTCATGATTGTTATCTTATTTCTCTAAAAGGATGGAGGGATGCATTGAAAGATATATTAGTTAAGACCCGGTTTTTTTCATCCGTGACCTACTCAAGTGTAATCTTTTACGCTATTTCCCTTATTTTTCTTTTCTCCTGTTCCCAGAAAAAGGCTGAACACTCACCTATGGTTTTTACCAGTGTGTTGCCACACAAATTTATAATTGAAAAAATAGCAGGGGATAACTTTTCTGCTCAAGTGTTAATTGGTGAGGGCCAGACTGCCCATCACTTTTCTCCCACCCCTGGGCAAGTTGCGAGATTATCCGAAGCGGTTTTATTCTTTCGGACCGGGGTTGAGTTCGAAGAAGCCATAATACCCAAAATCAAAAAGACCGTTAAAGGGCTTTCAATTATCGACCTGCGCAAAAACATAAGTTTACTTCAACATGAAGAAGAGGAAGAGAATGAGCATGACCATGGCCACGCTGAAAGCGAATATGATCCTCACATTTGGCTTTCTCCGGTATTAATGAAACAACAGGCCCGGGTTATTACAACGGCATTACAAAAGATTGACCCGGATCAACATGCCCTTTATGAAAAAAATCTCAGTTCTTTACAGTCTGAGTTAGATAGTTTACATACCATGCTCACCCATGTTTTGGGCCCCTTTAAGGGAGAGACCTTTTTTGTTTTTCACCCCGCCTTTGGGTACTTTGCCCGGGAATACACCCTCGTACAAAAAGCCGTGGAGGCGGGTGGGAAAGAACCCAGCGCCAAGGCTCTGACCCAGTTGATTGAGGCGGTTAAAAAAGAACAAGTAAAAGTAATTTTTGTACAACCGCAATATTCCCGAAAAAGCGCTGAAATTATTGCTCAGTTAACCGGCTGTATTGTAGTTCCTATAAACCCAATGCCAGCTGATTATATACAGGAAATGAAACAACTAGGCGAAATCGTTAGACAAAGTCTTTCTTTATGACTGACACCAGTAATGTTGTTTCTTTTCGTGATGTCTGTTTTTCATACGGAGAACGGGAGGCCTTGCATAACGTTTCTTTTGATGTGGTGCCCAATAGTTTTATGGGTATCGTGGGACCAAATGGAGGCGGAAAGACAACACTCTTACGCCTCATACTCGGCCTTGAGAAACCTGACCGGGGCGAAGTTCTCCTTTTAAACGGCAGCCCTGTAAAAACCCGAAACCAGGTGGGGTATGTAAATCAACAACTTGATTTCGATGTTGCATTTCCCGTCACGGTACAAGATGTTGTACTCATGGGACTTTCCGGGAAACGAAGCTGGGGAGCCTATTCCAAAAAAGATAAAATCACTGCCATGCAAAAACTGGAACTGGCCGGCCTGGACGAAAACGCAGAGAGGCCTTTTTCACAGTTATCAGGAGGGCAAAAAAAACGAGTATTAATAGCCCAGGCCCTGGTAGAAGAACCATCCCTCCTACTCCTGGATGAACCTACAGCCAATATCGATATGGAAGGTGAACGGGCCATACATACTTTACTGAGAGAACTTAAAAACCGAATGACGGTGGTCACCGTATCCCATAATGTAAATACGGTGATAAATACTGTAACTCATGTACTCTGTGTAAATGTTGGAGCGCATATGAGCCCTATTGAAGACCTGCATCCTGAGACTATTCAAAAGGCCTATGGAGGAGAAATAGCTCTGCTTCACCATCAGCATAACTGTACTATTTTTGATCGTTCTCACAGCCATCAGATACCCCATAAGGCAGAACCAAACGCAGAAAAGGACATCCGGGAATGATCCAGTTTTTTACTGATTTGCCCGCGTATTCATTTTTACAAGCAGCGCTTCTGGCGGGTTTTTTGGCCTCTCTTCCCGCAGGAGTAGTGGGAAGTCTTATTGTGGTGCGCCGCTCCAGCTACATTGCAGGAGCGATTTCGCATTGTGTACTGGGCGGCATGGGAGCAGCTCGTTATTTTCAAGTTGTGTATGGTCTTGAATGGATGACTCCCCTGGCAGGAGCTGTTGTCGCGTCTCTGGTTGGGGCTACCATTATCGGGTTGGCCACGATATACATGAAGGAGCGGGCCGACTCGGTCATGAGTATTGTGTGGGCAGTGGGCATGGCTCTCGGTATAAGCTTTGTGATGAAAACACCGGGATACGGACAAGATCTCATGAGCTATCTTTTTGGCAATATATTAATGGTCTCCGGTACCGATTTATTATTAATGGCAATCCTTGATATTATCATACTGGTGTTGACACTGCTTTTTTATAACCGGATTCTGGCCATCTGTTTTAATGAAGAAGCAGCCAGAGTGAGGGGTGTCCCAGTGGGATTTTATACCATGCTCATGTTTATGCTTATTGCCCTTACAACAGTATTATTGGTTCAGGTGGTTGGCATTGTATTAGTCATTGCCCTCTTGAGCATCCCCGCCGCAACGATTGCCCCTTTTACCCGGAAACTTTCGTTTATGATGATTGGAGCTACTATCCTCTGCTTCATCCTTATTTTTGCGGGACTCGTTATTAGCTACAGCCCGGAATTACCTGCAGGAGCCACTATAATCGAGCTAGCCGGAGCCACCTATCTGGTATCGCTTTTCTTCCGCAAATGGAAGAGAAAATAAAGTTGGTTAAAAATTCGGAAAGTCTTCTACTCCGGATTTGCCATTTTTTTTATTCTGGTTCATACAGAACTAAATCGCAAGAACTGTACCAATTTTATTTTAACAAATACAGCTGAATTTTTCTTAATGAAGCAACTTATGTATCAATATCAATAATAAATACAGAAAGATTGTATCATCATTGATACTAAGGAGCTTCTTTTTTTGGAGGAACTAAATCAGGAGGCCACTGAATTTCCACTTCCGTGCGCTTACCAGGAGTTATTACCACTGTATCCTCAAGATTACCACGAGCTTCCTGGGCCGACCAGGGTGCCAGACTACCGGGATCCCATTGATTGTTTATGTTTTTATCATGGAAATATTCTACAAGATATTTCCCAGCGGGGACTTGTTTAATATCATGACGGTTTTGGGGCTTCACACCATAAGTAAACTCCCGCTTCCACGACAAGTGCTTAAGGATTACAGTCCAGGGCTTGCGATCACCGGGCTGCATTATTTCACATGTCCCCCAGTTACTGTCATTGGGGAGAGTAAAAGAGCCTAGCAGCACTTTTTTAAACCCTGGTTTAGAGTCAATGATTGATGTATCTGCGGTATCTTTAACCGGAATACTATCAAGCATTGTGTCCATAGTGTCGGGTGCAGATTCTTTTATATCTGCGCCAGATACCGTGGTATCTCTCTTATAAGCTATTGCATTACTATCTGTCTCCAGAGTATCCCCAGTCACTTTCGATGATTCTGATATCGTATCAACAGGGATGGGTAAGAGTTGCTCAATCATAATGGATTGGCCTTTTAAGGGCAGCGGCTTACCGGGGGATATTTCAAGGGAAAAAACATGGTGATTTTTTCGGATAAGATCACAAAGGACCGTATCAGACCCTGACTGGCAAAGAAGCTGGTTTTGCAGGGTATCCAGAAGAGAAGGGGTGATTATTTTATTGATATAAAATTCCGGAAGTTCCATAAAAAAGACAGAAGAATCCCCGTTGTTAAAACTAAGGGGTTGGATGGCAAGTGGCAAAGAATCGATTTTATCACTCACTTTGAGAAAGGCCTTCTTTTTTGCTGTATCCAGGCTGTTACCAGACTGATCAAAGCCTTTAAAACAATGAACAAGGTACAGACTCTCTGGTTCCAACGCCTGGGTAAAAAGTTCTAATTCCTGTTTTGAACCGGGTTTGAGGCAAATACTGGTAATACTGATAGTATCGGAAGAATCCGCTGATGTTACCAGAAAATTGTCTCTTTTCAGAATGGAAGGTATATACATATCTTCACTGAACTTAACCAGGGCGGTACCATTGGTTTTGAGGCTTTCGCCCGCACTATCAAGGGTCTCTCCCTGCCAAAGAGCAGAAACAAAAGCGGGAGGTATTGTATCATAGGCGTCCAACTGAAAAACCTGTGTTTTGGTGAACGGAGTAGTTAAGGTTGCTTCACCAATTGCTATTTTTTCTGTGCCTAAATCTGGTCTTAGATTATTGTTATTGTCTCCAAAAGCTAACAAGGCATATTTACCGGGTTTAATGCCCATATAGGTAAAAACTCCCAGAGTATCTGCGGGTATCAGATACATGGGCCGTTCTCTGCCTACATGGGGGAGCGTATCCACTTCTTTATCCCCTGGCTGGGTCAGGTGTCTTAGTGTCTGCCGCCTCTCATCTACCGGGTAGAGACCTACAATCAAATTTTTACTCTCTTTGGGGAAGAAAATTTTACCCTTAAGAGAGAGTGAATCGAGCCTTTCACCGGTAGTGAAAATCAGGTTGAAATTTTTTTCCAGAGGAAGATTATGTAAATCCTTGATGCCATTTTTTACCGAAATAATATAGGTGGTATTTGAGTCCAGCCGGGAAGCGCAGTTTACGGTTATCATTTTTCCATTCACTTTATATTTCAGCTGTCGCGGAAGGGCCGGAGAAATAAAAATATCACTTTGTTTCAGGGTTTTATTCACCCATTCAGAAAATTCCAGACGAACATCCAATTCCATTGATTGATTTACTGCCCCCGGTTTAGGAAAAACCGCACTAAGAGTAGGATGTGTTATATCTTCCGGGCCTCCAGGAGGAGCTTCGATATGGGCACACCCTAAAAACAATCCGGAAAGGAAGAAAATACCAAAAAGAACAGATACCATCTGAGCTATTTTTGCTTGAAAACCATGAATTTGCATTGAAAACTTCATAATGAGAATACTAGTGGCAAATTTAAGAATTTATAGGGGAGCTTTGATAAATAAGTGGTTTCTATGGTCGATTATTTCAATTTCTGCTATTTTCTTATAAAGCAGCATAAGTAAGATTAAGTTTTAAGTAATACAATAATTAGCTAGTTTTAACTCATATGGCAGATATTCTATTCAAAAAATCTATCCTAAGGCCATTTCACCTCATAGTTTTACTTTTGGTTACAGGAATATTTTTTGCCTGTGAACAAAAAGAGCACCTCAAAATTGACGAAAATTTTATAAACTTATACTTAGAGTTACGCTTGGCCAATCTGGGGAATTCCCATAAGGCAGAACGAGCGGCACAAATTAGGAAAGTTATAATACAGAAATACGGAACTTCAGCAGAGGAATATACGGCATACCTTGAAAAATTGAAACAGGCCCCGGAAGTCTGGTCAGAATTTCAAGAGATTGTACTAAAAAACCTCGATAAAATGGAAAAAGCCCACAAAGGAGAATAGTATGGCTTCAGAAAATGTTCTAACATTAAACGACAGTAATTTTGACGAAACAATAAAAGATGCAGAAGTAATTCTGGTTGATTTTTGGGCACCCTGGTGCGGCCCTTGTCGGATGATTGGTCCGATTGTAGAAGAAATTGCTGGTGATTATGCGGGTAAAATCAAAGTGGGTAAAGTAAATACAGACGAGTCTCCCAATGTATCCACAACTTTTGGTATTAGGAGCATTCCCACACTTATTATTTTTAAAAATGGTCAGGTTGTTGAGCAGATTGTTGGCGCAGTCTCAAAAGATTCCATTACTGCAAAGATCGACAACCAGCTAGCATAAGACTGTGTATAAAGCATATTTAATTTCTTTCTGGCTGCTTATCAGCCTTATACCTGTTTATTCAGGTGAAAAGGTCAACTGGGTGCCCTTTAATGAAGGCCTGGAAAAAGCAGCCAAAGAAAAGAAATATATTCTGATTGATTTTTATGCTGACTGGTGTAATATCTGTACGGTAATGGATAATACCACCTTTAAAGAACCGACCATTTTGGCGGAACTCAGTAAAAATTACGTATCCATTAAAATTAATACAGAAAGTAGTGAATCAATTACCTGGCAGGGCAAAAAAATATCCAAAAAGGCTTTTGCAGGCGAGTTGGGAGTCTATGGTCTTCCTACCTATATATTTATGAATGCAAAAGCTGAAATTATCGGCAGTTATTCTGCTTATGCCGATAAAGACCTGATGCTCAATATGCTCCAATACGTATCCTCAGGTGCAAGGGAACGGCAGGAAACACTGCAGGATTTTTTGAAAAAACAGCCTAAATGATTTTCCTTTTTTGGATAGGTATTTTTCTTCTCGCTCATACCTATTTGGTATACCCGTTTACACTGCAATTACTTGTTCCTCTCTTAAAGAAAAAACAGGACAAGCAATCCGCTTCCCAGCCAAAAGTTTCCATTTTGGTTGCGGTATATAATGAAGAAAAAATCATCCGGGAAAAGATCCAAAATTTACTGGAATTAGATTACCCCAAAGAAAAGCTGGAAATTTTATTTGGTTCCGACTGTTCTTCAGACAATACCAATGAGCTGATTGAAAAAGAAATCTCCCCTGAACATAAAATGAAGCTCTTCAAGTTTAAATCCCGCCGTGGGAAGGCTGCAGTCCTCAATAGTCTGGCACCCCAGGCAAGCGGAGAGATACTCCTTTTTTGTGATGCCAATACCATGTTGTTACAAAATTCGGTACAGCAGCTTATTGCAAACTTTTCAAATGAAAAAACAGGATGTGTATGCGGACGCCTGGTACTCAAAGACGCGACAGGTTCCATGCTGGGTAAGGGTGAGAGTTTTTACTGGAAGTTTGAATCAGAAATTAAATACCTCGAAGGCAAACTGGGCATTGTAATGGGAGCTAATGGGGGCATTTATGCCATTCGCAAAGAACTCTATGTTCCCATTCCAGAAGGAAAAACTGTAATGGATGATTTTTTCCTGACCACTCAGATTATTTCCAGGCGTTATCAAGCGGTCTATGAGCCTCTGAGTATAGGCAGAGAAGAAACTTCTCTGGATAAATTTGGAGAGTTTCGGAGGAAGGTACGTATTGGTGAGGCTAATTTTAACTACTTGCCTCTGTACATAAAAATGCTGAATCCCCTTCTCGGAATTACAGCGTACAGTTTCTTTTCTCATAAATTTTTGCGCTGGATTGGACCATTACTTCTGATAATGGTTTTTTTATTGAATATATTGATACAAATAGTTTCTCCATCCCCCCTCTTTTTGTTTTTATTTGGACTGCAGGCCCTTTTTTATCTTTTTGCCATTCTGGGTTACTTTATCCAGCGAAAAGGGAAAAAATCCCGCCTCATATTTACTATCGCCTATTATTTTTCATCTATGAATTTTGCGCTTTTCCTTGGTATGGTTAAAGCAGCCCGGCAGAGAAAGCATCATTCAGGTGGTATGTGGGACAGAGAAGAGAGAACACATTAGCTATTAAATAAATTTATATTGTTTTTAATATGAAAAGACAAGTTATTCTAATTGCACTTTTTGCCTTGTTTGGCCTGCAAAATGCTTCAGCCAAATATGCCATTGGGGGTTCCATAGGCGCCTCTCATATCAATAGCAAGCATTCCTTCGCCTTTAGCGTTTATGGGTATTATAAGTTTGATGAGCAAATACTCCTTGGCATAACCTCAGGCCAGGAGCAATCTGGTGTTCCCGTTACCGCTAATTTGTTAATGCGCCTCCCCTTTGGCCGGATTATTCTTCCATTTTTTACCGGGGATATGGGATATTATTATCACAGCAACAACGCTGCCACCATGCTACGCGCCGGTGGAGGATTAGACTGGAAGAACGGAGAACGCTCCTCAATTCTCCTTATGGGTGGCTACCAGAAAATTGGTAGCACAGAAGGACTTTATTCCCGGATAGGCCTGCTGCTGGAGTTTTAGATTTGGCCCTTATGCCGCTCGTGGTAAAAGAGCCGTGGGTTGAATTTTTATTTTTTTATAAAATAAAGAATGCTGCAGAGGCTGAGGGACACAAGCAAATAGCCCCCAATCATAAGAGATTGATAACTGTTCATAAACCCCTCACTCATGTAAAAAGGTGTGGTGAGTACCACAGCACCGCTTATGACAATGATAACAATAAATATAAAGGCGAGTCTTCGTCGCCTGGGGCGTTCATCCTGAAGGGCTGTATTAAGGGGGATAGACAACAGAAAAAGCCCGGCAGCACAAAAGAGGAACACATCTTTCCGGGATATAACATATGCGGCAATACATAAGCCTGTGGTTAAGAGACTTCCTGCAAGTATAAAGGTGTTTCGTTTTTCTTCCTTTGTGAATAAACCTTTAGCTTCCTTTGAAAAAATCAGCATCGCACTGGCAAGGCTATCACCAAGCCAGGTTAAAAACACAAATCCCGCATAGGCTATTGCCAAAACTGAGGCCGTTATCCCTAGTGGAGAATCAATCCGGGAAATAAGTATGAATACGATATATATCCCGAATATCCATAAAAACCGTTTTGCGGGAGACATACGCGATAACATGAGAAAGTATTTTAACAGAGGCCGATAAAAAAACATCCGGGCTTTTAATGCCTGCTTTTTACCTGTTTTGGCCCAGCTATTTCCCGGTTCATATTCAAGGGCCGTGTTAAAAAAATTTAGCGCTTGTTTATATTCTCCCCGATGCAAAAAGTTCCAACCCTGATTCACCAGTGACAGGCTGTTAGTAGGGTCATTTTCCAGGTGAAAGTCAAGAATATCTGAAGCCAGTTTACTTTTACCCTGGCGAATTTCAACCATTGATAATACGTTTTTGCACATGTTATTATGTGGGTCGAATGAAAGGCCCTGCTTAACAATCTTTCGAATAGTTTCGAGCTTTGCATGACGGTTATACAAGCAAAGTGCCAGTACTCCATAGTATTCCGCATTGATAGGATTGATATCAATAGCACTGTTTATCTTTTCTTCAGCCAGTTTATAATGGGAGGTATTAAGCGACAGGCTGGCATACACATAATAAGCGAAATCATTGTTGGGATCGAGAGCCAGGGATTCTTCAAGGGAGCGCTCTGATTCAGAGTACATTTTTGCCTTTAAGAGACAAAGCCCCCGAAAAGCAAAAAGTACCGGATTTGTGGGATCGTCTTCTATTGCTTTTTTCAGATGTTCCAGAGATTCACTATATTTACTTTGCCTGAATAGTGCTTCTGCTAAAAAAAAGTGGTTGGACATAAATCAGAGGTGCTTGTTTTCAATTAGCATTGTACAATATTTTTCTAGATTTGGAAATAGAAAAACCCTATGTTCAATTTTGAAAAAGATGTACATTAAAATACTTTTAGCCTATTAGAATCAAGGAGTATATATCACCCGTAAACCCAATGATAAACTGATAGTTCTTACCGGAGGTGGTACTGCCGGGCACGTCCTTCCCAATTTGGCAATCGTTAAGAAATTGCACGAAGATGGCTGGAAAACAGTTTATATAGGCTCCCAAAAAGGAATTGAAAAAGAGCTGGTGGGAAACTCCATGCCCTATTTTTCAATTCTTACTGGTAAATTACGAAGATATTTTGATCTTCAAAATTTTTCAGATGTCTTCCGGGTGATTATAGGAACCATACAGGCCTTTTTCCTGCTCAGGAAAATTAAACCCCGGGTTTTATTTTCAAAAGGGGGATTTGTAAGCGTTCCCGTTACCGTAGCAGCCAAATGGTTAAAAGTCCCTGTTATTTTGCATGAATCTGACATCACACCGGGTCTGGCAAATAGAATTAGTATTCGTTTTGCAAAAAAAATCTGTACTGCATTTCCTGAAACCGGTGATTATCTACCTGAAGGCGTTGCAGAATATACCGGTATTCCTGTCCGTTCCGAACTCTTTACTGGAAACCGGGAACGTGGACTCTCTTTTTGCGGTTTTAATGGAAAAAAGCCCATATTGCTAATCACAGGGGGCAGTTTAGGCGCTGAAAATCTGAATAGGATTGTAAGAAAAACAATTAACCCACTCATAGAACAATTTGATATTATCCATATCTGTGGAAATGGAAAAATAGACGCTTCCATTTATTTAAACGGTTACCGGCAATTTGAATTTATTAAATCTGAGTTACCAGACATTATGGCTATCGCAGACATTGTTGTGTCCAGAGCGGGCGCCAATACACTTTTTGAACTCTTAGCTTTAAAAAAGCCTCATTTTCTTGTTCCTCTTTCAGAGCGGGTTAGCCGGGGCGATCAGATTCTCAATGCAAAGTCTTTTTCAAAACAAGGGTTCTGTCGGTTTAAACATGAAGAATCTGTCACTCCAGGGATACTCCTTAAAGAAATCCGGCAGCTCTACCAGGATCGCACACAATTTATTGAAAAAATGCAAAAAAGCGATATGCTGGACAGTATTGGTAAAATTGTGAGTGTGATCGAAAAGAACTGTTGATCCCAAAAAAGCAGTCTTAAGGCATTATTGAAAAAATATTAATCTTTTTCTGTTTTCATAAGTATTTTATGTATTAGGGTATAGAAAGTTCGCAAAACATTACAAAAAAGGCTATGGAAAGGCAAATGAAATTTAAAACGGGTGAGCATCTTTGTGCATTATTGTCCAATGAAAAAGACTTCCAGGACGTAATTATCCCGTTTATCTGCGAAGGTTTATTTTATGATCAAAAAGTCATCTACATTACCAACTCACGAACTTCTGATGTTATTATTGATTACCTTGAAGATAGCGGAGTTAAAACAGACGGATACATAGCAAAGGGCCAACTCGTTTTTTTAACTGCAAATGACACCTACTTACGGGAATACTCTTTTACTCCCCAATCTATGCTTGAATTATTAAAACAGGAAACCCAAAGAGCTGTATCCGAAGGCTATACCGCTCTTCGGGGCACCGGTGAAATGTCCTGGGCTGCCCAAAAGCCACTTAACGCTTCTTCCCTTTCTTCAAAACATGAGCAAATACTGATGAACTGGCTGCAAAGCCCTGTTCCCGGGAGTGAGCGATTAATTGAATATGAATATCTTCTCAATGAGTTCTTCCCAAAAAATAAAATCTCAGTAATATGCCAGTATGATATTGATCGTTTTGAAGCGGATACTCTGATATCGGTTTTACAGACTCATCCAAAAGTGATTATAGGTTCAAAATTATGTAATAATCGCTATTATATTTCACCCCAGGAACTCAGGAATAAACGCTTACCAGAAGCAATGCTGGAGAGATACTTAGATAACATCAAAGCCGAAAGTCTTTAATAATCTCCATACATTGCTCCAGTTTTTTCAGATCTTTTTTGCCTGGGGAAATTTCGATCCTGCTGTTGAGATCTACCGCGTATGGTTTAGAAGCTTTTAATGCATCTTCAAGATTTTCAGGCCCAAGACCACCTGCCAGAAAAAAGGGTACCACTCCTTTGTAGGTAGACAGTAAGTTCCAGTTAAAACAGCTGCCTGTCCCCCCAAAGTGTTTATCTGTTTTAGTATCAAAGAGCAGATACCTTATACCACTAACAGGAGAAGGCAGTGCTTTTGTATCCGGAGCCACGGCTACAGCTTTGATAACAGGCAAAAGCATCTGTGAAATATAGGTTTCAGATTCAGAACCATGTAACTGGACCATAGATACTTTTGTCTGGCGGGTAATCGACAGGAGTGTATTGATGTCTTCATCAACAAAGAGACCAATGGGAATAGAAACGGGCGAGAGATGCTGAATAATTTCCTGCGCTTTGTCAGGGGTGATGTAACGCTTGCTACTGGGAAAAAAATTAAAGCCAAAATATCTTACACCGAGTCCCTCCATTGCCTGTGCTTCATCCAGACTGGTAATACCGCAGACTTTTACCTGAACCGTCATAATCAGAAAGTTAACTTATTTATAATAAAAAGTCTGGTGACTTGCCTCTGCCTGTTTTGCCTTTTTCAATCCCCCCCTGGCCTCACCCGTAGTCTCCGATAGGAATCGTGTTTTTTTTTGATTTTTGGCGGTTTTTTATAGTAACCTTTAATTTATTGCCGATAAATGAAAAGGATTATTATTATCTTGTGATAAAGATAGAGTAATAAAATATACTGGGCACTTATAGCAATGATAAATTTAAATCTGGATAATTAGGAGAGTAGCGTATGCCTGACACCCAACCAATAGCAAAAATAACCAAAGCCTCTTTTTCGTATCCGGCCGGGAATAACGCAGTAGTCGACATCAATATGTCCCTGTTTGAGTCTGAAATTGTTGGACTAATTGGACCAAATGGATGCGGGAAGACCACACTTTTTAAATTGATTTCAGGATATATGCCTGTAAGCAGTGGAACTATTGAGCTCGGTGGCACTCTGATTGAAGACTATAATGAGCGTATGCTCAGTGAATTTGTAACGATGGTTGAACAAAATCCTGAGAATCAACTCGCTGGTCCCACAGTTGAAGACGAGCTTGCCCGAAGCAGCCGTTTAATGGGTCTCAAAGGAAGGGCCATTGAAGAGAACGTCACCAGAGTATTGCGAGATGTAAATTTGGCAGATGCTCGTGAATGGTTCATTGATGAGATTTCAACAGGAGAGCGCAGAAGAGTTGCTCTAGGGCTTTCACTACTTGGATTACCAAAATTATTGCTCCTTGATGAGCCTTTTTCTGATTTAGATGAAGAGGGTATTTCAGCCACAGTAGATTTTTTAAATAAATACAAAGAAAAAAATGTAAGTATCCTGATAAGCAGCCATAAACTTGATGATTTATTAAAAATTTGTGACCGCATCGCCATACTTGAAAATAACACCATTGGTTATATTCATGAACCTGAACAGGTTATAAGAAACAAAGAACTCTTACAAAAAACGTCCTTGAAAATCCCTGATATTCCTGCATTATTTTTAGAATTAGAAGCCGCTAATATTCTTTCTTTTGAAAAATGTCCGGTTGATTTGACTCAAGCAAAGTCTCTTATTAATAAAGTAATGAAAAGGAAATGATTATAAGAGTTCTTCCAGAAATCATTACTCATTTTCTCCTGGCTATAAAGGGACGATAACACCAACAGCATACATCCATGTCATTTCCCAGTATTCCTCCCGAACATTTGCCCCCAGACTCTTCTTTTGTAAAGATTCTTGGTGTTACTTACCTCTGGGTAAAACTGCCTAATGGTGACGATTTTTATCTCACCCAATATGGTCATCCCTTTTTCAAGCACCTGGTTCCCGATAAATGGTATAACGACTTTGAAAACAAATGGGAGAAACAGGAGGGCAGTGGGACCGTTTATAAAATTAAAATCAAAGAAGAGGACGGCTGCCCCATTGATATTGTCCTGAAATATTCTCGGGTTGGACAGGACGTGCCAGGACTTGACGTTGATAACTTATCTGACTTCGGTACCGCTGAATTTAACAGCCCTTTTGAAGAATTTTCTCTTGTCATGGAAATGCGAAATACGCGTTATGAATCGGCAGGCACCATTTATACCCATAAACCTCTTGGTATATATATACCAGCAGAAAGAGTACATTCTGACAAACTCGGTAGAAAAGAGTACAAGTTTGAGAAGAAATCACGTATGCAGGAGATAGATCTTGACCTAAACCGGCGTTATCTGGTGATGTATGAATGGGTAAAGGGGATTGACGCTGTTGAAGCCGCCAAACGCATCAATATGAGTGATGAAGAGCTTACCCATCTCATGCTAATGGTAGATAAAGACCTCCATCACAAAGGTTTTCGTGACCTGGACCGAAAACCTCGTCATATTATTGTCCGCCTGAATAAAGACGGAAATTTTATTAAAAATAAAAATGGTGACATGCTCTATGCTTACATTGACTTTGAAATGCTCCAACGAACACCCGATAGGGAACAGCGGCTAAAAGCCTTCAGACGAAGCGACTACCTGAAACGACAGCGGGATCGATTTAACACATACATTAACCATGACATTCCACCTAATTTAAAAATGGTGAATATTTTTGGGCTCGACTACATTTACGGCAAAGTACAAAGTACTGGTGGCTCTCTGTGGGTGCTTGGACGCGACCCGGTTTTATTTGATTATTTCCTTCCGGAACGCTGGCGAAAAACACCCCGTAAAAAACTCAGTCATTCATATCCCGTTTACTACACACTTACCAAAGACAACATCCATATTGTATGGCGGGTTTCCCGGCTTGGCGACAAACCGGATCTCTATGGGTTTGATGGCAAAGGCAAACAGATATTAGGTTATGGGTACAATAGCCCTTTTGAAGAATTCGCTATAGCGCATACCTTAAATGCTCAAAACATACATACTATTTACCCACGCGCTATATATATGACCGGTCAACAAACGTTAGCCATGGATTACATGGCCGATAACCGACGCTATGAATCCCATAAACATATTCTTATGCCAGACGGTACTTTTGTGCTACAAAAAGAACGTAATTACATCACACTTTGGGGGCATTGGAACGGGCCAGACGAACTCCTTGCAGTGCGGGACGGTGAGTTTTATAGTGGCATTAATCTCGCCCTTGCCAGACGCAGCGGCGTTATATCTCCCAAAATGTCAAAGACTCTCTTAGAAAAGCAAATGAACCGGCTTAAACAAGCAGGTATTACTGATCTTAATTTTCAACCTCACCATTATCTTATTTCTCTTAATAGCAAAGGAGAACTGGTATTGGATAGCGATGGGTTGCCTGAATTGCGAATATCAAACATGGAACTCTTATGTAAAGAAGGAGATGAAACATGGAATGTATAAAAGACAAAAACATAACTAGCTGTAATTGTAGTTCCGGTTCCTGCAGCAGAAAAGGAAAGTGCTGTGAATGTCTTTCTTATCATCTCAGGAAGCGTGAAGCTCCTGCCTGTTTTTTTCCGGATAACGCTGAAAGAACCTATGATCGCTCTTTTGCTCATTTTGCAAAACTGGTAACCAGTGGCAAAGTTTAGTTTTTTAAAAGTTCTAATTTTTCAAATAGTGGCTAATTTGGCCAAAATATCAGCTTTTTAAAGTCAAAATCTGATATTTGACTTTTTTGAGATATCCTTCTTTCCATCTATTTTTAAAAAAACTTGACTCCTGTTTTAGAATAATGGGATAATAGACCTATAGGCAGAAATTCTGCTTTCCCCCACCAATTTTTTTATTGGCTCCGCGTTGAAACTGTTTTGGTTTTTTCGCTCCTCTTCTCAAGCGTCCCCCTCATACTTATCAATTCAAGGAAAACATTATGATTAATAAATTCTGGCAAAAGGATAATAAAATCCTCAGACGATATATCAAAGAGGCCAAGCGCTATCCTGCCTTAGAAAGAGAGCAGGAAAAAAGTCTTATTCTCAAGGTACAGCAAGGATCTCGAAAGTCATTAAACGCACTCGTAAATTCACACCTTTTATTTGTTGTGAAGATAGCCTATAAGTTTCGCAACCAGGGTCTTGAACTTGAAGATGTTATCAGTGCAGGAAATATCGGCCTTATACAGGCGGCTATGCGCGTAAACCCGGCTTTGAAAAATAAATTTATCACCTATGCAATTTGGTGGATCCGCCAAAGCATACGCTATGCCATTTTTAACCAGTCACGACTTATCCGTCTGGCTTCAAATAAAGAAGAAAAGCTACGTATCTTATTTAAACAAACACTTCCTATGAAATCCATTATTGGAGGCACTGAGTTTGACTGGGAAAATCTGAAAGGCGCCTTGGGTAAGGATACTGAAGACCTCAAAGCAATTGTAAGATTTATGGACACACCAGTGTCTATTGATTCCCGGGTAAAGAAAGACGAGAATATTTCTCTCAAAGAAGTACTTGCTTCTGATGAAAATACACCGGAAGAGAGTTTTTACGAACAGGAACGAAAAGAACATATTAAAAACGCTACAACATGCCTGAATAAAAGAGAATCCCGGGTACTGCGTGAATATTTTGGCCTGTCAGATATGCATTCTCTGAGTCTTTCTGAAATTGGTGAGGAGCAAAACCTCTCCAAAGAAAGAATTCGTCAGATAAAAAATAAGGCACTTAAAAAACTACGCTCAATTTTGTCTGAGCAGTACGCCTACTCCATGGCATAACGTTAGCATATCAAATAGACTGTCCCAGAAACAGTCATTGCCCGGCTTTGACCGGGCAATCCAAACAAATACAAGATAGAATTTTATTGTTGCCAATTATTTTAGGCTGGATTCCCCGGTCAAGCCGGGGAATGACATGTTATTAAGATAATCCTTTTAAGATTGTCTTTTGCATCGTTTAATCTTCTAACTAATGGATGGCGCAATAATAAGCGCAACAACACTCATCAGTTTCAAAAGGATATTCAAAGAAGGACCTGAAGTATCTTTGAAAGGATCACCTACGGTGTCCCCTACAACAGCTGCATGATGAGCTTCTGAGCCTTTCCCAAATTTCTGGCCATCAATCTCAATCCCGCCTTCAATAACCTTCTTAGCATTATCCCAGGCACCACCTGCATTGGACTGGAAGATAGCCATGAGTACGCCGGTGACGGTAACACCAGCCAGCAATCCACCAAGAGCTTCGGCTCCCAGAAAAGGGGTGTAACCAACTGCCACAGGAACGGCAATAGCTAAAAGTCCTGGTAAAACCATTTCTTTAAGAGAAGATTTGGTGGAGATGTCCACACACTTCCCATATTCTGCCTTACCTTCTGCTGCATCAAAAATCTTTTTATCCTCTGGTGTAGCATTATCCATATCAGAATCATATTTCCGCATAACAGAAAGAGCAGCTTTAAGTTCAGGAATGTCGGCGAACTGGCGCCGTACTTCCTTAATCATAGCCATAGCTGCTTTTCCAACCGCATTCATTGCAAGGGCGGAAAAAACAAAGGGAAGCATACCGCCAACAAAAACGCCAGCCATAGTGGTGGGGTTGGCAAGATTAATCATGGTGAGACCTGCCTGCTGCATGAAAGCAGCAAAAAGAGCCAGAGCAGTAAGTGCCGCAGAAGCGATAGCAAAGCCTTTACCAATTGCGGCGGTTGTGTTACCAACAGCGTCCAGCTTATCGGTACGTTCCCGTACTTCTTTGGGTAAGTCAGCCATTTCTGCAATACCACCAGCGTTATCAGAGATAGGACCATAGGCATCCACTGCCAGCTGAATACCGGTATTGGCCAACATACCAACTGCAGCAATTGCTATTCCATAAAGACCGGCTAATTTAAATGAACTCATAATGGCAACGGAAATAATCAGAATAGGAATACCTGTTGACATCATGCCAACACCGAGACCAGCAATAACATTGGTACCCGGACCGGTAAGAGACTGTTTCACAATAGACAATACCGGGGCTTTATCAGTTGCTGTATAATACTCTGTGATTTTACCAACGGCAAGGCCTGCTAAAAGTCCAACGATTGTGGCCCAGAATACATTTAACGCTGAATATTCTTTACCGGCCATTGACCAGGTTTCAGGTAATATATTGGTGATGAGAAAATAGGATGCGACCAACATGATGCCTGCTGAGAGAAATTCACCGGTATTTAATGCGGTTTGAGGATTCCCTCCCTCTTTTACTTTAACAAAAAATGTTCCGATGATGGAACAAACGATTCCGGCAGATGCAAGCATCATGGGAAGGAGTACTGCGGACAGACCACTAAAGTTGTCTGAAAAGCCGGTGGCTCCTATAAAAGCACTACCGAGAACCATTGATGCGAGAATACATCCCACAAAAGACTCAAAAAGGTCTGCACCCATTCCGGCCACATCACCCACATTATCACCGACATTGTCTGCAATAGTCGCAGGGTTTAAGGGATGATCCTCAGGAATGCCGGCTTCTACCTTACCGACCAAATCTGCTCCTACATCAGCAGCTTTGGTGTAGATACCACCACCAACTCTTGCGAAAAGAGCAATGGAAGAAGCACCCAGAGAAAAACCAGAAAGTACATTGAGTACTTTATTCATGTCCCACTCTGCACCAAGTACTTGTGAATAAAGACAAAAAAGCCCGCTTAAGCCTAATACACCTAAGCCAACTACTCCAAGGCCCATTACAGAACCCCCAGCAAATGCTACCGAAAGAGCTTTGCCTAAAGAATGCTGAGCAGCGTGGGTGGTACGTACATTGGTTTTAACCGCAACTCGCATACCTAAGAAACCGGCAAGACCTGAACAAACAGCGCCCGTTACAAAAGAAAGTGCAATAAGCGCACTGGATTCTTTTTCTGCCATACCCTTAAATGCCAGTAAAACAGCAATAGCCACAACAAAAACACTGAGAATTTTATATTCTGCTTTGAGGAACGCCATAGCTCCTTCTGCAATGTGGGTACCGATAGCTTTCATTTTATCAGTACCAGCTTCTTGTTTGGAGACCCATCCGGTCTTCCAAAAGGTAAATAGCAGGGCTATTATACCAAAAACAGGTAAAACATATACAATTTTCATTTTTCATCCTTTCTTTGAAGAAAATAAATGGAATAGATATTTAGTTAATTGATTGTTTTAAAAATAGTATTACCCATATTCAAAATCTATGCCTAATAACTGTATTTATGGCAGAAAGGTTTAAATACTGCAAAACAAGTTGAATTTCCCTGGTTTCAACCTTTTTCAATACTTTTTTTGTAGGACTCAGGTGACCCTGTTAGAAACTAACTTTTTACAGCCTAATTCTAAGGGACTGAAGAACCTATGAGTAAAACTCAATAACCCGCGTAAGGGCATCGAATCCACCCATTTTTATAACATCTCTGAGACAAGCCATGGCAGGATGATCTTCGGGCAGGGTTTCGTATTTCCTGGCAACAGAGCCTATCACCATATCAAGCCCAAGAGGCATGGCCATAGTGAGGAAGGCACTTTCAAGTGCACTTTTAATCGGCATACCATCCGGTCGTTTGGGTGGGAGCATAACGGTAAAATTACTCAGGCCTACTGAAGCATGTATTCCGGCACATTCAGGGTCATCGTGGATGAGCTTAAGTGAATCGAGTACCCGTTTCAGTTGATCTTCACAGTCGCTTCCAATGGGGGCAATACCAGTATCTATGATACAGTCGCTTACTGGAATATCCAGCCCACGATCACGTATTTCCTTTAACATACTTTTGGTGGTTTGATACGTTTCTTCTGCTGTTTTATTGGGTTGTGGTGAAGTCCCTTCCATACGTTCAGAAACCATAAGGATGGGCCGGAAAGGCACTTCTTTATACAGGTCAAAAAGCTCTGGTCGCAGTGGTGATATGGAGTTGAGCACAGGAAGAGCGCCACCGGCTTTTGCGGTATCATAAGCTTTAAGTCCTGCTGCTGCAATTTCATAATCCGGGGTATCTACTACCAGGGGTTTTGTAGTAACGCTTTGTACTTTGGTAATCATCTCTGCCATAAAATCGGGAGTACGACGGCCGATATTAACATCAATAAAAGCAGCACCTTTTTCGTCTTGCTTTTTAGCCAGGGCCAACAGCCCATCAATATCATTAGCCTCAAAGATGCCTTGTGTGGATGGAACGGAATCGTTAATTGATTCACCGATAATTGATAAACCTTCTATTGCCATAATAAATCCTTTGTAAAGTAAAAACAGTATTTAAAAAAATGGTTTGGGCCTAGATCCCAAAAAGTAATTGTACCATCCAGTACCACTGACTGTTTTTCAAAAGCAGTGTTTCCCGGTCTTCGGTGTATTCATTCTGATATTGATGCCGGAGATGGTCTCTTGCGGCCATGGCTGTTATCATGAAACCATCGGTAATAGTCTTTCTTGCCTGAATAGACCATTTCCAATTATCGGTATCGTAGTCATGGCAGGCATCAGATTCTTGCAGACAATTACCATACTGGCTTTCCCAGGGGGTAGCAGAATTTTCTTGTCCGCCGGTCTGTTTAAAATTCTGTTTGAGCTGGTTGGCATACTGGTAGCCATACCATTCAACTTCAATACTCAGATAATCAAGCAGGTTGAAAGCAGGAAAGTTAAAACCAAACATTACCGGTATGCGCTCTGATAATTTTTCATAATAAATGGGGTAGTCTTCCAAACCCAGTACGGAAAATTCACCATAGAGACGGAAATCTAAGGGACCAAAAAGATCATTTTCAAAAAATACTTTTGGGTCCAGTGCAAAACGGCCCATAAGTTTGAATCCTTCATAAGTGTAATAATCGAGGTCTACCTGTTGTATGTTGAGTGAGTCAGGAGTATTAAGTGCACGTCCAACAACCGGGGCTCTTTTGTCGGCACAATAATAACCGTCTGCAAGACCAAGACTGTCATGACCAGTCAAAAGTACATAGCCATTTCTTACCAGACAGCTCATGGTATCATCAAGTGCAAGGTAGGTACCTGGAGCGGGAATATTTTCTGGATCCACATTGTTTAGCAGGCCTGATTCATAATAGGCATTTTTATTGTTTTTGGGTGTGGTAAGGGTATCGGTAGCAGGAATCATATGAGTCCATTGAAAACCAAAACCAAGGGTAAGGAATTCACCAATATTAACATCTGTTATGTAAGTTAAATCAAGATCATGGAGAGGAGGCATTTCGCTTCGTGAAGAGAGAATCAATTCATTATTCCAGATGCCGTCAAAGCTGTGTTTGAGTCTAAGACCCGTTACTCTTGAAAAATTAAACCCAAATTCAGACATGAGGTACCCTGGATACGTTCCACTGCGATACATATATTCACCAAGATTTTTTACATCAGAATTGTATTTGTAAGGGAATATACCCACTCCAATTTCAAGCATCGGTGCTTCGGGATCACCAAACATATAAACACCCTCGGCTTGATGAATTGACAAAGCAGTAAACTGAGCAGGAAGTACATAGGGATCGGTAACCTCGGTCATCGGGTGTGTACTAAACCAGGTTGCTGCCTCCAGGCTCGCAATAACTTTTAGGTTTTCATTAAAAACCGAACTCATTCCAAAATTCACAACAGAATTTTTGAGCCAGGAAATATCAGTCATGTCATGGTTACGGTATTTACCATCAACAATCTGACCTAACTGTATAGCGGTGAAAAAGGAAGGATCAATTTGTACTCCTTCATCTTTTTCTGCAAAGCTATTTGTTAATAAAAAAAGACTTAAAAATATGGCAAGATAGGACTTATTGCTCATAATTTTCCTCCGGGAATAAAATGTTGAATACGGAAAAGTAAGAAAAATGGGGTAAAACTCAAAACTTTTGAAGATAAGGTACCATCCAGAGACTGATTTTTTCTGTTTTACAGCTCTGTTTCCCTGTACTTTTTTCAGGTGAAAGTTAAGTATATTTACAAAAGAAAAATAACGAA
>JADFYW010000070.1 GCA_015232855.1 Fibrobacteria bacterium
GCAAAGAAGTCCATAATACTATACGTCTGAAACCACCTAAAGGTTACAAAATTAGTTCAGGCCGGTAAAATAGGCATATATTTCTCAGATTTTCAATTTCTAATCGGGTAAACAAACCGAACCAACATCGAATCCTCAGCATACCGGGGAATATATTTAGAAAACATGGTTGAATTTCGACCAAAACGAGCACCTTTGTTTTCTGTAATTTGATTTATTGACACTTTTGAATTCTATATTTATTTATTATCCTTTAATATACGATCAATACGGTATTTATTTACTTTTTTGAGTTTTCGTAATAATACATTTTTCTTACGGATAACCAATACAAAACAAGAATTCTACCATTTCAAAAAACCTATAAGTGGTTTTAAAATGCAAAGTTACATCTGAGCCACACATTATATCAGTAAACATTTTTTATGACCGACCCAAAAATTCATTATCACGGCAAAAGTGAAAGCGAAAATACGCCACACGATCCTGATATGCGGGTCAGTTTATCAGTAAAACACCTGAAAGCGAGTTACACTTTTGGTCTCAGGGTAGCCCGAGCAATTCATTTAAAACTATCTGATTTCGACCTAGAAAGAAACGCTCTCTTAATAAAAGGAGCCAAAGAAAAAAAAGACCAGTTTATCATGTTATCGAAAGACTTTTTAACGGATCTGAACATATACATCAACTATCCAAAACTCGCTGGATAATCTGGTGGGACAAAAACAAGAAAGGAGGATAGAGAATCAGAATAAATCTGTGGAAAATCTGCAGAATAATAATCAAAACTCACAACAAGCTTACGGAAATAACGATTTCATGTTCCCCTATAAACACACAATTGTTTATAGGGGAACATAGACTTCCGCCTATAGCTAGTTGGAAAGAAAAAGTAAAAAAATCTAAATAACTTGAAGGAGTTAAAATGAACAAGGAGAATAAAGTAAATAAATCAACACTTGTTTTACTACTATTTTTATTCGTTTGCCTTACCGGATTTAAAAATGCAAAAGCGAGTGATAATATAACTATAGCCTGTGACGATGTATATGAGATATGGGTAAACGGTAATTACTTAGGTGGTGGAAATAATTGGACAAACGCTCAAACTTTTTCTCTTGACCTTAATAGTGGGGATATTGTAGCTATTAGTGCAACAGACAATGGTGGTGCTGCTGGTTTAATAGCCGAACTAAATGTAAATGGAGATAAGATTGGTTCTAATAGTGAATGGAAAATTAGTTATAGCGCAGCTTCAGGGTGGAAGAACACTGGCTTTGATGATGGTGAATGGGATAATGCTACAGAATATGGCAGCTATGGTGTAAACCCTTGGAGTCTGAATGTAAGTGGAATGACCAGTGACACCCCTGCAAAGTGGATATGGTCTTCTGACAACGAATCAGATAACTCCATTTATTTGCGTTATACAATTACCATTAATGATGAAAGTGAAGAATATCCTTATAACGTCCGTCGTGGTGATGATATGAAATTACAAGGATCCGACAACGAAACAAAAATAACTCAGTACCAAAACGATGCTAACCGATGGGGACGAATCGAAGTTTCTGCTGAAGCAGGTGATTATAATACGGTTGGTACAGGTCTTACAATGAAAATTGAAGCACGAAATGAATATGGTCCTACATATCCTCAAAGGATATTGTTAAAAACAGCTGATCAGGATAGGGTAGTTGTTGCATTTGATGGGAACGTCGGCATTGGAACAACAAGTCCAGAAGATAATTTACATTTAAATGGAACAGGCGATACCTTTTTTAGAATTTCCAATGATCAAACTATATCTGGGGCTGCAATCGGAATTCAATCAAATGAAGATTTATTGATAAATCACATGGACAACAATAATATAATATTTGCAACAGATAATGCAGAGAGAATAAAAATCTTAAATAATGGAGAAGTTGTTATTAATAACTTAAGGGGAACAGGCACTCGTTATGTATGTGTAACTGGTGACGGAACCATTTTTGCTTCAAGTATTCCATGTAATTAATCGTACCAATTATTTGTTTCATAAACCGATAGAATAAATATGTTGAACATTAATTACAAGTATTAATCATGGGTAAATTACAACACCCGCATGGCAAACTACCAATGTATCCGATTCCGGACAAGCCGGAATGACTTTAGTAAAATTGATAGCTCGCCATGCTCAACGTTTGTACAACCAAATAAATCAAGACATAGTTGCAGTGTAATTGCAATATCTCTTTTATGTTAGGCAATGCTGATTACCATTTGCCTCAAAAAAACAGCCTAAAACTACCTCTTCCTTAAAAATCTACCCCTGCATAGAACCCCTGCCAGTAGGTAAATTTATCATCTTTACCCCAGCTTTTGGTATCCAGGTAATCCTGATAGTCAAGAGTTTTTCCGTTGTGCTGCATTATATTAAAAGAAACACCCCCGTTTAGCCTGAGATGATTAAATATTTTCATCCCGCCTCCCACACGTAACCGATATAACGAACTCCCGAGTGTAGTAAAATATTTGTTAGATACCGCTACATGGCTTTGGCTTATATCGGTGTTTATAAAAAACATTTTAACCGGAATAGCCGCTCCCAGACCGACGCCCGATACCAGAAGGCGTTCACGGTTTTTTTCTTCTTTAGCATGTATACCCGCATTAACCATACCGTAAAAATATCTATTCCCTGTTTTCAGGCTTAAATTAACAACACCCGCTTCATCCACCCATACCCCAGGATGTATCTCTGCGTTTTTATTAATATTTAATATTCCAAAAGTTTCACCTTCCACGCTCCTGGCAAAATTAAATAACCCGACCTGAAAACCCTTTACATCTCTGGCGGCATTCATAAACATACTCACCTGTCCACCCGTTACATCACGGGCAAAATTTGCAAATACCGTTCCCTGGCCACCAGTCACATCTCTGGCAAAATTCGCAAACGCGGATCCCTGTCCACCTTTCAAGTCCAATGCAAAATTCGCAAACGCAGCTCCCTGGCCACCTTCTACATTACGGGCAAAATTCGCAAACGCAGCCCCCTGGCCACCTCTCACATCACGGGCACAATTTGCGAATGCTGCTCCCTGACCTCCGACAACATCATAGGCAATATTTCCAAAAGCGGCACCTTGACCACCTTTAACATTAATTGCTAAGTTTCCAAACGACGACACCTGAAAACCTTTTACATCGTGAGCAAGGTTTAAAAAGGTGGTTGCTTGCCAACCCTTAACCGTACCCGCAATATTAAGATAACTACTGATTTGCACTCCATCCATATTACGGCCGGCATAATTACCTCCAATGGCAATTTGTACGCCATCCACATCCTCTACTGCCCACTGACCAAGCAGACCAATCCCCAGTCCCTGGAGTTGATAATAACCACCAAACAAAAGATTAAAAGACTGGTAATGCAAAGTACGTGGCAGACGGTATTGCCCGTTTTTCTTTTGCCAGGCGGGGATAATGGCAAAGGAGATGGGAATAGTGTCATATTCTTCCTGGACTACGAGAGTTTCCACTTGTTCAGAGGTACTATCTGGTTTTTTGTCATTAGCATTAAAAGCTTTTTTCACTTCCTCTGCGGCCTTTCCTGCAACGACCCCTATGGCACTACCGGCCTGGGCCAGTGCATCACCAAAGCTTAATGAATCAACCTTCGCATTACCAGGCTGAACACTCCCCCTACTGACCGTTGCACCCAACGTCATTTCCTTCATCTGGTTTTCATTTAACAGAGTTTCCTTATCTTTTTTAAGAGTAACTGCTGCCTGAAACATGGGACCACTTTTTTCCAGCATTACCTTGTAGGCCCCCGGCTCCAACCCCAATTCTACATTTCGTCCTTTATATTTTTTTAATTCGACAATGAGCACACCATTCTCATCCCGCACATATACCCGTCCATCCATCTGTTCGTCAAGACTAAGGGTAGCTGAGGTGCCCCTCAAATCGGTCATTACCACTTCACCCGTACCTGAGAGTTGCATGTCATATCCCGCATGTTGAGCGCCTCCCCGGGTACCTTCTGTACGTGAGAGGGTCTCATGAAAAGCATATTGGTATGCCTCATTCAAGGTGACTTTTTTATCCAGAGTAATATCTGCGGCCCCCCGCAAACCGGACACCAGAGAATGGGTAAAGAAAGAACCATTAATTTTATCTGATTCCTGTGCTACTTCATCAGCGGTATTGGATGTAAGAAAGGCGTACCCTTTCATATCTGCTGATTCATCAACCATAAAAGCAGGTCTCTTTTTCCCGCCCTTTAACCGGGTAAGTGCTCCAGCTGCGCAAGCATCCAACACTGCAATCCGCACATCAGCAGGCATACGTTTAATGCCAGATTTAAAGTCTTTATAGGTAAGCTTTTCATCTCCGAGCATAAGTCCATCTTCATCGGCATGACCCGAATAATAAATCACCATTTCCAGGCGACGAAAAGTCTCTTTATCTAATTCCAGCTTCTCTTTTATGGCATACAGAGAGGATAAAAACTCTGAGCGTGATGGGTCACGAAGTAAAGAAACGTCCGTATTTTCAACACCACCCAGGTCTTTTAACACCTTTGCGAAGGCCACGGCATCGGTCTGTGCATATTTGAGAAGCACTCTTTCTTTACCTCCGTAATTTGCCCCAACTACCAAAGCATAGCGTTTCAGGCGGTTATTATCATCCTTGCTGTCTTTAGCTAAGGAGAGCGAAACCATAAAAATAATAATGAGAATAATTGCAATACGCATAGAAAAACCTTCTGATTTACTGTTTTTTAAGAATTACCATTTTTTGATGAAAGCTTTTATCAAGTGCCAGCCCTTTTTCTGTTTTATCTGATTGCTGCATATGCTGCCGGGCCAGATCAGAAATCGCATCAAGCTCAAAGGGTTGGTTGGAACTGACAAAATAGAAGGTTTCAAATTCAGGCGCGTCATCAAGTTCATAAGAATGCGGAAGAGCATGAACTCCGGGTTCCAGTATCCGCGCTTTCCCCCCTTTTTCAGGATAATGGCGCGTAAGTGCGCCCCGTCCGTCTAAAGAAAAGATATACCCGTACTCATCACCTCTACCAAGGTATTTTAATTGAAGCAGGTCTCCTTCATGGGCAACATCACCCGTTCTGAGTTCTTTGGTCCCGTTCCCTTTCTTTAAAAAGATAAACAATCTGGCGTCCCCTTTGATTTGAATACCATCATCAGTTTGTACAGGGCCCCCATCCGCTACCTCCTGGAGAGATTGCTCTGTCATAAAGGGCATAACAGAGAACATCACAACAATCACCAGAGATAAAACCGCAGCAGGGACCAGAGTACGCCTGCGGCCAAAAGGAGCTATGCGCGCTTTTTGCCGGGCTTCCTGTTCAATATTTTCTTTTACATTGGCGATGTGGAGTTTCTGCTTAATGCGGACGAATTCTTCTTCTGGTGAATAGGTGTCCAGTATGGAAGTGTTGGATTCTCTAAGTCTGGTTATGCGAGACTGCAAGTCGGAATCCGTTTGAATACGCACATCCAGTTTTTCTTTTTCATTCCTGGGCAGTTCTCCTAATACATACTGTTCCAGGAGGAGATCCGTTACCTGTTTATGGTTGTCAGTCATAATGAAACCCCCTCCAGTTCATGTACATGCTTCCTGAGGTTGCGTAATCGCTTCCTCACCCCGGAAACCGACAGACCGGTATGTTTTGATACTTCTTCCAAAGTCATTCCGTCTAAATAATGGAGAACAGCAATGGTCCTTGTAGATTCCTTCTCTCCACCAAACAGTCTGGCTAAAATGTCTTTTGCCAGCCAGCTACTTTCTGGCTCCTCATAATTAGCTATCGCCAGTATCTGCGCATCTACCTGGGTTTCTGGTCGGCGTGACCTTGACCTGATAATATTCAGGCAGGTGTTCGTTGCAATCCGATACAGCAGGGAAGAAGGGTATTGGTCCTTCAACTCATGTTCTTTTTTAAGTAATTTTACAAAAGTATCCTGCATAGCGTCTCTCGCCCTTTCTTCATCTTTTAACATAAAGCGGCAACGCCGAAGTACCATCGGTCCGTATTTTTCATAATAGGCTTTTATGTCTATTGCCACTTGTTTTCCTTTATCTGATATTTAAACACCAAAAGGGACAGAAAGTGTTACTTTTTTATTAAATATCAGTATTTACCTGTATAATTGCAAAAAAATCACAAAAATTACGGAACAGGTAGAAAGGCAGATACTCCAATATTAAATTGAAGTAATGAAATATTTGAATTTGGAAGCAATGAAGAGACATTTCAGAATGAAACCCTCAAAAATCAAAAAAAACAAACAAAGTAACGGACATTTGAACAGGTCCCCTTCTCTTCACCCCATTCAGAATTCTGGAATTGGGTGTGTCGTATTCTCCTTATTCCTTTCCATATTTTCTCTTCCGATTATTGCTCATCCCAATGGTACCTCAAAAACGGATGTGCATATTTTGCCCGATAGTATTAAAATGGTGATAGATGTGAATTCAGGTGACGTACTCAATCTGGTTATTTCCTCCTCCGAAAAATGGAGGTTTACCCCGGAAAGCAGAATTTACTACCAAAAACGAATTGCCGATTATTTTCAAAGTCGGATTATAGTTAGAATTGATGGAGAACGATTAAGTACCATGAATGTCCAACTCTGGTACCCCGGCGGAAAGGGCCCGGAAGATACTATGGACAGTATCTCCTTTTCAGCCTCAACCATTGTCTACACCGTAACCTGGCCCAGAAATCCAGATGCAAATGAAATGGAATATGCCGCTCAAATGTTTGCCGAGTTTGAAATCCTGGCCATTAACCAACTCAAAGTATTCTGGCACGACAGCCTTATCGGTGAAAAATTCCTCAGCCTGGACGATTCCTACTGGTTAAAATTGAACCCGGAACATATGTCCGGATTAGCAAAAGAAATAGCTAAACAAAAAGCACAAGAGCTCGCAGCTCAGACCAGAACCTATGAGCCAAAACAGTCCGGGAACGGGATTATAATTATTATTACAGGAATAGCTGTTTTTGTTGTCTTATTATTTGGTGTTGTTTTGTTGAGAAGAAAAAAGCGACCAACTAAATAAAATTATGAGTCATGAATTAGGAATGAGAAATGAAAAATTAGGAATTAGGAATTAGGAATTTAAAAGTGGCTTCGCATTATTATAGTTTATAATTCTTTACCCCACACATTAGTGAGTATAAAAAAGGCGGAGCCATTATACTAATTCCTAATTCATCATTCATAATTCATAACTGATTTACTCTACACAACTACCCAATGGGTTAACACCAGCTCTTACAATTCCCTGGCGGTAAACCGTAGTATGAGCCCCAGCCGAAGTGCTGAATTTTACTTTCCAAATATACACACCAGTCCCTACCAGGGTCCCCTGCATATCTTTCTGATTCCAGACCAGCCAGCTGGCCAGGCCCCGGGAAGTGCGTCGATAAGGGTTTTCAAGTTCGCCACACTGCCCAAAATATTGTACAGACTGGTGTACGAATTTACCCATATGATCAAAAATTGCTACTTCTGCAATATAGGCATCAGTCGAAAAAATCTGTACTGTCGAAAGACAGTTATCGGGATATTCTGTTTGTCCTTCACTTTCAGCCGTCCCTTGTATACACTTTCCATCAGGTGCTGATACCGTCCCATCAAATTGCAAGTTACGGGGTTTTATCCACATACGTTCATACTCGTACCCTCCATCTCCAGTTTGTACCAGTAATACGTCTCGTCCAGGGGCAATGCGTCCTTCTTCATCGATATATAAATTTGCCACCAGAGACCTGGGATCATTTACTGAGGAGCCAATAACCGGTACAAAGATATTGGAATTATTAATAGGTTTGGGGTTTTCTGCACCCGTGATTATACATTCCGCATCTTCTGGTTTGTTTTTTGCTTTAGAGGCATCTACATAGGGTGCATTCGGATTCAGAAATAATTCATCATGTATCAGTGGTTTCATAGTGTTTATCCCATTATCTACAATAAAAGTCCACTCCAGGCTGTCAGGACCTTGTACCTTAGGCTGGAGGCCTGACATGGATATTAAAGGATATGCCTCAGTTTTAATCATTTGAGGTGACATAAACATAAATAAGGAGTCCCACGGTGTTCCAGCAGTATGAACCTGACGTATTTTCTCTGACAACGTAATAACCAATGTGTCGGGCTGTTTTTGGAGGTAACCCTCTGCATCTTTATAATAGGTATTGTCAGAAGGAAACTTTTCTACATCCATAACAACGGCACCCATACCATCTTCAAGAGGCACTTCCTGCCCCTGGAAAAACTTATCATTTGGCAACGTCAGATAGGGAGGATTGGACAGTTCCAGATTGGTCTTTCCTGAGGGAAACATGACCAGGTCATCGTCTAAAACACCAGGTAAAAGGATAGCAATAAGAGAAAGGTCTTCTGCAACGTAGTTAATTTCACTTAACGAGGCATAACTGTTGTAGGTTGCGATATAGCACTGTGCCCCTTCAAATTCCCAGTCAATAGAACTTACTGATGTGGGTGGCATAGAAATATAATCACGGAATTGAATATATATTGAATCCCCTTGCCCATCTTTATTACCGTCCACTATCCAGGCACGCTCAACGGGTATATAACCCGAATAGATATCAACCTTTGCCTTTGCAACGCCTTTCGTACCTGTTACGGTCATTTGATTAGTAAGAGAAGCCGGATTGAGTTTTCCTTCCAAAATATTGTTACGCATATTTGGCTCTGCAGTGAACGCTATATTCACCACATTTTCAAAAACTCCACTGTTTATTTCTGTCTCAAATACCAGCACATCGAGTGTATCCCCGGTACTACTTTTAAGTTTAACTTTAAGGGTATCTGAAACATACATATCAGGAGATTTATGGGTAAGTCTAACCCGAATCTGGTCGCCAGAAACATCAGAAAACCGGGTGATAGCGTTCCCCATGATATCAAAGAATTCAATTTTAGAAAGGGTCTGGTCCATTATGGTCACATACTGCGTTGCTTCTGTGCCATAGATAGGATCCACATACCGGCTTACTACATTATCAATATCCTGGCAATGGAGGATATGGTCATTCAAAGTCCCACTCTGCGCTTCTGCCTTTTGGACTATCCCACAGTATTCAGTAGATGAAACCGAAGACTGAACCAGGACTACATTTTCAATTTTATCCCCTGACAATTTACACTCAATTTTATCCAGGAGTAACGTATCAATACCCGTTGATGAGAAAACCTGATCTTCAACACAAACTTTAACAGACGTACTGTTTCTCCCAAGATCCCCACCTGTTTGTGGATCTGTCATTTCAAGTACCTCTTCAACATTGGCCCTTGCTATATTAATAGTTGCTTTGGTGGTATCGCCCTCCAGGCGTTCTGAAGTACCTGTCATATGAGTCGCGACCTCCACCGTTACATCGCCCCTGAAATAATACTGTAATTTTCCATCTCCAGGAGCTGTCGTGTGGTTGTCATCAAGTAACACAGTCGCGACCCAGATACCCAAAGCACCTTCTTTTCCGGCATAAACCATATTTACCGGTTCTTCATCCCTACTCTGGTTCCCTTGCCCATCAGTATTGACAATAGTGATACGAGCCTGTTTAGTAGTAAGGGAAGCAACATAGTCGTCGGTATACTTGATAAATAATTTTCCCTTTTCTGCATCCCACAAGTTTCCTGCCATTACTGCTGGTGGAACAGATTGGTCTTCATTGGTAAACACTACTTGTCCGGATAGTTGAGTAGGTACTCCATAACCAATGATATCACTTTTTTCTACGGGATTGATGGGGTTAACATAATTTACTTTGAGTTCGTCACCAATTCGTATTTGGAAATTTCCATCTTCCAAATCAACTGGCGGTGATTGAACTACTTCTATAGTAACACTATATTTTCCCGGTACAATCTCTGTTAAACGGTAGGTTTCTTTATCCGCTGGACTGTCATTTCCCGCTCCTTTTTTGTTAACAAGAGTTACCACATAGTCCTCAAGACGAGCGGGATCAAAAACAGCATCCTCCACCACAACATATACGATGGGCTCACTCCCAAGCAGAGATTGTGTGAGTTCGTTCCAATTTTCATCTGCGAAATATATTTTCGCTACCTGAGGAGCCGGTTTAACCGAAAACGAGGCTGTGGGCGTATCACTCGTGTTTTTGGGATTAGTAAAGCTCACAACTACATTATCATAATTAGAAGCTTCTACCACAGCATTTCCAATTGTCGCGACAAGTACCGCAAAACTAACCGTATCGGTAAATATCAAGGCATTATTCTGGATCTGGGGATTTGTGAGGACAACCGTTTCGGTATCCAACCCGGTTGCCGAAGTAACGTCAATATTAACACTTTCGAGACCAGCGTAAGGAACAGTTAATTTAATCACAAAGGTATCTTCTTCTTCGGTTAAATAACTGGACCCACCCAGAGGCTCACCGGTATATTTGGAAACCTGTAAAATGGATGTGGTATTTGTTTTGCTATATACTTCAGAAATGGTATCACTGTTTAACCAGGTTTCTTTTGTCGCAAAAGCCTCAAGTACTGTGTCGTCGGTCAGGGTTATTGGTGAACCCGTATATTTTTCATAGACACCGGTAGTTCCCTGGCGGAAATATATTTCGGCCCCAGGTACCATATTACTCAGAGTAACATTCAAAGTGAAATCAAAAGGTGTGCCAGTGGGGTCTGCCACAGGCGGTGGTAAAAGTGATTTACATATGCGAGCAGATTTATTCGCAACAAGAGTCATATCACCATCACAATGCGGAGCACCACAGGCTTCATGTATATAGAATCCATGATAAAAATAAACAATCTCATACACATCTCCCTCAAACACATACATAAGACTGTTCCAGGCCCACATCACACCAACCGGTACTCCGGAATTATTTTTCCCCCAACTTATATGTTTTTTATAGGGTTCAAGCTCTGGCATTAATTCGGCTCCTGTTGGTACCTGTAGCAGGGCATTAGAGCGGGCATAACTGATAGCTTTGGAAAGATTAGTCTGAGTAACCCCGCCCACTCTTCTATCCACAAACTGGCCTGTGGGATTGTATATTTTTGTTAATTTCACACCATTAATTGGCTTAAAACTATTATAAGCAGCGTCATAATTGGACCAATTCCATTTTTGCAAGACCGCATCTGTATAGATTGCACGAAATTGATTTAACAAAGGCCGCTCATTTGAAAGAGGATCCGGATTCTCTATACAAGTAGTATCTTGAGCAAAAACTTCTATCCCTAAGCATAAAAGAAAACCGAAAGCGAACAGAACAAATGTAGCGTTTTTATGCATTTTTTACGTCCTTTTGTTGTTTTGCACTGGCATTAATTTAATGTGGGGGTGTCGCTTTCGCATGGTATATAAAAAAAAACCGTTGCACAGCTATGCAACGGCCGTCAGAGTTAAATAGCCCGATTCATTACCTAAATTCTAAATTATTTCTATTTAATATTGACCTATGTTTGTCAATGTACCAACAACGTCATTACCCGGCTTGACCGGGTAATCCATCAGATCATCAATTCTGGGATGGATCGCCCGGTCAAGCCGGGCGATGACAATTATTGTAACCCTGTTTACTTTCAACTAACGAAAGTTTTACACAGAAACTAACTAAACATATTTATTGTTGGGCACAGGCCGGTGCCGGGTTGGTGCCAGCCCGTACTATTCCCTGGCGATATACGGCGGTATGGACGCCCGCTGAAGTAAGAAATTTAACTTTCCATATATATACACCCGAACCAACGTAATTACTTTGTTGGTCTTTCTGATTCCAAACCAGCCAGGATTGGAGACCGCGGGAAGTACGCCGATACCGATTATCCAATTCACCGCACTGCCCAAAGTACTGCACCGACTGGTGGACAAATTTACCAAGATGATCAAAGATGGCTATCTCAGCTCTATAAGCAGCATCAGAAAAGACCTGTACCGTTGAGAGGCAATTATCAGGAAATTCACTCTGCCCCGTGGCTTCTGCATCTGTACTCGTACATTCAACGCCCGGTTCAGAAACACTCCCATCCCACTGAAGACCAGGGGGTTTCACCCACATTCGTGCATAATCAGAGCTACCATCAGGGTTTGTTATGGTAATGACATCTTTCCCCGGATATATCTTTCCGTTCTCATCAACATAAAGATTAGCGATTAAAGATTGTGGATCATCGACGGATGAGCCTATTACCGGAACAAAAATTGTGGAATGGTTAATAGGATCTGGTTCAACCAGCCCTATTATCACTCGCTCCAACGGCACGGGCCAATTTCCAAAAGGAGATGCATCAATATATGCCGCCTGGGGATTCAAAAAAATATGGTCATCTACCATCGGTTTTATTGTATTAATACTATTGTCTACAATTATCACCCAGGTAAGACTATCCGGTCCTATTACCTCTGGCCGGGTACCGGGCAGGGATATAAGATGATAGGCTTCCGAATTGTTCATTTCAGGAGACTTAAACAGAAAAAGAGAATCCCAGGGAGTACCTGCTCCACTGAGGGGGTGTATTTTTTCTGAAAGAGTAATAGTAAGTGTATCAGGCTGCTTTTGTAAAAACCCATCCGGGTCTTTATAATAACTATTATCTGAAGGTTGCTTTTTTGCATTCATGACTACCGCACCCATGCCATCCAGAATCCCTACATTTTGCCCCTGAAATAATTTTCCTTCAGGCAAGGTAAGCTCAGGAGGATTGGATGGGTCAAAACGGGTAGCACCATCCGGAAACAGGCCAAGCGATTTATCCAACACACCCGGAATCAGAATTGCCATAGTTGACTGGCTGGCAGCCCCTGCATGCTCCCCATCTACTTGAATAACAAAATTGATTTCACTCAGAGAAATGTCCATGGTATTGGTATTTGCAATATAACCCTGAGCGCCTTCATAGGGCCAGTCAATAGAACTGATTGACGAAGGAAGAGATGGTATCGGACTTTTAAAGCTCACATATATAGAATCTCCCTGACCATCTCCGTTCCCATCAACAATCCAGGCCTTTTCGACCGGTATATAGGCAGCGGTTACCACTATGCTTGTCGAAACACTACCCTTGCTAGCCATGAGAGACATCTGGTTTGAAGCAGAAGCTAAGTCCAGTTTCCCTTCTATTATATTGTCACGCAAATTGGGAGTTTCTGAAAACCCGATGGTTACCAATGCCTCAAACACACCCGTATTTACGCCCGTTTCTATGACCAATACATCAAGAGTATCGCCTGAAGTACTTCTCAATTTTACAATTAAGGTATCTGTTATATAGAGGTTTGGCGTCTTATTGGTAAGGCGGACTTTTATTTGTTCGCCAGTGATATGTGAAAAACTGGTAATACCATTATCCAAAACATCAAGGAATTGTAATTTGGAAGCAGTCACATCCATAATAGTGGCTTGAGTGAAACCCTGTGTGCCGTAAATAGGGTCGGAAAAACGACTGAGGATATTATCAATATCCTGGCAATGTAATACGGTATCCGTAGCCTGTCCGCTTGTTCCTTCCATCTTTGAAATACGACCGCAATAGTTCGGTGTATTTATACCCGTTTGTATCAACAACACATTTTCAATGCGATCCCCTGATGAAGCACACTCAATGCGGTCAAGTATAAGTGTATCTTTTCGCATAGCGGAGTACACCTGATCCTGAACACATACTTCGACATATTCGCTGTTCCGGCTCAACACTCCTCCGGTCACAGGATCTTTCATGGATACTTTTTCTTCTTCATTTGCTTTAGCCAAACTGAGAGTTGTACTGGTAGTATCTCCCTCTAACCTCTCTGAAGTACCCGTTTTATGCGTAGCCACTTCAGCCAATATTTCACCATAAAAATAATATTGCAATTTACCATCCCCTGAGACAGATAGGGGATTATCATCCAGCATTACTTCAATAGTCCAAATCCCTAAATCTCCGATTTTACCGGTCCGTGTCATATCAATTATTTCCACATCAGAATGTTTATGGCCTTGTCCATCTGTGTTTTCTATGGAAATTTTGAGCTTTTTCCTGGTAAGGATTTCAACATAATCATCGGTATATTGCAGATAGACTTTTCCTTTATCTGCGTCCCAGAGGTTCCCCGCCATTAAGACGGGAGGGACGGTGCCATCTTCATTGGTAAAAACTATTTGTCCCGGCTGCTGAGTAGGTATACCATAGCCGATAATATCTGTTTTTTCTGAGGGGTTGACCGGATTAGTGTAAATAGCTTTGAGCTCATCTCCCAATCGGATTTCGAAACGATTGTTTTTCAGGCCCACCGGAGGAGACTGAACAGCGGAAATAATCGCGCCGTATTTTCCGGGGGAAATTTCTTCCAGTTGATATGTTTCCTGATCCGGAGATGCTTCGTTACCGTCCCCTTTTTTATTAGTAAGGGTAACAACATACTCATTCATCCGTACAGGATCAAAAACCGCATCTTCAACTACCACATAGAGGATAGTTTCCGTGCCTAAAAGAGAATTGGTTAATTCAACCCAATTTGAATCAGCAAAATAAATTTTCCCGTCTTGTGGGGCCGGTTTAACCGAAAAAGAAGCGGAAGGGTTATCTTGTAAATTTTTAGGGTTTGACCAACCAAGGGAAACCTGATCATAGTCAAACGCTTCAACGATGGCATTACCTGGATAAGCACCCCCTACCGCAAACTTAACCGTATCTATAAACAACAATGCATCATTTTGAATTTGAGGGTTTGAAATCAGTAAAGTCTCAGTATCCTGCCCAGTGGCAGTAGAAAGGTTTAAAACAACAGAACTAATAGTTGCATAGGGAACCGTCAGTTTAATCACAAACGTACTATCATTCTCAGTTAAATAGCTCGTGCCACCAAGAGGTTCACCGGTTATTTTCATCACCTGTAATATTGAAACACCAATTTCTTTAGTATACATCTCTGAAATGGTATCGCTATTGGCCCAGCCTTTTTTCACTGCATAAGCCATTATTGATTCAGTATCAACGATTTCAAGGGAGGACGTATAAAGCTCATAAGAAGAATTATTACTCGATAGATAATATATTTCAGCACCCTCAACAAGATGAGACAAGCTCACAATTTCTTTGAAAGAAAAAGTTCCGCCTACTGGATTTGCCGTGGGGGGAGGTAATTTTACGGGTGATATTTCTTTAACCCCAGCCCTGTTAATATTCACATGTTCCCATTGACCAATACTGGCAGAGCCCGGAGCAATACCTACCGCTTCAGTTACCAATTTGGCCCCATTCCAATGCAGAGTAAATAGCCCGCTGCCGCTAGAATGCGTTTCCTGGGTTAACAACAGTCTCCCAACAACAGGTTCCCATTCTGAGGCCTCAACTCCCAACAACTGTCCGGTACCATAATTCACCCCAAAAAAATTCTCACCCTCGCTTATGAGGTCGATATCCTCAATATCTACTCCAACATTATAGGTAAAATGTCTTCCGTCTTTGGTAAATACATACATCAAATGTTGTGCTTCTGCGCCAACAACAACCGTACCCGCCAGCGGCCCCCATACATCCGGTTCGTCGGGTAGTATCTGGAGACCCTCAAGATGAACTGCGCCTACACTCGCTATCAGAGTGGCCAGACCATCCGCATTTATTCGCCAAACCTGCCCATTCGTGGTGCACACCACAAGCTCACCATCAAAAGCACCGGTAGGGTCAACCATGAGAGAGCCCCGCATCAGTCCATTACCGGTGCCAGGCAAATCAACCCATGGATTGTCAACCGTCAATCCATCAGGGCTTACCCGAATAATCTGTCCGTCAATGCCATTCCCGGTAAAAAGTGTGCCAGGCGGAAAAGCCGAACCTGTTCGTGCAGTCGCAATTTTCAATTCATTGGTAAGCCCTGCAACCGATGAAAACTGTACGTGGCTCCCGTCATACTCTATTCTTTCCAGATTATAGGGCTGACCATTAGGGTAATTAGCCGACATGATGAGAGAATTTGTTGGTTCGTGATAATCGACTCCGATAGGCTTCTTAAAAAGAGTAGAAATTCTTATGAATTTTACACTTACAGCCTGGGCAGGCCCTGCGAGTAAAATTGGAAAAAGCATAATTACCAAAACCATGAGCCGATTCGACATAAATATTTCTCCTGCGGTAAAAGGACTCAACCTTTTACTCTTTATTGTAAGTCTTCTTTACGCTTATTATTAATCTATTCAAAATTCTGATTTTCGCAGAGCGAATTAAAACAAATCTGTACTTCTTTACCATTTTATGATTTATAAAGCAGGATATGCAAACCTTAGTAAAATAACTGATAAACGCTCCTTTTATACCTAATCCTACTTCTCTCTTCGAGCTTCAAAGGAGAGCAGGGCATAAGTTTCCTTGATTTCGTTGCTAACGAATTACTTAATTCAGCTTTATTTTAATTTTTTGATGAAAATCAGGTTATAGATAACAAAAAAGAAGGAATAATCGAAATTGATAAACATTTGATTAGAATTGGTATTTTACAAACAGGCTTTATTGCATATATTATCATCAAAAGCGTACAAAAGCATTGATTTGCTCTCTTTTTGAAAAGAAAAGATTGATAGGACTAACAAAACAGATGCTTTTTGCGCTTTTTCTTTTTACCCAAAGCCAATTTAGAGCAAAAACCAGAAATAACAAATGATTTGTCATTTCCGATTTCTTTATAATTTATTTGGTTTTGGGGAAATTTCTATTATTCTTTCTACAATCTCTATCGAAACCGCATCCTAGTATTGTTGATGCACCTATACTTTTGGTATGATTAATGACATGCAAAATATAAAAGTTCTTGTAGTGGGCTGTGGCCATATGGGTTCGGCCTATGCTCACGCCTATAAAAAGATTGACGGCTTTGAGCTCATAGGATTAGTCAGTAAAGATTTAAAAAAAGCGGTGAGGCTCAAAAAAGATCTCCATTTACCTCTGCCAACATTTAACAATATTGAGGAAGGATTATCCAAACTTCAACCGGATGCTGTTAGTATAAACACCTATCCTGATACTCATTGTAAATTCGCCATTATGGCTATGAAATCAGGAGCGGATGTGTTCACCGAAAAACCTCTGGCCCCAACCCTGGAAGAGGCCCAAAACACTATTAAAGAAGCACAGAAATTAGGTAAGAAACTATATATTGGTTATATCCTCCATCACAGTCCTGCCTATAAAAGGTTTATTCAATTGGGACAAAAATTGGGTAGACCCCTGGTAATGCGCATGTGCCTCAATCAACAATTGAGCGGAAAAACCTGGAATACTTGTAAAAATTTCATGAAATCTGTTTCTCCAATTGTAGATTGCGGAGTACACTACGTGGATGTAATGTGTACTATAACTCAGGCAAAGCCTTTGAGAGTACATGCCATTGGAGCTAATCTCACCAAAGAGCTGCCGAAAAGCACATTTAACTATGGTCAAATGCAAATTGAATTTGGTGACGGGTCTGTGGGTTGGTACGAAGTGGGTTGGGGACCTATGATAAGTCGCTCTGCCTCTTCAATCAAAGACATTTTTGGGCCAAAAGGATCTATCAGCATGGTTAAGTCCAGACACCCTTCTGATACGGCTGATTTCTGGAATAATAAAGTACTTTTGAGCCATTCTCCAGAAACAAACCAAAAAGGAGAATTTATTACAGAAGATGAAGAAATTGATCTTGCCAACGAACCGGATTGGAATCAGTTGTGTGAATTACAACAAAGGTATTTTTTAAAAGTGATAAAAGAAGATATTGATTTAACAGACAATCACCAATGCGCTTTAAACACCCTAAAGATAGTGCTGGCAGCAGATAAATCAATCCAAACCAAAGAGGTCATTACCCTCAATTAGCCTATTTTGTTTTGAGCGCTTTTCGGTAACCCTCAGGGGACATACCCGTCATATTTTTAAAAGCTCTACTAAAAGTAAACAGCGAATTGTAACCACAAAGCGAGGCTATTTCCGAAATATTAAAATCAGTATTAAGCAAAAATGAACGGGCCTTATTTATTCTAAGATGTTTTATATAACTGCCGATACTGATTCCCATTTTTTTCCTGAATAAGAGGCGCATATGGCTCTCAGAAAGCATGAATTTTTCTGCCAGCTCCGGCAGTTTTATTTCCTTATTGAGATTGTCCCAAATATAGCCGTTTACCTTATCAATAGTGGGAAGGGCCATGGGTTGATGTTCTTTCCCCCCCATTAAAGGATGTGCTTGTAATTCAAGCATCAGCATGGTGGTTAAAAGGAAAATCGGAATAGGATTAGTAGCTTGTTCGTCTACTTTGTTATTATAATGCTCCACTAATGATGACAAGTATGAATATCCTGAATCTGACACAGACATAACTCTGTTCCTCATAGATTCAAAATTGGTCGTTTCGAAAAGCTCAAATGTAATGAAAAGCCAGTCGAGATTGTCTTTTGCAATTTCCAGATAATGATGGAACTGATAGGGAAAAACAAGATAAGCCTGTTCTGGTTTAAAATCAAATCTCACTCCATCTACAACAAGTTTACCTTCTGTCTGCAAATTGATTATGAGCACAAAACGATCATGATAATGAAAAGCTAATTGCAAATCAAAATCTTCTTTTTTGCACCTATGGAACATGAGCAGGTTTTTAGGTAATTCCATTTCCATTAATGGAACACCCCTAAAATAACTCTTAGGGTTGGTAATTTTCCTGGCCAGGTTCTTTATATTTTTAAGTTGAGAGGGAGTCATTGTATAATTTCATCTCATTTTTGAATAATAACACTTAAATATATAATTTTTGCGACATTTATTCCTAAGAAAAACCCATTATAGCCTTTTTAGAGACAAACTAGTCTGTTCAAAATAACCGATTTTAATTACCAAGTCATTCCGGCTTGTCCGGAATCGGATGTATACGCCAATTAAAACCGGCTATTTTGAACCATTTAAACAGGAACTGATTTCGATTCCGGACAAACCGGAATGACTGATTGTTAGATACCATACCAGCTTTAGATTGCTATCACATCCCACCGACGTCCGCATTACATTTTTATTTTATTGTACCGCGCAATTCCCTAAAGGGTCTCCACCCGCGCGTACAATTCCCTGACGATACACTGCCGTATGTATTCCCGCAGAAGTTGAAAATTTTACTTTCCATATATATACACCGGTACCAACCACTATTCCCATAGCATCTTCCTGGTTCCACACCAGCCAGCTTTGCAGGCCACGGGATGTGCGGCGATTCGGGTTATCAAGTTCACCACAGTACCCAAAGTATTGCACAGATTGATGGACAAACTTACCCAGGTGATCAAAAATAGCAACTTCTGCTCTATAAGCATCAGCTGAAAAAATTTGTACTGAAGAAAGACAGTTATCAGGATATTCAGATTTTGCTGATGTTTCACTTATTTCTGTTGAACATTCTGGCCCTGGTGAGGTTACCGAACCATCTGGTTGTATTCCAGCAGGCTTGATCCACATGCGTGTATATTCATATTCTCCGTCCTGATTTTGGACAAGTACCACATCCCGTCCAGGTGAGATTGTCCCGTCTTCATTAAGATAAAGATTAGCAACAATTGAGTGTGGATCATCAACAGAAGAACCAATAACAGGTATAAAAATCGTAGAATGATTAATCGGATTGGGATTAGTGACTCCGGAAATTACCCGTTCCAAATCCACCGGAGAGTTTTGATTGGGAGAACCATCAATATAGGGAGCGTTCAGATTGAGAAAAATTTTATCATCAACAAGAGGCCTCATGGTATTGATGTTATTATCCACAATAAAAATCCAGGTCAAACTATCTACAGGATCAACAAAAGGCGTTGTACCCGACAAAGACACGAGAGGATAGGCACCGTTTTTATTCATATGAGGTGACCTAAAAAGAAACAGTGAATCCCAGGGGACACCCGCATTACTTTTTGGCCAGATGTTTTCTGAAAGCTTAATATGCAACGTGTCCGGTTGTTTTTGTAAATAACCTTCCGCATCTTTATAATAGGTGTTATCAGACGGTCTTTTTACTGCATTCATAACAACCGCTCCGATACCATCTTTAATAGCCACTTCCTGTCCCTGAAACAGTTTTCCTTCAGGAAGCGTAAGGAAAGGAGGGTTTTTCACATCTAGACGGGTCACCCCTGACCCAAACATTCCCAGTGTACTATCCAGGGTACCCGGTATAAGAAGAACAAGAGTAGTATTATCTTCAGAAGCAAAATGTAAATCACTGAGAGACGGGCTTATGGAATTCCCCGCAGCGATATAACCCTGTGCACCTTCATAATTCCAGTCAATGGAAGATACATTTTCGGGAAGAGAAGACAACGGCCCCTTAAACCGGATATAAATAGAATCTGCCTGGCCATCGCGATTACCATCAACTATCCAGGCTTTATCAGCAGGTACATAGGCCGAATTAATTTCAACACGGGCAGAAGCTGAGCCATTACTCCCTGTTACTACCATAAGGTTTGAGGGTGAGGCAGGATCCAGGGTTCCTTCAAGTATATTGTTTCTCGGATTTGGGTTTGTAGAAAAACTTATGTTCACTATGGCCTCATAAACAGCACTATTTTCGCTCGTTTCCACAACCAGTACATCAAGGGTATCACCCGTACTGCTTTTGAGCTTGACCATCAATGTATCTTTCTCGTATAGGCTTGTTGTTTTATTGACAAGTCTTACCAGTATTTGGTCCCCATCAGCATCTGAGAATGTTGTAATCGGATTTCCATTGATTTCAAAAAATTGAAGTTTAGACACCGTACCATCCATAATCGTAACCACTTTTGAAGCGCCGGTTCCATACACGGGGTCTGTATAGCTGCCAGATATATTATCAATATCCTGGCAATGAAGGATATCATCGGTAAGCGTCCCGCTTTTTGCCTCTCGCTTATTAACCATGCCACAGTATTGAGTGGAATTCGCAGACTTTTGTATGAGCACAACATTTTCAATTTTGTCACCTGAAGATTTACACTCCACTTTATCGAGCAAAAGAGTATCGACCGATACTCCGGAGAACACCTGGTCTTCAACACAGATTTCTATCATCTGACTTTGCCTGTTTAATTCGCCGCCTGTTTGCGGATCTTTCATAGTAATATTTTCTTCTGCATTAGCCTTTGTCATATTAAGTTCTGCGCGTGCAGAGTCTCCCTCCAGTCTTTCTGAAGTTCCGGTTAAATGAGTTGCCACTCTTGCCGTTACAACAGATTTAAAATAATACTGTAACTTTCCATCTGCAGAAATAGCTACTGGGCGATCATCAAGAGGAACAGATGCATACCAAACCCCCAGGTCCCCCTGCTGCTCACCAAAAACAAGATCAATTATTTCAAGGTCAGAAAATTCATTACCAAGGGCATCTGTATTTACTATGGAAACAACTGCCTTCTTAACGCTTAAAGCTGCAATGTAATCATCAGTATATTTGAGGTAAATATTGCCTTTATCCACGTCCCACAAATTTCCAGGCATAATTTCAGGAGGTACAGAACGGTCCGCATTAGTGAAAACTACCTGCCCGGGCTGTTGGGTGGGAACACCATACCCTATGATATCAGACTTTTCTGAAGGACTGACAGGGTTAACATAGGTGACTTTTAGCTCATCACCCAGCCTGATTTGAAAAGTAGTATTTTCTGTTTCTACTGGCGGAGATGGGACTACCGGAATGATTGCACCATATTTTCCAGGTACCATTTCAACCAGGCTATAAGTTTCTTTATCAACAGGACTACCGTTACCCACTCCTTTTTTATTGGTAAGAGTCACCACATATTCCGTTAAACGAGTTGGGTCAAATATCGCGTCTTCTACTACGACATAGAGTGTAGTTTCTGTGCCGGCAAGAGATGTGGTCAGTTCATTCCAGCCCACATCTGAAAAATAAACCTTTGCTTCTTTTTGCGCCGGTTGTACCGGAAATGAGACCGAAGGCTTATCATCACTATTTTTAGGATTCACCCAACTCACCGTAACATCATCATAATTTGCAGCCTCTACAATATTATTACCCGAAAAAACTTGACCAACAGCGAAATCTACAGTGTCAATAAATAATAGAGCATTGTTTTGCGTCTGTGGATTTGTAATCGTCATTGTTTCCACATCATCTCCTGACTCAGTGGTAATTGTGATATTCACACTGGTAATGGTTGCATAAGGCGTGGTTAGTTTCATAATGAACTTGTTATCATTTTCAGTGAGGTAACTGGAGCCTCCCAGAGGTTCCCCTGTATATTTTGATAATTGTAGTTTTGAGGTGTTGTCAGATTTAGAATAAACTTCAGATATCGTATCACTATTTCTCCAACTGTCTTTAGTGGCAAACGCTTGAATGATGGCATCTTCGGTAAGAGCAATAGGTTCTCCCGCATATTGTATATAGGTCCCATTGTCCAGACGGTACCATACGTCTGCTCCTGGGACAAGGATACTCAGGTTAACATCGAGTTTAAAATTAAAAGCCCCGCCTGGCGGATCAGCCACCGGAGGAGGGAGTTTGTCAGAACCTATACTGTCTGTACTAATTTCAACATAATCAAAAGCGGTATAAGGCTCTCTCGGAGCATTAAAATCGACTTTTAACCATCCATTCCATACATCACCACCATCAGAAAACACATCAGAAAAATTAAGGACAGAATAAGCTGTTTGAATCAACCCGTCCGATGTGGATTGATTTTGTACTTTAATTTGTTTGATAATCTGAGATTTATCAGCCCGTGTTATCTTGATATTGGCAGGGGATACATCATAGTCACCAAAGATTAAATTAAAGTAGAGCGGCTTTGCAGCATCTATTTGGTTTTTGGCTACCGTAAAATCAAACTGAAAACCAGGCTGGTTCGACAAGGTTGTAGGAGGATGTTTCGGAAAAGTTTTTTTCCCACCATAAACAGCTCCTTTTCCGTAAGAAGTAGACAGGGCAATATCAGTAAAATCTGACCCGCTCATGCTGCTTCCCAGCGAAGTAACACCGACGTTTGGAAACTGGGAGTCGTTTACCTCTTCAGTCCCCCTTAAATCAAAATCATCGCCACAACCCGTAGCCAGACATTTGTCACGGTTAAGATCCGGAATACAATCTCCACCACTTAATATTTTTTCACCATCAACATTGGCAGGTTCTCCGCTTGCTGCAAAAAGACCTTCAGCTTCACCAAAACCAAGCCCATCAAAGTCTCCAATCCTGATATAATAAAAAGGATCTGCCGAACTAAGTCCCCAGAATATTACAATTACACAACACCATATAATTTTGAGATTAATCATTTTCATTTTCCAAAGTTTAAAAGCTGCAAAAGCAGGTTGACCGATAAAATTTGTGTGTATTCGCACGAGTTATTGACT
>JADFYW010000071.1 GCA_015232855.1 Fibrobacteria bacterium
TTATCGGACCTTTTGATAATACTTCAAATGCGGGTTTTCATGAAATTTATCCGCCAGAGAAAGAAATTGATTTTTCAAAAATTTATCCGGGTAAAGATGCCAATCTTACAAAATGGCACACATTAAAATCCAGGGCGCATAATGGTTGGATATTTATGGATAACCATACTACAGCCTATAACTCTGTTTTTTATCTCTATTGCGTAATCAATAGCCCTTCTGACAAGTCTGTCTTATTATCATTTGGGTCTTCAAGTTCATTTAAAATAATGTTAAATGGTCATTTGGTTTTGGCTGATTCTATATTCAGGAACACTGGAATAGATGCTTTTATTCAAAAGGTAAATCTTAAATCTGGTAAAAACCCACTACTCATAAAACTGGGGCATGAAACCGGGAATTCTCTAACGGGGAATACCAATAAGTCTAATTTTTGCATACGGTTCCTTACCGAGTCCTACAATCGGGTAAATGATATAGACGTGTCGTTGGAGTCTGTTAATACTCCCGTAAATATAAAACCTGTTTCGTATTCCAATTATCGCCCCTCGCCAATCACTGATACGATTGTCTCTGTTCTTGAAAATCGTATAAGGAAGAACGAAGAAGATTATGATGCGGTATTTTTACTCCTTCAGTTTTATCTGGGCATGGAACTGACAGACAAAGCAGAAGAACTCGCATTCAGATACATCAGGAAAAATCCAGAGAGTGCACTGTTTCAAACTCTATATTCTGAAGCTATGTTACGGGCAAAAAAGCATGTGGAAACACAAATCGCTCTTAAAAAGGCATATATGCTTTCACCTGATAATGCAAGTGCCTGGAACAGTGAGTTGGATCTGGTCATGAATTCAAAAGATCCGCAGAAAATTTCAGATTTTATAAAAGCATCTCCTGAGCATTTACAAAATACAGTAAAATCGTTGCTGGGTCTTATTGCATCAAATTACCAACTTCAAAAACAATCAGAGGCAATGGATAATATTAAGACTATGGAGAGCCAGTTCAAACTTGATTATTCTGCTATTTCGGTATTAGCGGCGTTTTATTTGGAACAGGGTAAAACTAAAAAACTGGAAAAGCTTATAAAAAATTATTTAAAACATCGGAGGAGCAATACCCATTTTTACCAATATCTTGCGCAGGTTGCTATGAAACAAGGAAAGATGTCACGTGCTGTTAAGTGGTATAAAGAATCTATTACCTATTCACCAAATGATCCCAATAATTACTACTACCTTGCAAACATTCATTTTTTAAATAAAAAAAACAAAAAAGCGCTCGACTACATCAACGAGTCTGAGAATATTGTACCTCACAGCGCTAATGTTTTGAATATGAAAGGGAATATTCTTCTTGCTATGGGAAAAAAAGAAGAGGCTCACATAACCTTCAAACGAGTGATTGATTTTACAAATGGTGATTTTAACGCCTGGTCCATGCTGCGAGAACTCGATAAACTTCCTGGTTTTAATTCTATGGCCCCATTGCCTTCAGTAGATAGCATTATAAAGGCATCAAAAGACTGGGAGCATCTCCGTTATGAAAAAGGTGCTATTGTATCGCTTGTAACGGATGTTATTTATTATCCAAGCAAATGTTCAAGTAAGCGTACATTTATGGTTGTATACCTCCCTACTCAGCAAGCCATTGATTTGTGGAAAGAACGCAGTTTTGGGTATAATCCAAACTTTCAAACATTACAGATAAACAAAGCTATTTCTAAAAAAGCGGATATGACAGAGGTACCTGCTGATAAAAACAGAAATGAAGTTGTTTTTAAATCTTTGGAACCGGGTGACTATATTGTAGCTGAGTGGACCGTGAAAAATTATTACGAAGGGACTCTTGCCGATAAAATTTACGGTTTGGAAAGTTTCCAATATAATTATCCCACTTATGATAACCGCCTTCGGTTAGTTGCTCCAAAACAGGATACGATTCCCTACCAGGTATATGGCTCAGAAGTAGAAACCCGGTTTACCGATTATACCGATTATCGGGTTACCACCTTTTTCCGCAAGCCGTGTAAGCGCGCTCATGACGAGACCTATGTGGCTACTGATTTTTCTGAGAATCGAAAAGTTACGTATTCCAATTTTTCGAGTTGGGCTGATATCGTTGATTGGTATCTTGGGCTAACTCAGGCCAAACAGGGATATACATCAGAAGTTGTTGCTTTGGCCGATTCATTATTTAAAAATACCCAATCAGATGTAGAAAAGATTACTAAGGTCCATGAATATATAACCAGTAATATACGGTACAGTTATGTATCCTTCAGACAATCTGGCTGGATACCCCAGGCGGCAAGGGATGTGGTAGCTACCAAGATAGGAGATTGTAAGGATATGGCTTCCCTTGGAAAAGCTTTACTTGTACTTGGTGGAATACCTGCCCATTTGGTTTTGGTAAATACTACGAGCCGATATTTTTTAGAACATAGCTATATTGGCCCTGATTTTAATCATTGTATTTTAACTTATCAGCTTGATGGCGTCTGGCGCTATGTAGATTATACTGATAACAATATGTCTCCTTACAATCTGCCAAAAGCCGATCAGGGAGCACAAGCCCTGGTTATAAAAGCGGGTACTCATGAACTTATCAGCCTGCCTCTGGACAAACCAGAAGCGCGGAAGAAGCTTCGCAAGGTGAAAATGGAATTGGACAAAGATGGTGTTTTGCTCAAAACGGTTCACACCATACGTACGGGTGTGTATGCGGCATATTACCGGGAAATGTTTCGCTTTTTGCCCGAAGAAGAACGGATAAAAGATATGCATAAGATCTTGTCTTCTACGTATCCGGATGTTTCACTTGAAAAACTGGTTTTTGGTGGGCTGGATGTATTAAGTGATACGGTTTCGTATGAATTTGTCTATAAGGCAAAAAACACAGTAAGATTGAGCGGAAATATCGCCATATTTTCTGTCAATATGCTTGATATTCTTGAGCCTAATTCATATCCGGTAGAAGAAGACCGGAAGTATCCTATTGATATGTACAGAGCCTGGTATGATATCTCTCTCTTTGAACAAGAGGGGGAACTGAGTTATCCTGGTAACTGGCGTCCAATGGAACTCCCCAAACCCGTTAGCTTAAAATCTGAATTTGGCAGCTATACTCTAAAGTTTAAAAGAGTAGGTAAAAAAATCACTTATAAACGAAATGCCAGATTTAATTTTAACAGGCAGATTGAAACAAAAGACTTTTCAGATTTTACAGATTTTTTAAAAAAGATTTCAAAAGCCGATCAGTCGGAACTTCTTTTTCATACTGACTAATGTAGTTTCCTAAACTGTATAGTGTTTAAAGCTGTACCAGTCATCGCCCTGCTTGACAGGGCGATCCATCCTAAAATCGATGAGTTGATGGATTACCCTGTCAAGCAGGGTAATGACAAGAGTAGCAGTAAATATTTAATCAATTTAGGACACAACACTAAATTATTTGCTGATGTATTTGTTACAAAGAGCCTCTAGTCGTTCTTGTTCTATGGGTTTGGATAGATAGTTATCCATACCTGAGCGAAGGCATTTTTCTTTATCGCCTTGCATGGCGTTTGCGGTCATTGCTATAATGGGGATTTTTGGATTAGGCACTTTTTGTGACTTACGAATCATTTCAGTGGCTGTATAACCATTCATCACGGGCATCATACAGTCCATAAAAATAATGTCATATTCACCCTGTTCGGTAGCCTTAAGTGCTGCCTGGCCTGAGGTGACGAAGTCTACTTTATACCCCAGTCCTTCAAGCATTGCTATTGCTACCTGCTGGTTTATTGGGTCATCTTCAGCCAGGAGAATGCGAGCCGGGTGGGTACTGATGTTTGTGTTTGATTGTTGAGTTTCAGCATCAGGGGGGGATAACCGGGCATTATCGGCAGAGTGTTCGTTCGATGATTGATTTGAACTCATATCTTTTTGAAACCATACTGAAAATGAAAATTCGGAGCCTACACCTTCGGCGCTTTCAACCTTAATTTCGCCATTCATTAAGTCAATAAGTTGTCTACAAATGGAAAGACCGAGACCGGTACCACCGTATTTACGGGTGACACTGATATCAGCTTGATTAAAGGGTTGAAATAACTGGTCGACCAAATTTTGGGGGATACCAATACCACTATCTTTAACCGAGAACCTGAGTTTCACTTTTGTTTCTGAGTTTTTCAGAATAGTAACACCAACCGTAATAAAGCCCTTTTCGGTAAATTTAATTGCGTTGCTAATGAGGTTTATCAATATCTGTCGAAGCCGGCCAGGGTCACCCAGGAGGTTGTCGGGGATTTCCGGAGACAGGGTGGTATGGTATTCCAGGCCCTTTTCTTTTGCTTTTATAGCGAGGATGTTACTCAAACTTTCTATGGTGTAATGTAATTTGAAACCCCTGGTGTCGAGTTCCATTTTCCCCGCTTCAATTTTTGAGTAGTCCAGGATATCATTTATTATATTCAGAAGACTGTGTGCGCTTTCTTTTATGGTGGTCGCAAACATCTGTTGCTCTTCGTCCAGTCTGGTATCAAGTAATAAGCTGGCCATACCCATTACCCCGTTCATGGGTGTGCGAATTTCATGACTCATATTTGCAAGAAACTGGCTCTTGGCCAGGTTGGCTGCATCAGCTTTTATTTTTAGTTGTTGTGTTGTATGCAACGATTTTTCAAGGGCTTCAAGGTTACGGCTGTTGCGAAGGGCAATGGCGGCAAATTCACCAAAGACAGTGGCAATACGCTGGTCGTCTTCGGTAAAGTCTTCTTTTTTATTGGCCAGACCCATGATACCAACTGTTTTGTTATCAATAACCAGGGGAGCAAACATTACATTTTTTAAGATAACATGGCCCCCGGGCATGAATTTTACCCATTCGCTATTCATAAAATCATTATGAATTACTGTTTTGTTTTGAGTGTAGGCCTCAGATCGTAAACCGCGTATCGGCATAGGGAGTTCCGGGTCCACGTTACATGGTAAACCACCTGCATCTAAAAATAAAACCTCATTTTCAGCTCCATCGTCTGATAATAAGGCAACGTAACCTGAAGTGGCACCGGTGAGTTCTTTGCACTGATCAAAAATCATGCGGGCCGATATATTAAAGTCTTTAATTTCCAGTATTGCGCTGGCTGCGTGTAACAGCCCGGACACTTCTTTTTCTCTGGCATGGGAACGGCTCAGGGCGCCTTGAAGTTCTTGCTCAGTTTTCACCCGTTCATTAATTATTTTCGCAATGTGAATGGTGCCGCTCGTTTCTTGTTTTTCATTGACAATAGGGGAGGTGGTGACTTCGAGCCAGGCATTTAGTTTTGGCTCAAAAACAGTCATGGCAGCGGCATTGCCTGTTTTAATAGTTTGTACATGTGGACAGCCGTTTATGTAACAACTGGTACCATGGATTACCTCAAAGCATCTTTTCCCAACCACTGCCTCTGGTGTGGTTCCCAGAGCATCAGCATAGGCGCGATTAACCCGTACCAGATTACAGTCTTTGTCCTGTATAGAAACCAGGTCGGTGATAGAATTAAAAGTATTTTCCCACTCCAAAGAGGTTTTTTTTAGCTTTTGTTCCATCTCATGTTTATAACCAGCCACCTCGATAGCGCTATTCAAACTTTCCATACGAAGGGGTTTGATAAGATAGGCTGAAGGGTCAGATATTTTTGCGCTTTTCAAAGATTCTTTATCTGAATGAGCAGTGATAAAAATGATGGGAACATCCAGAAAAGATTTTATTATTGTTGCCGCTTCGGTACCCTTCATTGCTCCATTCAATCTGATATCCAAAAGGATAAGATTGGGCTTAATCTGCCGGGCTTTCTGTATCGCTTCTTCTCCGGAAGATACTACTTTGACTTCATTAAATCCAAGTTGCTTCAGCATTGATTGGGTTGCTTCTGCGGATATGAGATCATCTTCTACTATAAGTGCTTTTTTTATCACAATAATTCTGCTTCTTTAGGTATAGGGAAAATGATTTTAAAATCAGCGCCTTTTTTTGAGCTGATGGTAAGTTTACCGTTTAGTTGTTTGGTCAGAATATGTATCAGGCGCATTCCAAGTGATCCTGATGTTTCAGAAGCAAAATCTTTTGGAAGCCCGACACCGTTATCCTTTACTTCCAGTTTGATTTCTTTATGTCCTTTTTTGGGGAGGAGAGAAATCGTGATTTGTTTGGTAGCCTTGTCCCCAGAATCTTTAAAGGCGTATTTAAGTGCATTTGAAATGAGTTCGTTTATGAGGAGACCACAGGGAATAATATAATCCGGAGGCAAATTAATATTAGCTACATCACTCTTTATATGTACATCCGGTATAGAAAGTGACTGATAAATGTGCCCAAGGAGTTGTTGCATATAGGTTTTAATATTGAGTTGTGACAACGACTTTGTCTGGAATAAAAGATCATAAACATGCGCAATAGAAAATACCCTGTTTTTACTGGCAAGTAATGCCTGTTGTACAATATTATTATCGCTATAAGAAGATTGCAAACTAAAGAGGCTCGACAAAAGATTCAGGTTGTTTTTAACACGATGATGCAATTCCTGGAGTAAAAGTTCTTTGTCTTTAAGGGCTGTGGTTAGTTTATCTTCCTGGTTTTTAAATGATGTTACGTCATGGAATATACCCATAAGGTGTTTTTTCCCATATATATCTATGATTGAACTGGTTATTTCAACAGGTATATGTTTGCCAAAAGAATCTACCACCAGTGCTTCCACTCCAGACGTTTCGTCAGAAGACATCACTTGTTGGAAAAGTGTACTGTATTCCTCAAGTTTTTCTTTTGGATGTAATGCCGTCTGGTGCATACCAATAAGTTCCTGCATGGGCCTTTTAATTAAAGTTTCTGCGTGTTTGTTTACATCTACTAATATTCCGGTACCAGCTTCTGCTAGAAATATGGCATCAGGGGCAAGGTTTATTAAGGCCTGGTATTTTTCTTCGCTCTTTTTTCTTTCTGTTATATCGTGAGCATATATGTTCACATAGCGGTCTTTTAGTATTGGTGCGAAAAAAAGTGAATAAATGATGTTTTTTACCGGCAGCTCAATTTCTTTTACCTCTTTTTTGTTTAGAATCTTTTTAACCAGCTCAGCATAGGTATCGGGGATAGTAGCCCCTTCTTTGCAGTGCCAGAGTTTAAGGATGGGTTGGGAAGCCTGGTTGGCAAATAAGAGTGTGCCTCTTTCGTTTATTCTCATGACGGGATTGGGGTTTTCCAAGGGGAACCGGGATATGCTTTCATTTTCTTTTTCAATATTCTTTCGTACAGTGATATCTTCAAAGATGGTGGCGAATTGACCGGTTTTAGGAGAAAAAACAATAACTGAAAACCATTTATTTAATGCTTCTGTAAATTGCTCAAAGCGGCTCTCTTTTCCTTTTAGAGCAACCTCTCCATACCGACCTATCCAGTTAGCCTGGTCTTTTTCAATACCGGGGATAATGTCGGTTACCCGCTGACCAATAATGTCGCTTTTTAGGCCCGTAAGTCGACTAAAGGCTTTGTTTATATTCAAAAAGCGGTAATCAACCGGTTTTCCTTTTTTATCAGTAATGATTTCATGCAGGGCAAAACCATTAAACATTTTGTCAAAAAGTAGTCTGTAATCAATAGTAGATTGGTCTGAGACTTTTGCTTTTTTCATAGAAAAACCTATAACGTTGATATGTTTTATTTTACTATGAAAATAATCATTTTCAACATAATAATTTCAATTTTTGTCGAATAGATAGAGTATAGTGATGTCTTTATCCGTCCTTTCCTTTATTGGTCTCATTCGTTAGTTATAGCTGAATTGAGCGACACATCAGTGTTGCTTAATGAAATACGGTTCTATACCAGAATCTGTGACTATCAAATTGCATCTGTCGTTTTCAGAAGGTTTAGTACTATCAAAAGCAAATTTTTCAACATTTTCAATGTTTTAACCCAATACACCAACACTCCAGTACTCCATTCTACCCACAGATTCTGCTGAGGAACCTCTAAAACTATTCTAAGGATTGAACACCGAACATCGAACACGACCCACAGGAAGTGGGAAGTGCCGCTGAAAGCATGACGCTGGAAAAGCGGCCCGATTTATGCTTTTTAGCAAACTGATTGAAAAAGAGGCAAATGGATCTTGGCATCCATAGGTTATCCAAAAATACAAGGCTATCTAATCGATAGCCTGCATTATTGGTATATAAGAGTGGTGCATTCCCACGGGGGTTTGAACCCCGGTTGCGGGACTGAAAATCCCGAGTCCTAGGCCACTAGACGATGGGAACTCGGCGGTAAGTTTAAAAAAAATCAAATAAAAAATAAAGGCTAATAGTATTTTTTTTACATTTTATTTTAGATAAAAATTTAATACACTGAAATTTAATGATATACGGCATATTCTCAGACATTCATTCCAATTTAATTGCCCTGGAGCAGGTGCTTAAATCCATGGATGATAATAATGTAGAGCAAAAGATTTGTTTGGGTGATGCTGTGGGGTATGGTCCCTTTCCTAACGAGTGCATAGAACTTATCCAATCCGTGAGTAGTTCTGTCATTCTTGGAAACCATGATAGTGTTGCTTTGGGGCGAGAATCTTCATACCAGTTTAACTTTTTTGCCAGAAATGCCATTGAATGGACTAAAAATGAACTTTCTGACAAGTCCATTGATACCATGCAAAAATGGCCCTACCTAACGACGGAAGAAAAGCTGACGTTTGTTCATGCCAGTCCCCGTTCTCCTGCAGACTGGACCTATATTGCCACTCTTGATGAGGCTGTTGATGCCTTTAGTTATTTCAGCAATAGAGTTTGTTTCATTGGTCATACTCATTTGCCCGTTATTGTCATAATGGAAGGTGAACAATCATTTTTTGTTTCTGAATATCTTGAACACAAGGTACTTGATAATCAGCGTATTCTGGTCAATGTGGGGAGTGTTGGTCAGCCCAGAGATGGGATACCCACAGCAAGTTGGTGTTTATGTGACAGTAGTAACCTCACTGTTAAAATTATGAGAGTCCCCTATGATATTCATAAAACCCAAAAAGTCATGCGGCAAAAGGGCTTAGACGATTTCTTAATAAATCGACTGGCCATTGGAAAATAAAAATACTGCTACAACGGTAATATTTCTCTTTAAATCGCTTAAGATTTTTTAAGACGATGACGATAGTGTAATAAAGGGAATTTTTTTATGTCGCAAGGAAAGCAAATAAAAGGCAAATTTATCTGGAGATCAGGTGACGATCGTCGTAAGGTGGTCGAGTCCATCAAGCGGAAAATAGATGCCGGTTTTTTTTCGTCAGAAATGGTTATTAGCGAACTTGTTGATAAATTAAGTCCCCAGTTCTCTGCTATGGTAGATGACTGAACCAAGACCAATAAATACTGACCGCGTACTCCCAAATACTGCAAAACGCGCAGGAAAGCATACAAGAAAATTATGTTGTTTCACCGGTATTTACGCTTTTCCGATTAATTAACAAAAGAAGACGTCTGAAATTGTTATGTTTTGTGCGTGCGTATTCAATCGATTGTACATAAACACGATGCGGAACAGCGTGCAGACAGGTATATAAGAAAGCTCTGTCCTGACATCCCACTGTCCCGTATCTATTCCCTGTTCCGGAAAAAAGAAATTAAAATTAACGGGAAAGCAATCTCAAAAAGTTGTGTCGTTGCTGCTGGAAATCTACTTGAAATATATGGGTTAAACCAGGGTGAAATTATAGCAGAGCAGGATAAAAGTGATACAAATCCTGATTCAACATTAATACCCGGAGAAAATAAAAAGACAGTCCCTCTGCAAGTACCGTTCGAATTGAATATTCTGTTTGAGAATGAGCATTTGTTGGTGATTGATAAATCAGGTTTTATGGCTGTTCACCCGGGTACTGGTATAAAAAAGGGCGCGAGTGTTATTGAAAAGGTACGAAGGTATCTGGATAATGTTGAAGGAGATAGAGGTGAAAGTCTTTTTAAACCATCTCCTCTTCACCGGTTGGATAAAACCACTTCAGGTGTATTGCTTATAGCTAAATCTGGCAGAGCGCTCCGATTTTATAGCGAAGAATGGAAAGAGAAGCGTATCCATAAAAAATATCTGGCCCTTGTCTCTGGAAAGATTCATACAAAAGAGGGCACAATCGTTGGAAAATTAACTCGGATAAATACAAAGGGCGGGGGCGAAAAAACAAAAATTGACAATCAGGTGGGGAAAAATTCAATAACCCGTTACCGGGTATACAAGCCGTTACAAAAGTTCACTTTACTTGAAATATTTCCTGAAACAGGACGTTTGCATCAGATTAGAGCACATCTTTTATCCGCCGGGTTAAAAATTGCTGGTGATACCCGCTACGGTGATAGGATTATTAATCATCAATTAAAGCAAAAGACCGGACTTTGCAGATCTTTTTTGCATGCATCGGAGATTAAAGGTAGAGATTTCAATGGAAAAAACTGGAGTTTTACCTCGGCTCTACCTGAAGATTTGAACAATTGCCTCAAAGAAATCATGCCTGTATAAATATAAAGGACCAATCTATTTTAATCATACCAAATAATTGATTAAATTGAATAGAAGCAGGAACTCTATGCAGCAGAATTTTAAGCATCTCTATAAAAAACTCTATGACAAACCGGTACAAGAAAACGAGGATTTGAATCCTATTAACCCTCCTGATGTGTTTTTAGCAGAGCTCCTTGATGATAGACATGCTGTTATTTTAAATGTTCTCCTGGATGAAGCTAAAGGTTTACTTGATGAATCTGATGAGAGTTCCTTCTTTCATTTTGAAATTGCTGATAAAATTTTTCAGGTTGCGGAAGATGATATTGAAAAAATTCTAATAGAGTCAGAAAAACGTTTTACAGACTTCTTATTTACCTGGCGCAGCCGGTTGAGTTTCCCGGTTTTGTTTCCCTTACTCAAATCTAATCGTTGGTTTGAAGAGACCGATGGTTTATTCCGGGTTGTAGGAACCGGCACCAAAGACGAAGCCAGAAGTTTGTATCAACAGAGCTTACAGGACATGACTGTAGAAGGCTTACGTATTTATTCTCTGGTAACATCTTCTCTTTTTGGCACACAGGAAAAACTGGTAAACAACTGGCATCGATACACGGTTAGTGACAACATGAGTAAAATGCTTCCTGTGTTTGAAGAGGCGCTTCGCAGAAAAGAAATAGAAATGATAAAAGGTTTAAAACAAGTCCTCTCAAATAAAGTTCAGGAACTTTTCTTGCGTGAAATGAATAACTGGAGTGACCGGACCTACACCTCTGAGCAGGAATTATTTAATAACATGATTTGGCCCTGGTATACCCGTCTTAATTGCAAGAATGGGTTTGAAGGCTTCATGTTGTTTTTTACTAGTTTTATTCAGGAACTTTTAATTGCTATCAGTAAATTTTATGAAAATAAGTGGCGGTTTTTATTCAGGCAACTCAGTCGGCAAGAAACCCCGGAAATTTAAAAAAATATATGAGGATCTCCTAAACAAACAAACCATAAAGGATACCGGATGAACTGGATTTATGTAATTGTATTGATATTTAGCGCTTTAGCGATTATTGAAATTTTTTGGCGTTTAAAAACTTCTCGTTCTCAGCTTGACGCAATGGAAAAGGTATCTCATAAGATATCCGAATTGCCTGATTCTATCGCGGCTTTTATTAATTCCCAGGATGAGCGAAGTCAAAAAACCAGTGAAGATATTGCCCGTGCTATGGATGTACTTGTTAAAAGTACTGACAGACAAAATGAACAATTTGTTGAATTAAGTGAAAAGTTAACCGGAGCTCTTACCCAGGCCAGTACAGAAATGTCAGAGGCTTTAACGGGGTCTATGGCAGAGAATGTTAATGATATGGTAACACAGTTTGCTGATCACAGTAAAACACTTCTGGATAAGTTAGAGTCAAATCTTCATGATCTTCCTGGTGCTATGAAAGAAAACGCCGAAACTATTGGCGCCCATACTCTTAAAACATTGGATTCTATTACTGATTTTACCCGTGACTTGAAAGAACGCGAAGAGACCCTGCTCAAAGAAAACGTTGAAACAATTGGCGCCCATGCTACGAAAACGTTGGATTCTATAACTGCTTTTACTCGTGATTTGAAAGAACGTGAAGAAAATTTAATCAAAGGAAATAGTGATGGTCTTAAACAAATTGTTGAAGGACAAAAAGAGGAAATCCAGGCTGTGATTAATTCTCAGCAGTCTATGATAGACTCCATGTTGGATAGATTGCAAGATGCTTCTGCCCGGTCTTTGGATAATTTTTCAGAAGGAACAAAAGAATTGTTTGGCCATGTGAGCCAATTAGTAAAAGAACTCAATGAGTCTCTCCTCACTTCACAGCAAGCTCTTACCACCGAAATCAAGACCGTAAATGATGGATTAGTGAATGCCGTTTCATCGAAACTTGAAATCTTTGGCGAACTCCAAAAAGAAAGTTCCCAACTTATTGAAAAGGCCTCAGGAAATTTTTCTCAATCAGGACAGCTTCTCGAAGAAGCAGGGCAATTATCTCATGTTAACCAGGCGGGCCTCCAGGCCAACATCGAGATGTTAAATACAGGGCTCACCCAAATAATGGGTAAACTGGATAAAAAGACAGAAGAAAAAGAAAATGAAGACGATTTTATCCGCAGGTTACATGGGACGTTGGAAGCTTTTCAGGAAAAAGCCACTGAGATTTTAATTGAGAATTCTGTAAAAACAAGAGAAATTCTGCTTGGTAAAGAACTGGAACAATCATAATTATCTAACAGATAATACCTGCTTAAAATGGAAGAAACAATAACATCAACAGTACCGGAAACGGACTCACCATCTGCTCGTTGGACCGAGTTAAAAGCCGCTGTGAAAAAATCCAGACTTGCTAAATTTCAAGAGGTTTACTGTTTGTCTCTTTTGCAATATGGTGAAGAATTGGAAATTTGTGGAAGAAAAAAATCTGCAGATATGCTGTTTGAAAAAGCAAAGTCCCATTTTGAACCACTCTCACAAAAAACGGTAGTAAATGATTTAGTTAATAATCTGGCCGTGGCTAAACTTGAGTATGCTTGCGAGAGTCCATTTTATAGTGTTGATTTATCTCTATTGCAGCAGGCAAGTGAGCAACTGATTTCTGTAGTTAACGGATATAAAGATATTTTTCCAAAAGCTGAACGGGATTTTTTGGAGCAAAAGATTAAGCGTTTGTGTGATAAAGCAGCCAATGCCAAAATAGGCAAATCCATGTTTTCATATTATAAAGGTGAACTCGCTTGTCTGCATGAAGAGGTTCTTGCTTGTATTGGTAAAAGAAATGATGATGAACGGATGAAGACGAAGGAGAGCGAACCTGGTACCTCCGTTTCTGAACAAGTAAACAAATTTGGCATATATAATAAGCAGTTTAATGTGAATCTGTTTTTTGAATTATTGGGGAAATCCGACAAACACTGGATACATCAAATAAAAAATCATTATCAGGAATTCCAGAAGCTGTTAAGCCTGATTAAATAAGTCGGTTTACTTTTTTTCAGATGGACGTCCTGTCCCCAGGAAGATGCCTGATATCCCTTTAAAAATTTCACCAACTACAATGCCTTTATCCGTTATTTCATATTGCCGGATTTCTTTTTGGTGATTGCTGCCACGCATTTTGAGAACCATTATCGCTCTTTTGATTTCAGATTCCAATTCGAGGTAGCGAAGGATGATGTAGCAATCAACAATAAAAGAAACTTTGTTATTTGAAACGTTCCATCCTCCCAGAATACTTTTATTTTCTTTAAGCAGAAGAGTGGTAATCTCCTCTCGTTTAAAAAAGTTAACGACATTGGTCTCAATGTGTCTGAGGTTTCCCTGGTCGGGAGCTAATTTTTCAAAATGGGTAACACTATCAATAAGGGCACGCTTAATATCTTTTTCTTCGATAATTTGGGACAGGGTTTGATCGTCTTCATCTACCATTTGCATAAAATTTTCTGGAGTCGTAAAGATGAGTTCTAACAGACCTTTTTCTTCCATGGCTTTGAGATCCCAACCCAGTTCCAGGGCGCAGCTGTAATACTGCTCAGGGTACTCTTCAAAAGTAACAATTAAAGCCGACTCACCTTTTTGCATGCCCTCCATTAAAAATTGGACACCGAGGTTGGTTTTGCCCGTTCCTGCTGCGCCTTCAAGAAGCGTAGCTGAGCCTTGATACAATCCGCCGAATAACATTTCGTCCAGTTGTTGGATACCGGTATTTACTTTGGGTATTATTGTTGTCATATTTTTAAAATATACAATTAAAGAAATCTCGCAAAGGCCAATTCTACTTCAAATCTCTCAGAATATCTTCCTCTTTTAAAATCTGCTTCCAGTTTGGACAATTCAATCAGTATTTTCTTCCATAATTTCTCGGAGCGGGAGTTGGCCTGGGCAAGGTAATTTTCTTTTTCAAATATCCATTTGCTGATTTTCAGGCGGTCATAAATGGCAATGGGGGACAGTCCCTTTTGATGGAGCATATGAATGTTTAACAACTGTAAAAAATGGTTAAATAGCTGAATAGTTAATAAGAATGGCGGATCGCCCTGATCAAGCATACTTCTTAAAATTTTTAATGCTTCACCTTTATGACGAAGTCCCATACGTTTTTTGAATTCAAAAATATTATTATTTCGATGGGGAACTATCAGCTTAATGATATCTTCTTCGGTAATAGGGGCCTTATCCGGGAGATAGAGATCAAGCTTTTCTAATTCCTGCTCCAGTTCTTTCAAATCATCACCTATATACTCCCACAATAGAAACGCAGCCCGTGAGGAAAGTGACCTTTTATATTTGGTGGATGCGTAATTACTGAGCCATGGGGGAATTTTGTTGGACCAGGGCAGTTTGTAGTCTATTATTTGCCCTGTTTTTTTGATTGTCTTATATAATTGAGAGCGCCCATCCAGTTTTTCGGTCACAATAAATATACCAGAACTATCGTTTGGGTTTTTTAAAAGATCTGCTAATTGGTTTTGCGAACTAACCGGTACTTTATCAAATGACTTGAGAATGATGGCTTTTTTCTCTGAAAACATCGAAACCGTTTCATAGGCTTCAGAAATTTTGTCAAAGCAAATTTCATCACCGTAATAGACTTCTTTAGCAAGATCATCTTTAAAAAGAGGGCCTAACCATTTTTTCAATGCGTTTTGTAGTGCCAGGTCTTTTCCAGAAGTGTCGTTGCCTGTAAAAGCAAAAATACTAACATTTTCCTTAATTTTAAGGACATTAGGCATAAAGCAAAGAACTTTTTAAAACTTTAAGAAAAGGAAAGTATTTCGAGGCGTTGAATGCCTTTAGGAGTCTCAATAGTTACACTATCGCCAACTTTTTTACCCATGAGACCTCTGCCGATTGGACTTTTAGCCGAAATTTTATTGTTGGCAATATCCATACCATCGGGGCTAACCAGGGTATATTCCAATACCGCGCCACTATCAAGATTTTTAACCTTAACGTTGGCACCGAAAATTACATGTTCGCTGTCTGCAGCTGAGACTTTAATAATTTCTACCCGGGCAAGTTTGTCTTCGATAACCGCAATTTCATGCTCAATCATACCTTGCTTTTCTTTTGCTGCATGGTATTCTGCATTTTCAGCAAGATCTCCCTGAGCACGTGCTTCAGCGATTTCTTTTATTATTGCGGGTCTGTCTTCCGCTTTTAAGGTAGCAAGCTTAATTTTAAGTTTATCATAAGTAGCTTGGGACATTGGAAGTCTTTGTCCAGACATATTAAACTCCGTGTAAAAATTATTGGTGGACCGAGTGTATGGTCACCGGGAAGGTGGATAGGCTATTTTTAAAAACTGTAATTTCATTACATTACCAGTTTAAGTATGATTCTCCTTTTTAGAAATATAGACTTTTTTGGGGTTTTCAACAAAAAAAAGTTAGATGCTAAACGATTTTTTGTTTAAAATGATGAAATACCACAATTATTTCTTTAAATTAGCTTCAAATATTTTCAATTAAAACAATATTTACTACCCTAATCAGCAGGTTTAATAATGATTGGTCAAAATATTCATTTTCCTAAAGGATTCTCCGCATGGGGGTTATCTGCGGATATTAAAGAAGGGCACAAAAAAGATATCGGTATATTGGAGTCAGATCCCCCTGCAATGGTATTTGGCGCTTTTACCATTAATAAATTTTGTGCGGCTCCGGTTGTCCACTGCAAAAAAGTGCTTTCCGGTTCTCACCTGGTTTCTCATCTGGTTGTGAACAGTGGTAATGCAAATGCCGTTACCGGGGACCAGGGTATAGAAGATGTTGCAACAACGGTTACTGCTTTGAAGGAACAATTTTCCGGTGCAAAGGATATTCTTGTGTCTTCTACGGGAGTGATTGGACGACCTCTGCCCATGGATAAAATTACTGCAGGTATCAGCCGAATAAATAAACTAAAACATTCTGAATTGGATAAAGACCCCATGGGTTTTGCCGAATCTATTCTCACCACAGATACCACCACGAAGTCAACTCAGGAAGCTTTGATGTTGAATGAACGGTGGGTCCGGACCGGGGGCGTTGCTAAAGGGTCCGGGATGATCTGCCCTAACATGGCTACTATGTTGGCTTATATTACTACCGATATCCGCTTGCCAACCAGTTATAAAGATCGGTTCCAAAGTTTTGTTGAACAAAGTTTTAATTCCATGTCTGTGGATGGCGATATGAGTACTAATGATACCGTACTCCTATTTAGTAATGGTGCAAGTGGCTGCCAATATGAGCAATTGTCTGGCGAGGATCAACTGCATTTTGATAACATGCTGTTAAACCAGTTTCAATCTTTGGCTAAGCAGATTGTAAAAGACGGAGAAGGTGCCACTAAATTTATTACCATAAATATTAATGGTGCTGTTGCAGAGTCCCATGCCAAATGCTTTGGCAAGGCAATTGCCAATTCACCGCTGGTGAAAACAGCCTTTTTTGGGAATGATCCAAACTGGGGGAGAGTTATAGCTGCTATCGGAGGACTAGAATATCCTTTGGAGCCTGAAAAGTTGGATCTTGATTATTGTGGACTGCCAGTACTTCGTAATGGTCAGCCCGTTCAGTACAATGGTAAAGAAATGCTGGAAGAGCTTAAAAAAAAGGACGTTTGTCTGGATTTGCAATTAAACCTTGGTAAGGCCTCATGGACAACCTGGACCTGTGACTTAAGTTATGATTATGTAAAAATCAATGCTGAATATCATACCTGACCACCTCTGTGGGCAGAAAAATTAAAACAATTCACTTTTCGACATTATTTTATTGAATATCAGTTATTTACGGTTTTTCACTTGAAGAATTGGTAGCTCTTTACCACTTTTCCCTTTTACTAAACAGGAACATAGTATTGGATATTGTTAAGGTTTACCAATAGCAAAATTTTAACGGATAAGTATTAAGAAATGAATGCATTACAAAAAGTGGACAGTGAAATTTACGACTCTATCAAAAAAGAAGAGCAACGCCAGAGTTTGGGTCTGGAGCTTATTGCTTCTGAGAATTATATCAGTAAAGCGGTTATGGAAGCGATGGGCACGGTGCTCAACAACAAATATTCAGAAGGCTATATTGGCAAACGCTATTACGCGGGTAACGAAGTTGTTGATGAAGTTGAAAATCTGGCAATAGAAAGGGCCAAAGCACTGTTTGGTGCTGATCATGCAAATGTTCAACCTTTATCCGGTTCCCCGGCTAATGCAGCGGTGTATTTTGCCACTCTAAATCCTGGGGATAAAGTAATGGGCTTAAAGCTCACCCATGGCGGACATTTGTCACATGGTCATCCCATTAATTTCTCAGGTCTCCTTTATAATTTTGTCCAGTATGGGGTAGATGAAGAGACTGGATTGATGGATATGGATAAAATACGTGAAATAGCCCTGAAAGAAAGACCAAAAATTCTGGTGGTCGGATTTTCTGCTTATTCGCGGAATGTGGATTGGAAAACGTTTAAAATTATAGCCGATGAAATTAATGCAATTACTTTTGCGGATATAGCCCATGTTGCAGGGCTGATAGCGGGCAAAGTAATCGACAGTCCGGTACCCTATTTTGATATTGTTACCACCACGACCCACAAAACTCTGCGTGGTCCCCGTGGTGCAATAATTCTCTGTAAAGACAAATATAAACAAGCTATAGACAGGAGTGTCTTTCCGGGTCTGCAGGGGGGACCTCATGACCATATTACTGCGGCTAAGGCAGTTTGTTTTAAAGAAGCTGCAACTAAAGAATTTCAAAAATATTCCGCTGATGTTATAAAAAATGCTAAAGCACTGAGTGCGGCTCTTATGGCCAGAGGATATAAAATCTTAACCGACGGAACAGATAATCACCTTATGGTAGTTGATCTTCGTAATAAGGAAATGGCAGGCCGGGACGCTGAAATTATTCTGGACAAGGTTGGTATCTCTATCAGTAGAAGCACTATACCCGGTGATACGCGTAAGGCTATGAATCCTTCCGGCATACGGCTTGGTACCCCTGCGGTTACCACCAGAGGTATGACTGATAAAGAAATGGCGGATATTGCAGGATTTATTGACCAGGCTTTATGCAGTCATAATGACGAAAAAAAGTTAGCCAGAATTAAAGAGAGCGTAGAGGAACTTTGCAAGATGTTCCCTCTCACTGATTTTATTCCCCGGTAGGCAGGATTCATGAATCCTGCCTACCGGGGATCGACGCCACCAACCATAGCAATGTATTTTTATGATTAAATCTTTCTCTTTCGGTGATAAACGCATTTATCCCAATGTGTTTTTAGCGCCTATGTCGGGTGTTTCGGATCTTCCTTTTCGTCGCCTGGTATCTGATTTGGCCGGTGGTAATACCGGGTTATTAGTCTCAGAGTTTATATCGGTAGAAGGTATGACAAGGTTTAACCCGCGTGTTTGTAAACAGGTACGTTTTACCGAAGAACAACGACCATACATGGTCCAGATTTTCGGGGCCAACCCTGACCGTATGGAAATGGGTGCAAAAATGGTTGAGGAGAGTGGCGCTGATTTTGTAGAAATCAATGCGGGTTGCCCGGCTCCCAAAGTGGTAAAAAAAGGGGGCGGTTCAGGGCTCCTGCGGGATCTGGCGATGTATAAAACCATCATTCAGAAGGTAGTGGGCGCAGTTAATATTCCGGTATCGATTAAAGTTCGTATCGGGTATACTGAAAAAGACATTAACATACTGGAAACGTTGAAAATAGCTGAAGGCGAAGGTATCCAGATGTTTGTAATACACGGTCGTACCCGGCAGCAGGGATATCGCGGCCTGGCAAACTGGGATTATATTGCTAAAGCAAAAGCGCAGGCTTCTATCCCGGTAATTGGTAATGGAGATGTGCTTACCGTTGACGATGTAACCAATAAACTTACTACGAGCGGTGTAGACGGGATTTGTATCGGACGAGGGGCCATGCACAACCCCTGGATATTTAAGCAGGTGTATGACTTGTATGAAGGAAGAGAACCCCATGAGCCAACTCTCGCAGAACAGGAACAGGCTTTTGTGAAATTGAGCCAATACCTGACCGAAGAGTTTGAATTCCCCGGTATTGTACTTGGGCGCATGAAACAAGTAACTGCCCGTATGGTAAAATGTCTGCCCCGCAGCAAACAATGGCGCATAAAGCTGTTACGCTCTGAAACTCTCGAAGAATACTTTGAACATCTCCACAATTTTTATAACAGCTTCGAAGGCACCACTTCCCGAACACTTCAGGAATTGAGAGACCTGAATGGCCGTTCTGATAATGATATCCAGTTCGGGAAAGATTACAATAATTAAAAAAGGGGCACTTAAAAAAAAGTACCCCTTAGTCAGATATATTTGATTGTTATCAGCCACCCATACCCATAATAAGTTTTGCAACATTTGAATTTTGGGTATTTGCCTGAGCCAGGAAATAAGCTCCCGCCTGTTGTTTCATCTGAAGGGCCGAAAGGGTGGTCGCTTCTGTAGCTTCATTAACTCCTACAAGCGCTTCCCGTGCCGATTCATAATTGGCTGCTTTATTAATAAGTGTATTTTGTCTTCCTTCTAACATAGATATTACTGAGGACATCCTCTGGATATTTCTGTCTATCTGCACTAGTCCAGAACCTTCATTATCGTTATTTGTTCCATTTAGTGCATTGTAGAACTCGGTTGCATTTGCCTTCTCTGTAGCTCCATCAGTACCAACAGGAGCTACTCCTGCAAAACCTTTGTCAGCAAGAACAGAGCCATCAGGGTCTGAATAATTATGTGTAGCATCTGCTCCTAAGTTTAGCCCATTAACATCTGTAAAAGATGTTTCCCAGAGCTTATAGGTATAAGTATCTCCTGCTTCCTCATCGATGGTGACTGTATATGACATAAGACCATCGGCTCCGCCGTCTGAATCTTTCAGTAAATTCTCACCATTGAAACTAAACTCGTTAACAATAGTATTGATATCGCTGACAATATTTTCGTATTCAGTTGCCAGAGATGAGCGAAGGGTATAATCCGCATCGTCTGAATTTGCAGCACGATTCGAAATGTCTTTTAAGTCCTCTAATTTAGATTTGATTTCAGTTAAAGCGTCTAATCCTGATTTTAGACCTGCGATGTTATCTGATAGCTCATTTGCCACCGACATAGTAGTGTTTTTTCTTCGCTCTAAAGTTGATGCTATAAAAAAGGCCCCTGCATCATCTGCAGGGCTTCGTACACGAAGTCCGGAACCGATTTTTTCAAGAGATGTTGCAATTTTATTGCCATTTCCCCTGATATAATTTGCCAATACATAGGAGGCCGAATAGTCTACTCCGTTAATCATAACAACCCTCCTTGTTAGAAGTTGTTTTTCGTTCTATGTATCAAAGAGGGGTATGAAGTCTGTTCATAACCTTCTCTGCTGATCGTAAAGGCGATTGACCAAAAAGTCTGTTCCACGTTCCCCCGTGGAGACAGCGTTCAATCGTCCCTCTATTGTTATCGGGAGTTTTGGAAAAAACTTTAGCTTTTTTTTTAACTTTTTTTGACAGTCTTCTTTTTGGCTGTTTTTACCTGTTTTTCAGGGGATGCAGAAGAGTTATTAGATGTTGAACTCTTGCTTACCGCTGATCTCGTTTTTTGTACGGTTTTTCTTACAGCTTTTTTCACAGCTTTTTTTACCGCTTTCTTCACGACTTTTTTCACGGATTTTTTTGATGTGGTATTATTCTGGGATGCATCAGGAGTTTTGATGGCTTTTTTTACTCTCTTTCTATTGGGTAATTGCTTTTCTATCACGTTCTCAGATGAGTTGCCCTGTTTTATATTTTTAACTACTGGTCTTTGTTTTATTGCATTGCCTTGAGATGAGGACTGATTTTTCTTCTTTTGAGCGTTTTTCTTATCAGTTGGTTTAGAAGAAGCCTTTTCCTGTTTTGTAGGAGTATTGTCTGATTTTATATCTTCTTTATCCTGATTTTTATTCGGAGTTGTTCCCTGGGGTCGCCCGGAATTTCTATGCCCTTTCCTTGCCTTGATAATCACATTGTTTTCTTTAGAAGAATCATCGGACTTATTTTGGGAAGGGTGTTCTTTAGGGGGGAAATTCAATTCAAACTTACAATTAGAGTCAATAGGGAATTGTTGGACTTCTATTACAATTTTGGTTTTAAATTTTGATTCCAATTGGCTTAATGTTTCCCGATGGGCATTCTGGATATATTGGGCAATGTATTCATTCATTTTCACCAGGAGCTGACGAGCTTTTGGGTTTTTGGTTAGTTGAGCCTCAATTTTAGAAAGCATAGTACGTGATAAGAGTTGTGGCGCAAGATGAAAACCTGCACCATTACACTCTTTACATTTTATACGAAGCCTGGATTTACCAGCGCCAAACATACGTTGACGACTGAGAACCATGGTGCCCAGGGCTCCAATAGGGAAAATCTCTACTGCGGCTTTTTCTGCCTTAGTTAGAGTTCGCATAAGGTTTTCAATTTCCCTGCGGTTTGATTCTTTGCTCATATCAATAAAGTCAATAACTATGATACCACCAAGATCGCGGAGTCGGATCTGCCTGGCTATGGCTTTCGCTGCGCTCTTGTTTACGGTATAAACCATGTCTTCAAAATTCTGATTACTTTTTATCTTTGCGGAGTTTACATCAATAGACACCAATGCTTCAGTCTGTTGGATAACCAAACTGCCACCGTTTTCAAGATGAACAAGGGGCCCCCTCATATTTTCTATCTGATTTTCGAGTTGATGTTTCAGAAATAACATGGGGCCATCCGGTGAGACCTGGACCAGGTTTTTAGCCGCAATTTTATATTGTTTAAAAAAATGCTGACAACGATCTTTTTCTTCCTGGGATGTTACAAGAACTCTGGAAATGTCGTCGGTGTAGTATTCTCGTAAGGCTTTTTTAATAAGGTCTCTGTCCTGATACAATAGTCCTGGGCCATTTGAGAGTTCAAAGTCGTCGAGGATAGTATTATAGATTTCAATAAGAGAGTCCAGGTCAGCTTGTAACTTGTTTACCGGCTGGTGGGCCGAAGCGGTCCGGATAATGACGCATCCCCCTTCGGGGTATTTAAGAGCTTTGCTTATTTTTTTGAGCTTCATCCGTTCATCTTGAGGGAGACTTCGGGAAACACCACCACCACTATGATTAGGCATGTATACTAAGTATCTGCCGGCAAGGGAGAGACGCGTGGTTAAAGCTGAGCCTTTATGCCCTATGCCGTCTTTAGTAACCTGTACAAGAAGGCTATCGTTTTGTTGAAGATTCTTTGCTTCCTTGCCATTACGGAAGATACTTTCAACCTCTTTAAATGGTAAGAAACCTTCTTTTCGGGAACCGTAATCAAGAAAGGCTGCATTAAGACCGGATTCAACTTTTTTTACACGAGCACGGTATATATTTCCCTTCTCCTGCTGGAGCTCAGAAATTTCTTCATAATAATCTAAAAGCTCGTTATTCTGAAGGATGGCGGCGCGAACCAAGCCGTAATTGGAGTCTATAAGTATTTGTCTGTTTTTTTTGCTATTTTTTTTCACATACTAATAGTAATAATTAAGTGGTTATTTATCTTTAGGTTACCTGTTATTTGAATAAACTCCTCCGAAAGATTGATTTGAAAGATACCAGTAATAAAGGAAGCCAAGGC
>JADFYW010000072.1 GCA_015232855.1 Fibrobacteria bacterium
GATGAACAGAAATTCCAGGTTTCCGGTTGCACCTCAAATGAATGTCTGATAGAAATCGGGCAACTGCTGGGTGTAACTCATATCATTACAGGCGGTATTGGTAAAGTTGGCGGCATATTCACATTGAATATAAGGATGATTGATATCAGCACCGGAAAAATCGTTCATACAGATAATGTTGATTGCAGATGTACAGTAGGTAAGGTTCTTTCAAAGTCAACAGTTGAAATTGCTGAAAAAGCTGCTCTGTTTGTTAATCCTGATTTTGTAAGCCCTAATAAAAAATCTTTCTGGAAATCACCATGGACCTATGTGGGTGCCGCTGTTATACTGGCCGGCGGAGGAACTGCTACATATTTTCTGTTGCAGGAACCTGAGAAAAAAGAAGAAGAAAAATCCCTTGGCGTAATCATACCGGTAAAACAATGAGAACATCTCTATTCACATTATTAGCCCTCAGCACAATCCTGATATTATCCTGTGATATATTTAATAAGACTGAAGTTGAAGAAAAAAGGTTTTTCCGCCTCGATGTTTCTCAGATTGATACTGCGGGGATAGATGAGATTATTATATCGGGGGTTAACGAAAAAAGTGCGGACACCGTTCTTATTTATAAATGGGAGAAAGGGGAACAGCTCCAGACAAAACTGTTTGTTCCTGATAAATTACAGGGCGACTTTAGCATCATCTTCATTGCAAAAAAAGATGACATGGTAGAAATTGCACAATCCATGGCTGTGGATACTGATGAACCTGAAAAGGTAAAGTTTGGTTCAGATATTCCTGGGCTGCGTGATTATATCTTTTTTACCATTATTTCTCCAGGCAATCAAGACACTGTTGGTATTAAAAACCTGACTATCAGTGGCTCATTAAAATCAGAACATACTCTTGATGCTTTTTTAATGAACGGCACGCCAGTTTCTTCATCAGGTAACTCATGGACAAGAAACGTTGAACTGGTTGATGGAAAAAATATCTTTGTTTTTATTCTTCTGGATAATATCGGGAATAAGCATTATGATACATTGGTTGTATTTTATTCACCTACTGCAGTAGACAATATCAAACCTGTCTTTTCAAACCTTAGCCCTGCCGACAGTACAACCGTTTCTGTCTCACCGGTATTGCTCAGCGGTGAAGTGATAGATGCTTCCGGTATTGCACTGTTAATAGTTAACGGAGATACGGTTGAAGTAAACAGCAACTCCTGGTCTGATTCTATTGAGCTGAATAAAGGGAAGAATGAAATAGATCTCATGGCAGTTGATAATGACACTGCTGCAAATACAGCAACAAAGACTCTGGTAATCTTCTATGACCCCACTGCTAAGGATGAGACAAACCCCTTGCTTAGTATTGATTCACCTAACGACAGTGCTGAAATACCAATTGATTCTGTCCTGGTCAAAGGTACAGCAACAGATGCTAATAATATTGGTTCTGTTACTGTTAACGGTAGCAAGGCAGTTCTTGACGGCACTAACTGGTCCCTACAGGTAGGGCTGGAAGAAGGGTTAAATAAAATTCTTGTAATCGCAACAGACAATTCTACAAATAAAAATGAGACCCGAGACAGTATCACAGTAATTTATGATAAAACTATTAAGGATAATGCAGCGCCCACATTAAATATTACGAAACCATCTAATAACACTGTTGTTGATAAACCAGATTCTGTTGAAATATCAGGTACTATTTACGATTTATCCGGAATTAAATCTGTACTGGTCAATGACGATACAGCAAAAGTAAAAGAGGGCAATTGGTCACTATTTATTAGTCTTGTTGATACAGGAAAGAATAAAATAAAAGCTATCGCAACGGATAATGAAGGAAACCAATCTTTTGATTCGATTAATGTTATCTACCGAAAGCCGGCAATTGATACTATTGCACCTGAAGTTACCATAACTACCCCTTCTAAAGATTCTGTTGTTTTTGGAACCGACAGTATCACAATAAAAGGAGTTGTAACGGACTCTGTATCTGGTGTGCAGGTTGTTCTGGTTAACGGCGATACCGCTGATATCAATAGCGATAAATGGGAGCTAAAAATCAGAATTTTATCGGATACCAATATTATTAAGGCCATAGCATATGATTCCACAGACAATAAAGATTCCTGTTTAATTACCATTATTTATCAGGGACCAAAAACGAAGCCTGTTTTTATCACTGAAATTTCTGAAATGGATTCACTGGCTATTGTTGGCTCAAAATACACTGATACTGCACAGGCTTCTGATGTGGATGGAGATAGCCTGAGTTATTCATTAATAACATCCCCCGCAGGTATGACCCATGAGAAACAAATTATTAACTGGACTCCAGTTGATTCTCAGATTGGCAGAAATAACATAGCAATGGAAGTGAAAGATGTAGATGGTAGTGCAGATACTTTGAAATGGACAATAACTGTAACAGACTCAAATCATGCCCCTGTCTTTGATTCTGAAGAAAGAGACATGGATTCTAATGCAGTGGTTGGAAAGACATATAAAGATACCTTACGGTATTCAGATATAGACGGAGATAGTTTGTCGCTTTCGCTGAAGACCTTCCCTGAGGGGATAACTCTAAATGATAGTATTGTTCACTGGACACCTGTTGACACACAAATAGGTGAACAAACTGTAACAATTCTGGTAGAGGACAGTCATGGTAAAAGCAATGTATTCACATGGAAAGTAACAGTTGTCGACTCAAATCATGCACCGAAATTTATATCAACGTCTGACAACATGACTGCTGCCGGATATGTTGGTTCTATATATTCCGATACAATTTCTGTAAGCGACTCCAATGGAGATTCAGTAATTATCACCTTTATAAATCAGCCGAATGCTATGATATTCGAAAATAATATTATAAACTGGACTCCTGCTGATTCCCAAACTGGGGACTATCAAGTAAAACTGCAAGCATCAGACGGTAAAGGAAAATATGACACCTTAAGCTGGACAATAAATGTATCAGACACAAATGTATTTATAGATGCAAGGGATGGACAAGCATATAGAAAAGTGACCATTGGAGCCATTACATGGATGGCTGAAAACTTGAATTATGAAGTGACTCATGGAAATTCCTGGTGTTATAATGACAGCTCATCTAATTGTGACATCTATGGACGCTTTTATGATTATAGCACGGTAATTGCAGATAATCATTCGAATGGATATGATGTGTGCCCTGCCGGCTGGCATTTACCTACGGATGATAACTGGCAAAGCTTGGAAAAGACGTTAGGAATGAGCGATAGTGATGCAGGGAAAGAAGGTTATCGAGGGGTGGATGAAGGTAAAAAACTTAAATCAATTTCTGGTTGGGCTTGCGGAGAACAAGGTTTAAATGAGTACGGTTTCAAGGTTCAACCGGCTGGTTTAACAAATTCAGGTTCTTTCGGCAGCCTTGGGTATAGTGCTTATTTTTGGTCGTCAGACAGATTTTTAAGGCTGTTTTCATGTGACCAAAATAACATTCATAGAGAATACCAATCAGGAGTAGACCCAACCAAAGGGTATAATATCAGATGTATTAAAGGTTCTTTGGGACCAAACCACGCACCTGTTTTTACTTCAGAGATTTCCGACATGGATTCATTGGTTAAAACTGGAATGGAATATAAGGATACCGTACACGGAACAGATGAAGATGGCGATAATATCACCTTTTTAAAACTTGACGGACCAAGCATAAATCTCTCTGATTCTATAATAACATGGACACCAGACATAAGCGACACGGGGGCGCATAATATCCAGATAATAGCGAGCGATGAAGAAGGTGGGCTGGATACTTTAACATGGAATATATATGTTGAATTGGCGAACAAAGTTATTGCATATTATCCATTCAATGGGAATGCTAATGATGAAATCGGAAGTAATGATGGAAATCCTGTTGGTGCGGCATTAACCATCGACAGATTTGGTCGGGAAGACAGCGCATATATTTTTGACGGTGTTGATGACTACATTAATCTTGGAACTATAGGAAACTCAAATTTAGATGAATTCTCAATATCTTTCTGGGTTTACAATGATGGTGCAGGTGCAGGTGATAATCCTCGTTTATGGTATAAAGGAAGTGACAGCCGACAAATGTGCTGGGGCAATGCTAATGAAATTATTGGATTTGAAATTGGGAACATCAATCAGACAACGGTACGTTCTTCAACCCTTAAAGAGCGTACTTGGTTTCATATAGTTGGGACTTTTTCAAATACAGGTGACAGAAAAGCAAGAATATACATAAATGGTTCGCTTGATTCTGTTTCCGATTCATCAGTATTTAATGAAATCCAGGATTTATCTACATCTGATTTGATTTTAGGTGCACGAGGAGCTGGTAATCAAAGTGAAGTATTTAAAGGTAAAATAGATGACATACACATATTTAACTATGTAATAGATTCCTCAAAAGTGGATTCCCTTTATCACATCAATAATTGGCAAGGTTCCGAATTCACAGATGAAAGAGATGGGAAGGTTTATAAAATGGTTACCATTGGAACCCAAATTTGGATGGGAGAGAATTTGGCCTATTTACCACAGGTTCATCCGGTGGCAGAAGGGTCTGAAGATGCTGGCAATGAAGGAAAGTCTTACTTTTATGTATACAATTATACTCCTACAGGTGATGAAGTTGCTAATGCTAAAGCCACTTCAAATTTCCAAACTTACGGTGTACTGTATAATTGGTATGCTGTTATGAATGGTCAGGCATCCAGTTCTGCTAATCCAAGCGGAGTCAAAGGACTCTGTCCAACTGGATGGCACGTACCCAGCGATGACGAATTTAAAACTTTGGAAGTTTATATTGGTATGTTACAATCACAAGCTGATGCAACTTCATGGAGAGGTACTGTTGAAGGTAAAGAGTTAAAATCAACAGCTTGGGATGGAACAGATGATTACGGCTTTAGCGCTTTACCTGGAGGAAATAGATACGGTAATGGCAGCTGGGGTAGTATTGGAGAGAAAGTCCATTTTTGGACATCTACAGAACAAGAATCCGGGCGTGGTTATAGAAGGCATATGGTATCGACAAATGACCAGATTACAAGAGATGATTACCCTAATAATTATGCCCATAGTCTCCGATGTGTGAAAGATTAAGATTGACTGCATAATATGTAATAGTCAGTATTTGACCTGACAGTTTTATTGTTCAAGGCTGCTTTATTGTACGACCACTCACCTGTCTGATTCCACTTTTTTCATCTGCCAGATGCTTTGAGTCCAGAAATGTTTGTGTTGTGGAAATCCCGTATTTTTTTTATTAGGTGGCGTTGTCTGATCTTATCTTTAAAAACGTGCATTCCTATTTTACCTTTAATGCAAATCTCATTTATCGGTGTTATGACAACTAGACCAGTTATAAGCAGTTTTTCAAAATTTTATTCTCGGATTGGTAAAAGAGGGATTGTTCTTCTATTAGCGCCATCAGGGTTAATTGGTTTATTAATCTTTACCGACTACCTTATTAATGCCAAAAAAGGTGTGCAGGGAACCGGCCTGCTAATAGTTTTAGGTATTTTATTTGCAGTCTATGCATGGCTGAACTATAGACTAACCCGCAAGGTTAATCGAAGTAGCGGCCCTGGTTTTAATGCATGGACTGAGAGATTTGAATGGGTTGTAACGGTTAAACACCTCGAAAAGACTCCTGAAGAAATAGAGCAAGACAATGATTTCAGATTTTATTTCCGTCCTATTTTCCCCTTCCTTATCCTTTATGAATTCAGTTTTATGGCTTTCATAAAATGGTTAGACACCGATTCAATCGGCCTGATCCTATTTCTGATCTTATTTGGAATAATGCTGGGGCCTGTTGGCATCTATCTTGCTTTTAAGAAATTTATTAACAGCAACATAAAGACTGACATAAAGTGTTTTGTAAGTGGAATATTATTAGCACCTTTTGGGGTTTTAGTTACTCTCTTTGGCATCGCCATTTTGGATCTTTGTTTATAAGGTTATGTAGTATGTTACCTCAACTATTGCGCTTAAAGAAACGCTTTTAGCTTTCCTCAACGTCCGTTTATTCAACAGCACCTGTCGGTTTACCAGCCTCTCTACAGCAGGTTTTTCACAAAGAAATCCGGGGTCGTTATTTGCTGCATATTGCAGTAACCGGCACTGGTTTTGCAAAAGGACCAATAGCAGATATCTGCATATCCTCATTACAATCCGGACATCTTAGCGATAACCCATTATGCCATTCAAAAATAAAAGTATTTTGATGACATTCCGGGCACTCATCTGTAAGAATTTGTTGGATTTTATCAGGGAACAAATGCAAAGGCGGTACAGCCACATTATACCTCTTATATTTTTTAATTTTCTCCACCATTGTTTTATCGCGTTTCCAATCATTGTCATAGCCAAACAAACCCCAAGCATATTCGACTTCGACCCGGTTATTTCCACATATTGAACAGCTCTTCCAAGATGGTTGTGAAAGCGGGAAACCATCAGGAAAATCATAAGACATATTTATTGCTTTATTCCGGCATTCCGGGCACGCTATTTCACCAACTTCCTTCCGTAAAGTAATCCACTGCGTAGTGATATCTATATCGAAATCAGAAAAGCGGCAGGATTCAGCTTTTTTCAATTCCATGCAGCATACTGTACAGCAACCATCAATTGATGCTTTCAAAATCAGGTGTTCAAAAGGCACTTTTGAATACAGCGCTTCTTTAAAGGAAAGTACTTTTTGTGGATTAAATACGGTGAAACATTTGAATTCTCCAGAGCTGTCTGCTGATAGTGGATTTATTTTCCTAAGGGTTATGGACTTATTACAGCTATGGCAGCTATATTTTACCGTTTCACATTTATTAAAATCGATAAGCAAGTTATTAACAGATTGCATACTAACGAACTCATCACCACTTAAGTCAAGAATAATCCGTTGACCACATTTGCATGTATAGGAAGACTTTTGTTTAAGGTTACCAGGCTTGATTCTTAGCTGTCGATTACAGCTATTACATTTTGTTACCGGAAGTTTCATATTTTACTTAATCTGTTAAATATCTCCAGACCTTCAGTTCTCCTTTTTTCGGACAGAAAATCATCTGCTGATAGGTATCATCATTTTTTACCGGGGCTGTATTCACAACAGTCCGTGCTTGTGTCAGAGAAGATATTTTCTTAAGGGACTTGAGTTTCTTCGCCATCCCCTCTTCCCGCTCTTCAGAGCCGTAAAGAACACATTCCCCGTCTTCATTTTCCTGTTCGAAAGGAGCATTCTGTTCTTCAAAATAACTGCTATGAAAATGGTTTCCCTGAACTAATCCATCCGGTTTAAATTTCCTGACATAGCAGTCATCCCGGGTCCTCTCAATAATACAGGCTTCATTTTGTTTTGTTCCGCAGACTGTGAAAAATACGTTCGAGGATAATGCGGTATTCTTCAATTTCGTTACAGCGCTCCGGTAAGTCTTGCAGGTTTCCAGCACTTCTCGAAGCAGGAATAAAGGACCAAACCCAAAGCCTGTAAGTTTTAATGCAGGTGCGTAATTTATCGTTACAGAGTACTGACCAGGTACCATTCCAGACAAGGCACCTACCAGGCCGGTTATCCCAACAACGGTAAACTCATGATTCCCTTTTACAAAATTAAAAAGTCTGGTTGCGTTTCCGCATTCCAACAATTCCCAATCCAGTGTCCTGAAATGCGTCATACCGGATCCTGGAACATCTTTAACACCGGTTGTACAGCCAAAGGGCATCCATTTTGGCTTTTTATATCCGATTGTCTCCGCTAACTGACCAAACTCATAACTACATTGCAGCAGTAACCAGTCATTAGCCGGCATTCCGATAGCATCTGCCCAGCATTCTATTTCATCCATGTATAAACCACCGGTCCATTTATAAGCTTCCTTAAAAATTGCTTTTGCGATTCGCGGCACTCCTTTGAAAGCTTGGATAGCTTCTACAGCTATGTTTTCAGCCTGTTCGCTATCCTCTTCTATTACCTCAAGCCATCGGTCTTCGGGCTGTAAGTCCAGGTCAATAGTGTATTCCTGAATCTTCGATGTGTATGGCATTAGCCCTCCTTCCAATCCCGATAATCATCAAGATCATTTTTAATCATTTTTAAACACAATGCAACTACCGCAGCGTCGTCCATATAACCAATAACCGGGATAAAATCAGGAATAAGATCAACTGGAGATATCACATATATCAGAGCAGCTACAACTGCTATTATTGAATAGTATGGGATTTCTCTGTAGCTTCCATTCCAGTAATCTTTTACCAGTTCAACAAGCAGTATACTGTCATCCACAAATTCTTTGAACGGTCCCTCAGTTATAAAGGTATTTTTCAACTTGCTGGATTTTTTTACAACCTTTTCAATATCCTTATCTTTGACCTTTGCGATCCCTTTATTAAGCAGGCTGCGGGCTTGTGATTGGGTAACGTTTCCTTTCACAGCTTTCTTACTGGCTTTCTTTGCTTTTGGTTTTGAAACCTTTTTACTCACCTTTTTCTTTGTGGTTCGCTTTGTGTTTTTTTTAGTAGGCCCCATCTTTTTTCCCGGTGTCTTTTTCGCAACTTTTTTCTTTACGACTTTCTTTTTTACCATTGTGCATATCCTTTCAGGTTCGAGGTAATTGATAGTTAAGTTATTCTGTGTTTTGAACACAACGCACACTGTACCCGTTGTTCTTATTGAGGTTTTTGCGATAAACTCCGTCGTAACCTGAATGCAGGAGTCTGTACCATGAGTAAGATACGTCGTCCTCTGTAGCAGACCAGAAGAACGAGTTAGACCCTAGAAGGCGGAACGAATAACCCCGACAGCCAGCAGGGAGTGCTGTAAAGCCATGGTTATTCGTACCACCAAAACTTATAGATTTAAGTTCTTCCCCCTCTGGTGTACCACGCCAACCAGTGTCATCCACTTCTATCAATGACATCCCTATCGCTATTTCCAATTCTTTCCATTCAGCATCACTTGGCAAATGCCAGCCTTCAGGACAGACACCCCTGACCCCACTTGGACTTAAGTTGCTTGAAGCAGAACCATCCATGGCGGCATTCCAATTATATAAGACACCATATTTCTGATAATTAGAGTCCGCTTTAGCATTGACTATTTCATCTGCTTCTGTTCCCCCTGTTGGTTGATAATCATATACATAATAATATTTTCCATCAGCAACATCTTCAGAACCATCATTAACATCATCGACCTGGGGTAAATATGCCAGATTTTCTGCCATCCAGTTTTGATTCCCAATAGCAACAACTTGGTAAACGGTATTGTCTCTCTGGTCTATTATTTCTGTTGCGCCTTTTACATTAATTTCAACAGATATAGTATCTGATAGATTTTGAGTACCATTATCTACGGCCATAAAAGTCGCTGTATATTCTCCCGATTGGTTAAAATCTGGTGTCCACGAAAATAGGTGTTCTGAAAGGGTGGCACCGGGTGGAACATTTAACGCTGAATATTTTAAATTGTCACTGTTAACATCGATAGCATTAATGGAAAAAGTTAATTTATCTCCTTCCCAAACAATTTTATTTTCAATGGGTTGAAATTCAGGAGGTAAATTAACATCAGTAACAATAATTTGAAAACTAGTAGTATCAGATAACTGAGGAACACTATTATCTTTGACAAAGATTTTAATATTATGTATACCTGATTGTTTGTAATTTGGTGTCCATGAAAATTGAGTGTTAGTTAGCATAGCTCCATCAGGAAATTCTAACATTTCGTAATTAAGATCATCACCATCAGGATCAAGTGCTAGAATATTAATATTTATTATTTCCATTTCATTTATCGTTGTATCATTAACCTTATTAAACACCGGTTTTTCGCTATATTCGGTGGGAATTGATATAGGGATAATCCATTTTTGAAGTTGTCCATTCACTTCTCCGAATACAAACAGGTCAAATTTCACTTGTTCTAGAAAGTAATTGGATAACACCTGAAATACATAATCCCACTTTGGCAGGTTTTTGTCATTAGGCCAAAAATTTCCAAATGCCCATATATCATTTGAATCATTAACGATAATACTATCAGTTTTTGAAAATAATGCAGCTTGCACATTTTCAATATTTACAAAAGATTTATTCTGTATCCTTGGTGTGTACTCGATAATCTCATTAGGATCCACTATTTTATTTCCGTTCCCGTAACTATCTGGAATTGTATCATCGTCAATGTTCTGGCTTTCAATAATAAAAGGGTTAACAACATAAATACATGAATCCCGCCATACTCCACCCCAGGAATCCTTAATAAGCAAGTGGAATTTAACACTATGTGCTGGTGGTATACTTTCACTAACTTCAACTGCATAGGGTTCAAAGTTAAGGGTATCAGTACCCTTTTCTATATTGTTAAACCCGGAAACCGATTTTGTAACAGTGATATACGGGTCCGCTGTACTCAAACTACAAGTGACGGACAAAGCGTTTTCATCACCAACATTTTCAAGCCGCAGATTAAGTAAGAGCTTGTTTCCCCTGTCCATAGGGATTTTTACTTTCGTCTTTCCAGCATCTACTGTATCATAGGCCAAGGATAAATCATTGAAAATGACATACGGTCCTTCCACTGTCTTCTGTAAGACAAAATCAAGCGTATCAATGTAGCTGGATACTGTAACCCTCTTTTTCTGAAAGCCATCAGCTGTTACTTCCAGTACATCTATAATGCTCGTTGATTTCTGTAATGGCTCCTGCTCTTCACCTGGTTGAATAATAAGACGGGATTGACCAGCTATTTTAAATACTCTGGTGAGCGGGCCTACCTGTACTTTTAAAATTTGGACTCCGGTGCCCTGATTGTCAAAAGTGATTACTTGATTCTCGGACCCATACTTCCAGCTTCCATTATTTAGTACAGCAAGCTTCCTTCCACTAATATCATATAGGCCAACAAACACATTACCTGAATTGATTGTCGGGATTATTAAACGATTACCCTTCAGCTTGATGAGTTTGTCGCTTTGAAATCCATTTACAGTACTGGGATTGTTGGTTACCAGGAATTGACCAACTGAATCAGACTTTGCTGATAATTTTTTCCCAGTTAAATTAATCTCTGCATTAGCTACCGGTTTTCCATCTTCATCTTTGATTGTGCCTGCAATATGAACATCCTGGCCATTTACAAAGACAATGGTAAATAAAATAAATGCGATAAAAATATATACGCCTGAGCGATGTCCTTTTCTCATAATACCTCCCTAAAGGTTCAAATGTGAATTACCAATTCGGCCAGGGATTTGCTTTGACACGAGAAAAGGAGGTCCTGGCCAGCTTCAGTAATCACCACGAGAACCGAATTAAGGGAGCTAGGCTACCCAGACCAGCGCAGGACCAAAGTCCAACACATTGGGTAGCCTTATAGGCTCATTCTAGCGATTTGGTGTATAAGGGGTTTCTGCCTTATACTCAGATGCAAAAAATACACCTTCCCTAATCGGTTCTCGTGGTATACTGAAATTTACCTTATTTTCCCGAAAATGGATACCATCTTTTTCATAAGGTCTCGGATGGTGTTTAATACCCTAAAAAATATAGGGTTATGCAGCTTTAACCATGTGTGCTTGCAGAAACTCTGTAGCATTTGTTTGTGAAACTTCCTTGATTTTGACAGAAAGCCCCTGTTTTTCATGAAAATACCAGCCATTATGGAACTCCCCAGGCTTTCCAAACCAGGTTCTTGCCACATCAGTTGCTTTTTGCTCTGCTTCAAATAAGCTCTGTGCATGGATACAGCGCATTGTCTCCATTGCCAGCGGTTCACCATCGCTTATTAATACAGTGATGCTATAAGTATTCATTTAAAATTCTCCTATTCCCGGAACCTGGCTGGTATTACCCAGCCCTTTCCCGGTTTATTTATGCCGCAGCCTTTGCCGGAGCATCGACTGTCAAGGCATACTGCTGAAGAACAGCCTTACTGATGTATTCCCTCATTTCTGTGGTTATTGGAAAGCACACATCGTACCTTTTTCCCTGGTCCTTTTTAATTTCCTGGGGAAAAGTGACAAAATGTCCTTTTCGACCAAAGTGCACTTTAATTCCACTTATAATAAATGAATTGTTTAAAACCAGCCGGATGAATGATCGCAAGCTACTTCCGTTTGGGTTTTTAATGGGAAAGACGATGACGTCTGTGATTTCAAGTCCGTTTATTCCTGCCATTTCTGGCCTCCTTTCTGGTTATTTGATGTGGAAATGAAATAAGGAGAGTCGGAGAAACCCGGCTCCCCCTTTTGTTATGCTGCTTTGGAAAGTGGATACCACCGGTTCCTTGGCAGCTCAAGTATTTTACCTCCAGCTCTCTCAAGTTCAGTTGCTTCCTCATAAGTTGCATCCTCTGCCTGAGCAGCCCAGGTAAACGCATTGGCCAATGACCACCTGTTCCATCCGCGACCATCAGCGCCTTGTGCAAGATAGGATACGATATTATCCTTATGGCGCTCTCCCGACACTCCAACCTCTTTCATGGTGAGATTAACGATTTTCGGAATATCGAAGGACATAAGTTTTTCCTGCTCTGCTACACGAAGCTTGTTTACGTTATGCTGGAAGATTTCCGGCCGCATGGAACCAATGACTACATCCCGGATTTTATGCCAGAACGCTTTGTCATCAAGTGCTTTGGTCTCATCCGTCAGCAGCTCCTCAATTGAATCGCTGCCGAGGTTTTTTCCGATGTGAAATTTCCGGACAGCGGACTCCATGATAGCACCATTATCACAGACCAGCTCGTACATAAGCGGGTTGACCTGGACCGAGCCGGCGCCGACATCACTTGACGAGATTGAGAGCCCGAACTGGACGACCATTCCCTTCTTGACTTCTGCCTGTACCCGATCTGTGACGGCTTTCAAATACATACGTTTTTCAGTCAATTCAGCCGAGATGATCTTGAACCTATGGTCCATGAGCACGGGGAAGGTTGTGTCAAGCAGGTCCCAGCAGTCGAGACGCCTGTACTTTGACGACAGGAATCCGCGAATATTGCCGTTGATGGTCCTGAGCATCCGGCTGCCGTGAACTCTTTTGCTCTCCAAAGCTTTCTGGACCGCCATGGCAAATCCATGATTTATTGATGCGGAAAGAAGACCCGGGTTCTCGGAATTAATCCGGTTGTAGTATGCTTTAGGTATATCTGAGTAGGTAGAAATCTGCTGATGGCTCCATGCAGTTGGGTAGAAGACCTCTCCATTATTAAGAGTCAACACATTTTTACCGTCATGAGTTTCCATTCTCATTTTCTGCGTGGGAACAATCAAATCTTTGGCATTCCGCCGTATATCTTCCAGTTCCTGTGCGAGTTCTGTAATTGTTTTTCCTTTTTTCATATTTGTCCTTTCTGTTTATATGGCGGAAATAAAAAAGGCCGCCCAAGGTTTTACACCTCAGACGGCCCATGGAGCCAGCATTGCTGCTGGACTGGGTACTTTGCCTAGCTCCCGTGGTTATTGGAACGGCTGGTCTCCATAGTCGTTGTAATATGGCTGTTGCTCAAATCCGACTCGTTTTCTTTCAGTCAAAATACACACAAGGGAACGAACTAGAGTCTCTAATTCCTGCGGGTGCATCTTGCTTTGATATAGTTTATCCAAAATTGCGAGTACTGTTAGTAAAACAGCTGTTGATTCGACCAGTGAAGCCAGTTCCTGTAGGCTAAGCGTCTGTTCGTCCATTGCGCCAGTTCTTTACTACAGACAATCCCTGCAGGCTGAGTGCTGCGAGGGTAGCCAGTTTGATTGCTGTGTTAAGGTTCATAATGATTTCTCCTTGTTATTGGTGATGGAATCAGCCAGCGAAGTATCACTGGCCAGTTCCGGTTTAGTTGAATTATGCGATTAAGCATGAGTTTAATCCTCCATTACGGTTATAGCTGACCGGATGGGTTTTTGTGATTCTGCCATCCTGGTTATAGCTACCCGGTCAGAAGAAGAGATGTTTTTCATCCCTGGAACAGAGTTATCAATCAGGCCATCATTTACAGCGGTTTTAATCGCAGTAAACAACGGTCGATTTACAACACGGGCAAAAGGGAAGAACATCAGGTAAGAGAGTAATCCACCTTGAGAATGTTCCTCGTTGATGTGAGTTACAAGTTCTGTTTTTTCTTCATGTCCGCATATGATGCATTTTAAGCACATTAGTATTACCTCCTTGTTACGCTGCGGGTTTCAGGTCTGTTTCGATATCGAGTGCCCCATTTTGATTGAATTCCAAAATGCACCCATTTTTAGTTGAGTGTGTTCCGCTTCCCGGTAAATGCCGTACAAAGCAGTCTTTGGCATCAATGACATTTTCCGGTGGTGTTCTATGGAATTGTAGGGTTTTACATCGGTTACATTTCATTTTATGCCGCCTTTCGTTGTATGGTGTCATTACATTGTTGTTTGCAGATGTAGCTGAAGCCACATGTCTTGCACTTCCAGGAATTTACTTTGTAGCGTACGTTGTGCTCCAACCCTCTTTTTGTTTGAATAAATTTGTCCTTCCAATCGGAAAAATTCACATCATCAGCATTCAATTCTATCTCCTCATATCGAGGAGTTTTAGTCTTTATAAACAGCTGAACTTTAAGTCGGACCGGTTCTGAAAAGAAAAGGCCATACGTGTAAACCTGCTCTGTTGTATTGTAAAGATCCGAATCAGAATATGCTGTTGCTGATGTCTTCACATCTGATACAACTAAACGCCCTTGACTGTCTCGAAAAATAAGATCAGCCTTTCCTATGACTTTTAAATCATCAGTCAGTTGGTACTGAACAGGTTTCTCAATAGCCAGGATTTCTTTTGGCTTTTCAGCTTCCAGTAAAAGCTCTATAAGCTGTTTAGCCTGATTAAAAATGGATTCCTGGGTATGTTTCGCGCCGAAAATGATTTCATCCTGATTAGCCAGATTCCATCGGGCCTCAAAGACCCGGAATAGAACATCTGCATCAAGCTTATGTCCGAGCAGTAAAGCGCGGTAGTAACTCTCTGACACTGAGTGGAATCCGCTTCCCATCAGGGCTGCTGCTGATGTTCCAATTTTGGGACAGCGGTCAACCTTGTCAAGAAAGGCCTGATGAGTACAACCTTCAGTGAACTGTTTGACGGTAGAGTAGGACAGACTGTTAACGGTTATCTTCTTCATAATTGTGTTCTCCTTAAACGCAAAAAGCCCCGGAAGAAGTTAATCTACCGAGGCTGATTGATATTTATGTGTGTTTTAAATTACGCGGCTTTCCTCTGTTCTCCATTGAATTGTGAGATCAACTGACTTGCTTCTTGGGAGCTGAGTTGTTGCAATACGGCCTTACCGAAGTATTGTTGAGGTAGGGCTGATATTTGTTCGTTGGATAAGCCTGCATTCTTCCCAAGACGGAAAAGAAAGCGGATCTGCTTTTCAGAGGCAACTTTAGTTCCGTTGTTGGTCTGGTTGAAGTTGCCGGTGTTTGGAGCTGTAGTGTTCGGAGGGACTGTTGTGGGCTGGGAAAAACTGTTGAATGCATTATCTCCCTTTGCCCTTTCTACCTCGGCACGGACAGCTGACTTGGCTACTTCAAATAGTGTACGTGTAGCTGTGTTGACATCAGTATTGTCAGGTACCTGTTGTGAGAGTTCTGCACTCCACCGTCTGGTTTTGTACTGATTGCCGGGTAGGTTTTCTGAGTAGTTGATTTTAATTTCCATATTATTCTCCTGTTTCTGGTTGGTAGAAATAGTTTTTTATTACTACCATTGTTATACCCGAAAACAAGAGATAATAACATTAAAAATTAGGCATATCTTTCATTAAATAATTTATGTGTCTAATTCCCATAAAACCCATGAACCATAGACTAACTATTTGATATAAAGATACGTTTTGATATACTTCCAACTGTCTGGGTTTTCAAAAGGCCGTCTTTTTGAAGAATTCTCGCTACAATGAAAATGAGGTCTTTGATCTTTTAATTTCCGGTGTTGAGCATTCCAATCAAACCTACAAATTTCAGTATTTTCCTTTTTTAATACACAACCAAATTTTTTTGGATATTGTGTGCCGTTTTCAAAATTACCTGCTGACAAACTTAAAATAAAACCATCTGGGCAAAGTACTGTGCCAATATATGTTCCAGATGATTGTTCTTTAAAATTCCAGTCTTCCATTGTTTTAATGTCCATGGAAGATGTTCCTTCTGTGTTTATTTTATTAGCTAATTGCCAAAATAGTCTTCTTGAACTTTCCATCACTACCTTTAGTAATATTATGGTTTAAAATATTTTTCCTGACCAATCAGGATGTATAAGGAGTTCTATTTTGTCAACACCTGATTTCAATTGCTGAATCAATTCTTTTTTTGAGATAACAACATCTAAATTACAATCAAGTGGAACAAAATCTGGTTTTGGGTTAGCTAAATCAACAAAAACTATGCCCTGACCGCAATCAAGAGTTGATACTCTCATTGCTCGTTCATAATAGGGTTGTGACTCCACATCCGGTGTTTCACCAGCTACCCACCCGAACAACCAATATACTTGTTCAGCAGTACCTTTTATTATCGTTTGGCAGGACTTTTGACTTAACGTATCCATAAAAAAGGCACTCATGCCCTCTACAGTTGTCGGAACTTGGGGAGGATTCCAATACCAAAACCCAAATATTTCTGCATTATCATTGTTGTGCATGCTTACCCTGGCAACAAGTATTGATAATGGGATAGTTATTTTTTCCATAAAATAAATCCAATGTTAATTACAATCATTTTTCAACTTCAACAGCTCATCATCCAAACCATACCTCACCACATCAATCCTCTCGCTATGCTGGGATACATAGTCACCGGTTATTACCGGAAACTGGAATGGAAAAAAGGCCGGGTTATTCTGGAATGTGCCCAGCGCACACTTGCCCTCTGCAGTAGCATGGAGTACAGATTCCAGTATGAAGACTGTGAGTTCTATATCAGTTACATTCGTAGGCTCTGCTTTTTGATAACAGCCTTGAGCTTCGCTTTCCTTCAAAACACCCCAAGCAATAAAAGATCGAATAACAAACTGTGCGTTGCGGCTTACTGTCTGCCGATCTCCATACTGTTCTTTAAGACGATTAACTATTTGCAACTGCGTAACCTGATCCTGCAGCGACAATAATCGGCCTGTTTGTCGGGAAATATTATACCAGAAGGGATATGCGACTGATATCATTCCCCAGTGGATGGGTAAAGCCATTGATGGGTATTTTTGTAATAATATAAGCGCATTGTCCCGGAAATCTATGATTTCTTTCTCAGGTGTTACCCATATATTCATTAAATTAGAAATTGAAAAACTACGTGCTCCTTCACTTCGTTCTGGCTCGGCTTCTTTAAGAAAAGAATGAATTTCCTGACGAATGGTGTTTGTATCAAGCCCAGCCAACATCAAGTTGGCTACTTTCTGTAGCCATTCGAAATGAATAGTCTGCTTAATGCCGATGGCATCGTGCCTTTTTCCCATTACCGTTTCTTCCTTCTAATCTTGATAAGTGGCACTATTACCTCTTCAATAGCGATACCACCATGACCAACAATTGTTTCTCCCTGTCGTAAAAATGCATTATGGCCACCCGCTATTAAAGGAAAATAATTGGCTGGTAGACCGACTGGTTGCCATTCATGAGCAAATGTATAGATTCCTGCTACATTGGAACGAAGCTCGGGCGTAGGATAAACACGGACCCGTTCGCCACGAGTCTCGGCAAGAACACCCTCAGATGGGCGGCCCTGTCCCTTGCATTCAATGTTACCGTGATCTGCTGTCAACCAAATATCATACCCGTAATCCAGTAATTGACTGACCAGGGTAAAAAGAAATCCACTCTTGCACCACTGCATAATTTGGTTATGCATTCCGGCGGAACCGAGCTGCATACCGTGCATAATCTTATCAACCTTATCTACAACAAGGCCTACTACTTTTGTTTTGTTAGGGTTGATCGTAGATTCGAGTATACCGGATACATCGCCGTCTCCCAGGCCACGTTTATATGCGACTTCCAGTTTGGACATACCATTACCTTCCCAGAACTGTTTCCAGAGTTTTTCTTCTTTATTGGTCGAATTAATAGATGACGGGAAATATAGTGGTGGTTTGCCTGAGAAGATTGTCTGTCTTGATACGGATGTCAGCGTTGGAATCCATGCGAAAACTCCGGATTCGCGTATATTCAGTTTACAGTCTTGCTTTTGAAAAAAATGACGGATGGTCACCCATTGATCCATGGACAGACCATCGATTACAATCAAAGCTGTACGATGGGTAGGAGAATTTTCCATTTCTCTTGCCATGCTGCGGGGGATATGATGTAGCATTGCCGGACTGGTAGGTGGTAGATTAATTAGGCTGGAATAGCGTTCAGTGAGCCAATCAGTAAAAATTGTGGTTAGGCAATCACCAATGTCTTTAAGTATAGCTTGTTGTTCAATATTATTACCAGAAAAAACCAATGACAAAAGCTCAGCCCATTTCAGAGAAAAGGATGTCCAATCGGAATACCGGGCATTTAGATTGGGCATTTCTTTCTCGACAAGTTTGAATAATCTGGAAATACGAAGTCCGTCCTTATCAGCCGAAACGGTGTTAATGCCACAATGTACACATGTATCAGCACCCAGCTCAATATTAGTGGCATCGATAGGTGTGAGCTTTCCTTCCAGAAATAAGTTATCGATATAGACCTTTATGTCCTGATGGTCAAAAGGTAAATGCTCGGGGCCTGGGTACTTCAGATTTTCAACCTTTACTTTACCAGATTTATCAAACCCGGAAATGAAAATCGGCCAGCGTTCCTGTAAAAAAGAAAAGAATGCGTTTTCATCAGGCACAATTTCAGATATTGGCCAGGTTTTATATCCCCCATTTTCACAGAGAGATGTTATAAGCCGATCAGTTACAACCTCAGGGATATGTAGTTTTCCATAATGCAGGCGGAGTAGGGCACGAATTAATTCGACATCTGTTGTGATAAGCTCCGAAGCAATACCATAAATATGACGGAGTATGAAATCTTTTGTCGCATTATCACCCATTCTATCCGGAGAAAATTTATTCTGCGCATTAAAGAGCGAATCCAACAGACCTCGATCGAGCTTTTCGATGACCGGGTAGCTTAGATTGGGAAAAATGTCTCCCAGGTTGAAAGAAAGCGTCCTGCCAGCTTGTAAGAGATCGTATGGAAGTGAATCAAGCTCTGTATCCTGTAGCCGGAGTATCACTACCAAATCCGTATGTTCACCTCGATCCCAAATGGAGCGATATTGGGACTCGTAAGCATACCTAAACTCTATCGGGTCGTTGAATTCAATCAGGTCGAATCCACGTTTCCGCAGTTCAAAGGTCAGCTTTTCTTCTGTTAACAGCTGATCAGGGTCGGCTACCAGAGTTAATTTGCTCACATTCGGAACAAAATCCTTGAGGATGATATCACGCCAGCTGCTCATGGAGAACCTTCATGGATAATGTGGAGCATCATTAATGGTCTGATTTCAGGCAGGATTTGTTTCGCTGCCTGCAGTTCATTTTGCCATTCTATTTCCTCAGAATCGCAACGAGCAAACCTGTACTGTCGTACTTCGGGCAGACCTATTCGTTCTATGGCCTTACGGCGCGCGGTAAAAGACACTTTCCCGCGATCCTCTTCACGTAATATTGAATTAAGATGTGCCTGCTGCAGGGTCTCGAAAAGCTCCTGTCCAACCTGTTCAGCCGCTGAATGTAATTTGGTATGGACGGTCTGAGATTGTTCCTCGTTAAGAGAGGATTTTATTGTTATCTCAGCTGTTTGCAGTGCATCCCAGATATGCCGTGCAGTAGGTAAAAACAATTTCTCTTCTTCATTTAGGAATACACTGACATAACCGCGCCGGACTATGGGAATATGGAGAAACTGTTGTTGTTGGGAAATACCGGCTTGAAGTCGAATCTCAAATAATCCCCAGTCTCCGGTAATATTGGGGGGGAGTTCGCTTACAATAACAGATGGTATTGGTTGCCCCGCTACGATCTGTGGTAAGTTTAAAGCAAGCCCGCGAATGCGATTGTTTTCAAGATTAAGCAATGACGCGTCATCCAAGCAGTCTGCTTCCCAGGAATTAAACACGCTCTTCCGATCTTCGTGGCCATCCGGCCAAATCAAGTCCCACCAATTGCGCTTACGGGTGGTTTCTCCACCATGAGAATTGATATACCCGACCGTCATTCGTTCTATCCAATACGGCAGAGGATGTGAACGTAATCGTTCCGCAGCATTGACATCAGGATCTTCAGATATGCCGTAAATTGTTGATGATTGCCGTACCTGTTGAATCTCGTCACGGAGCCGGGTAACAGTATTATCTACTGAATGTTCAATGTTATCAGGATTAAGAATTGCTGATGTGAATACGTCTTCGAATAATTCACCTGCATGAGCCGAATCAAGTACATCACCAGTTTTATCGATGCCAAACTCTTCGAAAATAACCGCGAGTTTTTGTTCCAGCACTTCACGAACACGGTATTCAACTGAGTTCTCAAAGACAAAATTGATAGCTCTCACCTTCTTTGGTTGGCCGATACGATCCACACGGCCGATTCGCTGCTCCAGGCGCATTGGGTTCCAGGGAATATCATAGTTGACGATGACATGGGCAAACTGCAGGTTCAGGCCTTCTCCGCCAGCATCAGTAGAAACCAGAATACGGTGTGTTTTACGAAAAGCAAGCTGGGCTTGTTTGCGCTCCTCCATATTCATAGATCCGTTTAAGGTAACAACTGACAGACTACGGGCTTCAAGAAATTCTTTTAGCATTTTTTGAGTTGGCACAAATTCTGTGAAGATCAGCACTTTCATGTCCTGTTCATTTTCTTCAGTTTGCAACTGGTATATCCACTCTATCAGTGCTTCAGCCTTGGCATCAGGCCCTGCCTGTTCACAGCGGACTGCCGCATTAAGTAAGTTTTCCACCAGGTTGCTTTCATTTTGGATAGCAGATATGTGAGACTCCAGTAGTTCTTCCAGCAGTTCCTGGCCATCCATATCATACAAATCCTCAAGGCTATCTGACCTATTCCCACCGTTCTCAATATCTGCCAGGCGTGAATTAACTAGTTGTTCGCCTTCTCTGAGGGTAGCAAGTCGTCGCTCTAATGTAGTACGGATAGCCCTGGTACTTGAAACCACCAGCCGCTGCATGAGTATCATCAAAAATCCGATATGGCGTTTTTTATCACGCATAGCCTGGTTGTAACCCTCGCGGACATACTCGGTCACTGCCTCATAGAGGTTTTTCTGATGGTTATGGCGGCTTTCCCAAGTTATAGGGGCCATTTGGGTTTGCCGTGGTTTGAAAAGTGGTTTACCATCACCATCAATAGCTTTGCGTTTTTCGGTACGAATTATGTATGGCGCAACCCGATCACGAGATACGCTCTCCAAGTCTGGAAAGGCATCTTCATCCAGCAGATTCATGAGACGGTGAAATGCATCTGTTTTACCTTGGTGGGGAGTAGCTGAAAGAAGTAATATATAGGGTGCGGCCTCCGACAGTCCTTTGCCAAGTTTGTGCCGGGCGACTTGTTCAGTGCTACCACCAAGGCGATGGGCTTCATCCACTACAACCAGATCCCATCCAGCGGTAATTAAATCTTCGAACCTGTTATGATTGTATTCGGCGATACGTTCAGCGCTCCAGCCACGCCTTTTATCCATTGGTTTTACGGAATCCAAAGAAACGATGACTTGATCAAACTGTGTCCAGGCTGAATTTCGATGATCTGTTCCTGGTGCCAAACGTTGCATTGTACTGATATCATCACCCAGTACAAGTTGGAATCGTTCATTAAAATGGGTCTGCATTTCTGCGACCCATTGGGTTGCAATACCCTTGGGTGAAACCACCAGAATACGTCTCACCAATCCACGAAGTTTGAGTTCACGCATTACCAGGCCGGCTTCGATGGTTTTGCCAAGCCCAACTTCATCTGCCAACAGATAGCGCACGCGGTCTCCAGAGATGGCGCGGGACAAAGCAAGGATCTGATGCGGAAGAGGAATTACATTTGACTCCATGGGGGCTAATAGCACATTATTTGCATTCTCACTGGTCGGTGATTCAAGAACTTCAGCAACCTTGGCTGCGGCAGACACATATGCAATACGCCCAGTTTCAACCTTTGGTTGAAAATCGGAATTTAGCGGCTGTAAAGCAGAGCGAGAGATTTGTACAACGGCGTCTTGGTTAGGCAGCCAGACACGGCATACTGATTGTCCCCAGAGTGTTTGCTCTTCGAGGATCTTGCAGGCACTATTATGGATAGTTGAAAAACACCATGAATCAGCATCAGTGAATAAAAACGGCTTTTCAGATGAGTGTTTAGAGGAATCCATTCGGTGTTATTTTCAACTCTGATGTTCAAATATGATATTTATGTTTCCTTAGCTCAAAGGCTTGTTCACCACCTTCAAGGATGTCGCAGATATGTTGTTGGATACCCTGTCCATTCAATATTCCTTTTTCAGGTTCTCCGTTTGTTCCTAATATGGGTACATTATTTTCAATTGAACCGGAACGGTATTCAAATCGTTTTTCTTTATTCGGTACATTATTACCTTCTTGATTTGCTACGATTATTTCTTCAGCATCTGCACCAAGAACAACATTTGCATTGTGAGTAACGACAATAACTTGCCTGTCTTTCTTTTTCTTCTTTATAAAGGGAATTAATTCATCATAAACTGAACGGTTATCTAAATCATCTTCAGGTTGATCAATTAAAATCGGACATTGGCTTTCAGCCAGCTCAATGAGCAATTTAAGCAACACTAATGCCTTTTTTCCGGGGGACATCACATCAATAGAATCGTTCCCCATTTTTACTTTGTATTTAACCTCGAACCAATCACCTAAAATATCACGTATTGCTGTTTCAGGCGTAGTACCTTTTTTTAAAACGAGATCACC
>JADFYW010000073.1 GCA_015232855.1 Fibrobacteria bacterium
CGGTGATATTTTTGTTGCGGGTAATGTACGTTCTGGTTTTAAAATTGTGGCTGGGGGCAGTATTTGGATAAAAGGAGAAACCGAAGGTGCTGAAATCACAGCTAAAAATGGAAATATTGAATTTCGTGGCGGAGTACTTGGAAAAGGAAAAGCCAATATAATTGCGGGAGGAAATATTTCCGGTGATTTTATACAAGATGCTGTTTTAAGATGTAATGGTCACTTGTTTGTGAAAAAGAGTCTTTTACATGTGAATGCTGATGTGGCAGGAGACATTGTGATCAAGGATAAACAGAATGGTCTCATCCTGGGAGGAATACTTAATAGTACCGGTTCGGTTATTGCTGCACGAATTGGTAATGAAAAGGAAGTAAGAACTACCATTGCACTACGACCCCAACAGAAAAACTCATTAAAAGAAAAAATTGTCCAGTTAAACCAACAAAAGCAGGAAGCAAAAAATTTACTCCTTTCTATAAAGGCTCAGATTCAAACTAAGAAAAAATTATTTCAAACTGCAGCCATTAAAAAAGTAAAAGAAAAAGATGATATTGAACGACTTTTAAAGGCTTATTACTTTGCTAAACAGCAGATTGAAAAGATGGAAAAAAGTTTGGTGCTTATGAATGCTAAGGATATGGAAGCAATCAGCTATGGTCATGTAAGCGTATCAGATACATTGTATACGAATAATATTTTCTCTTTTGGCCAGGCAGAAATGAAAATCCTCGCAAAACGTAGTGCCTGTCGACTTGTGTTCTCTAATGGAGAAATTATTATTGAAGCAGAACATGGTGACTAATCTATGGAGAGAGTTAAAATGGAAATTTCAAAGATGGAAGAATCCCTATGAATGGCAATAAAATTGTCATAACTGAGAATGAAAATTATGTGAGCGTATCTCCCTTGGAGGCCATCTCCGATGATTCGCTTCAATATTTTGATGATGTTATGGACAGTGTTGTCAATGATTTTTCCACTCATGTAGTATTAGACCTCATTAACGTTGATTATCTCTTCAGCAATGCAGTCAGTAGTTTTATAAGAGTTTATAAACGTTTGCATAAACGACAAAGAAGTCTTGTCATTATCAATGCATCGGGTATGGTTAAAAACGTTCTTTGTTCGGTTAATCTTGACAAGGTTATGACCATTTTGAATTCCTTTGAAGAATTGTACCAATGGCAAGAATCTGTTACTATCCCTTCAGAAAAAGTACAGCAATTACTTCTGACTTCAGATAAACAGAATGATGTTGAAGTAATACGGTTTACAAATGAAGCCTATCCAGATTCCCCAATTCATTTTACTTCTGATTTAGGACTTTTCTTCTCAGATGTAGAATCAGAGCTTATTGTACTGGATTTATCCAATGCAATAGATTTTGAGACGAGCGCAATAGCTTCCATTGTCACTTATGCGAATCAAAACAAAAGCAGAAATGGCAAGATGATTATTGCCGGCTTAACTGAGGCAAATAAGGAACTGTTTGAAATGCTGGACATTGAAAGCAGTTTTCAATTTGCAATAGACACTCAGATTGCAATAAAGCTCTTAATAACTGCGTAAGACCATTCCTTTCTAAGCAATTGTCCATCCTTTAAACTTGAAATCATAGTTGTTTTTAATGGATAATTTCTTTAGACAGAGAAAAAACATATTTTCTTTGTATATAGAGTACTGTTTGGGATAAATTTGGAAAGTAAAAAACAAAAAATTCTTATAATTGATGATGATATTGATATCATTGTATTGCTTAAAAGGTATCTGGAAAAAGCAGGCTATGAAGTAGTAAGTGCCGCAAATGGTATTGACGGTATAACGAAAGCCGGTTCTGAATGTCCGGATCTCATTCTTTTGGATATTGAACTGCCTGAAATGAGTGGGCACCAGGTTGGAATTTTTTTGCAGAAAGAATTTCCTGATATTCCGGTCATGGTTTTAAGTTCCAAAACAACACCCCAAGACGTATATAAAGCAGAAATTTCAGGTGTGGTTGATTACCTGGCTAAATCTGTTGATCTCAACATTGTTGTAAGCAAAGTTGATTCTTTTTTTAAATCAAATTGTGAGTAAGTGGTTGGTATAGCTCTTTTATGAATAGAAAAATAGAAAAAAAGTCAATTTTAGTGATTGAAGAAGATGCACCGGTCAGGAATTTGATTATACGCCATCTTTCAGGAGCGGGATATGAAACCTCTGGTGTGGCACATGCAAATGACGCTTTCCGTGCGGTGGCCAAAGCCCCTCCTGATATCATCATCTGTGATGTAGTATTAAATGATATGGATGGGTTTGATGTGTGCAGGAGGCTTCGTACTTTCCCTGATACGGCTCTTACGCCGGTACTTATGGTTTCTCCCGGCGGTGATGACAAAGAACGCCAGGAGGCCCGTATGGTGGGAGCTCAGGCCTTTCTGGTAAGACCCTTCAGAAAGCAAAGTTTACTTGAGCATATACGGACCTTGCTGAGTGTTGGGAAAACTGAACTTATAAACTCCTCAATTACTGATCAGGATGAAGAAACTCAATTTATTGAATTTGTTGAAGAAAAAAATATTCCTAAAAGCCAGATTCTGGAAAATGCATTTGCAGAAGTGTATGAAGAAATGGCCACTCTCTACGATTTGAGCGGTATTCTTTATACTCTGGATAATGAACATACTCTGCTTGAAGAAATATTGAACCGTTCTCTCCAGGCCGTTAACGCAAAAGCAGGGGCAATTTTTACTGTAGAAAATATTGATATGTCAGATTTTGACTCAGCAGGGGATACCCGGTTGTCTCAAAACAATCCGGTACTGCGTGTGGGTAAAGGGTTTCCGCTGCAAAAATGGATGGGATATAAAATTCCTTTGGATACATGCGCTGCGGGATGGGTGTGGAAAAATAAACAGTTTTTTCTTTCTCCAGATATATCCCTGGATGAAAGAGCTCTCAGTTTTAAAGAATATCCCTGGGAATCAGCTTCAGTGCTTGCTGTTCCTATATGTAGTGGCAATTCAATTTTAGGTGTAATTGTTTTGGCCAATAAAAAAGGTAGGGCAGCCTTTAATCAGTCGAATGCCAAGTTATTAAAAGCCTTTGCTACTCATCTTTTCTTTGCCCTCGAAAATATTCGTTTCCTGGAAGCGGTAAAAGAAACTGAGACTCGGGTTAAACAGAAAGTAGAAGAGCGAACAGCGGTAATTGAACAATCCCGGAGTGTTGTATCAAGGTTGAATGATATTCTGGAAAAGAAACTGTATGAACTCAGTTGTATGAAAGAATTGCAGATGGCTGTGGCTTCTTTGTTTGATCCGCTGGAAATCTTCCATGAAGCAATGCGCATATTAAATAAAGTCCTTGGTATTTATGGTGCAGTGGCGATAGTGCCGGAGAAGCATGCCTTTCTTCTGGAAGGAAATAAATCAGCATCTACTGTGTTTTGGAATCATTTAATTGAAGAAGCCAGGAAAAATGTACCCAGAGATGAGGGTGTGACTATTGAAAACTGGGAAAAATTAACAACGGGATTAAGTGAGGGCGACTGCTGTGATGAATCTGAACTGCGCTATTTTAATATGCCAGTGTATATTCAAAACCGTTTTGTATTGTCTTTTGCCATGGGCCGACCAGCTGCTGCAGAAATGACCGATGATGAAAATAGCTTGATTACTATGTTTGCTCATCAGTTCGGTCTTTATATGGACGGGGCCTTGCTTTTTATGAAGACGAAGGAACTGGACCAGATGAAATCTGAATTCATTTCTGTGGCTTCCCATGAATTAAGAACACCTATGGCCTCTATTAAATCAGCTTTGAGTCTGTTTGCCGATGAACTGCTTGGTCCCCTTAATGAAGAACAAAAAGAGTATATCACACTGCTGGAAAGGAACGTGAATCGTCTGGCAACTCTTATTAGTGATGTGCTTGATTTTTCTCGTATTGAGTCTGGAAGAATTCAGCTTGAGCTTGAAAAACATGATGTATCACTATTAATAAATGATGTAGCAAGAATACTCAAACAGCAATTTGAAGAAAGAAACGACACAATTATTATTGATATTCAAGGTGATGATTTACAGACTCGGTGTGATTATGATAAAATTACTCAGGTTTTGATTAATCTCACAGCAAATGCAATAAATCATAATACGGATAATACTCAAATAGGGATAGGGGCCAAAAAGGTTGACAAGGATATTCAATTCTGGGTTATTGATGATGGATGTGGTATTCCCGAAAGTGAGCAAGAAAAAATTTATGACAAATTCTATCAGATTCATAGCAATAAAGGCGGCGGGGGCAGTAAAGGCACTGGCCTTGGGCTAGCGATTACCAAGGGGCTTGTTGAAGCTCATGGGAGTAAGCTTTTGCTTGAAAGTGAAGTTGGTAAAGGTACACGGTTTTCTTTTGATCTCGAATCGGCAGATGCCCCTAAGTGGAAAGCCGAAAAGACGCAGTCCTGGAATTTAATAGGACTTGGGGTAACTGCAGAGCAGTATGGTGACCGATTAAAATTGAGTCTCAAAGGCCGTTTTGAAGAAATGGTTTGTGCTGATATGTCGAAAATAGGCAAAGAGATAATCGATAATTGGGGCGTTTTTGTTGTTGTTGAGCTTTCCGGACTTGAATACATTGTAAGCAGAGGTATTGGATATATTATGGAACTTCGCTCTCTGGTGCACAAGGCTGGTGGGAATCTCGTTGTATTGGATGTGTCTGATAATGTCCGGAAAATACTTGAACCTATGGGGATTTTAAAAATTATTCCTTCTCATACAGACCTCGCTACTGCTTTCAGAGAAGTGGGATGTGCCACAGGGTAAAAGGAGCTTTTTAAAACAGTTTTTGAATAGAGGAGATACCGTAGCATGACAGGGAAAATTCTATTAGTAGACGATGAACCAGATATACTTAAAACAGTTCAGAAATTGCTTTGGGTGAATGGATATGAAACTGATATTGCAACTGATGGAAAAGAAGCCTTGGAAAAAATTTTTGGAAATCCACCACTGCTCATTGTTCTCGACATTATGATGCCTAACGTAAATGGCTATCAGGTGTGCCGGGCTGTTAGAGAAAACCCAGATACCCAATCTATTCCGATTATTATGTTAACGGCAAAGGCTCAAAATTTTGATAAATTTTGGGGAGAAGAAGTTGGAGCTACCATATACCTAACCAAGCCTTTCGATAATAAAGAATTGATAAATATCATTTCAGAGCAATTAGGAAAAACAAATTGAACCGCTTTAAGGAAAATAAGTATCTTTAACATAATATGACTTATAAAATCCTTTTAGCAGATGATGAACCTGATATCGTGAGGACTGTCCGAAAACGTCTGGAAATAAGTGGCTTTGAGGTGGCAACCGCTCAAAATGGTTTGGAGGCACTTGAAAAATTGAAAGAATTTAAGCCTGATTTGGTTGTACTGGATGTAATGATGCCTGAATTAAATGGACATCAGGTCTGTCGGACCATTCGGGAAGCTCCTGACACCTGTGATTTACCCGTTATAATGCTTACCGCTAAAGCTCAAGAATCGGATAAGTTCTGGGGTGGGGAAGTAGGTGCAAGTCTTTATATCACTAAACCTTTTGATGATAAAGTCCTCATTTCCAAAATAAAAGAATTACTAGAAAATCCGTTGAAGTAAAAGGGAACCTCAGTGTCAGAAAAAATTACCGAATTCAAATATAAATTTGTTTTTGAGGATAAAACCGAAAAGGATTTTTCCTTTAGTCTCAAAACGCCATCCCTTGAGTTTATTAAAGTTCCACAGGCGGAGTATCCTTTCTGGACAAAATTAGATCATGAACAATGTGAGGGTTGCCCCTTAACGATTGATCAACATCCGTATTGTCCTATAGCAATCAGTATTACCGATATCATTGAATTTTTCCAGCAATCAATGTCATATAATGAAGTTGATGTGACTCTTACCACCGAAAATCGCGACTATCATAAACATACCAGTTTACAAAAGGGCATTAGTTCCATGTTAGGGATTATTATGGTTACTTGCGGTTGTCCTGCTATGAATGCCTTGCGTCCTCTGGTGTTTGTTCACCTTCCCTTTGCCACTATGGAAGAAACGATGTATCGTTCTATTTCAATGTATTTGTTGGCTCAATTTTTCCTTATGAAAAAGGGTGAAAAACCTGATTGGGAGCTGAAAGATCTTGCTCAAAACTATGAAGGTATACGTCTGGTTAACCAGGGTTTTGCAAAACGCCTTCGCAGTATACAAATTCAGGATGCCAGTTTAAACGCTGTTGCAAATCTCGACTGTTTTGCTATGAACGCTTCTTTTTCTATAGAAGAAGGCTGTCTTGATGAGATAGAAGAACTCTTTGAAGTGTATCTGAAAACCAAATCTCCATAATAGAGAAACTCTTGCTTTTCGTTATTTCTTTTTGAACAAGCCTGCGATTTTTGTTAAATCCTCGGCAGCTGAGGTCGCAGCTGCTGATTTATTTTCTTCTTGTATTCTTTGGAAAATTTCTTCACGATGAATGGGAACAGAGCGTGGAGCATCAATTGCAATTTTAACACTTCTGCCGTCTATTTCCATAACAGTAATGGAAATATTATCATTTATCCTGATACTTTCCCCAATTTTACGCGTAAGAACTAACATAATATTAATTTAGTTAATTAATTTCTCTCTGACAGAATAGGCGTTATCTTCAATGATGATTTGTTTACCTGTCTTGGTTTTAAAATTGACAAATAAAGGCCCCATCAGATTAACGGAAGAATCAGATAAAGGGCTGCGAAGTGTTACTATAACGTACATTAAGAGGTCTTTTGGTTCAGAGATATTGAGGGTTCCTATCTCTGCCCGGTTTATTTTTGGGTTGTAGTCTGGTTTAAAAACCAAGGGGTTTATAATTGCAAACCGAATTCTCTCACCTTCAATGCATTGAAGCCAGTGAAAGGGCTCATATTCTGGCACTGAGATAATGATAAATCTTTTTGAGTTTTCGAATCCTGGAATACCTGAAGGGAAGAGAATGATATCATCTTCTGTCCATTCGGGCAAGTTTTTGTTCTGTTCCAACTGATTTCCCTGTTGCATTAGCCTAGAATATCGGTTTTATTGTTTCTTTTGTCAAATAAAAATACGCTGACTCCCCCAAAAAGCCAGCGTATTCTATAGTCTTAATAACAGCGCACGAAATCTTACTGTAACAAAGACAGTACTGATGTCGGGATCTGGTTGGCCTGGCCAAGCATGGCGGTGCCTGCCTGCATTAAGATCTGATCGCGGGTGAATTGAGTCGTCTCAAATGCGAAATCAGCGTCACGAATTGTTGATTCTGCGCTTTGCATATTGGTGTGCTGTATCTCAAGATTATTTACAGCATGTTCCAGTCTGTTCATATAGGCACCAATATCGGACCTCATATTATTGATGGAACGTAAAGCGTTATCGACCTGAGTAATAGTTGCAAAAGCTCCGGCCTGTGTAGTTGTGGAAGTAACCGTGGGTTCTCCTGTTTCTGATAAAGTGAGCCCTAATGCTCCTATTGTTAATGAATCCAGGGTTACTTTCATGGTATCAACAGTACCAGAGACCTGGCCTTTATTGTTATTTGCACCAATGTGTAACACGGAATTGGGGCCACCACTTACACCAAAAGAATCAGGGGTGCCATCAAGCAGGGTCATGCCATTGTACTGGGTTTGCAGTGAAATACGATGAATTTCTCGCATGAGTGCCTGTACTTCCTGGTCGTTGTACCCTCGCTCAGTACTTGTTAGGGTTGCATTAGAGCTTTGAAGAGCAAGCTCTCTCATTCTCTGCAGCATTGCAGAAACCTCATTTGCAGCACCTTCAGCAATTCTTAATAATGCGATACCATCATTTGCATTTCTAATGGCCACATGAGTACCTCGAACCTGGGTTCTTAGTTGTTCAGAAATGGAGAGACCGGCAGCATCATCTGAAGCACGGTTTACTCTTAGACCAGTTGAAAGTCTTTCTAATGACTTAGATAAACCACGATTAGTCCTATTCAACGTGCTTTGTGTGATCATGGCCGAAATGTTATGATTTATCCTAGTCATGAAAATTCCTCCTGTGTGTATTTACTTTTTTAACATCCTTGTGACTCTGTTAGTTATGAAGCAAAACCGATGCCAAAAAATAATTGTGATTATTTTTGAAAAAACTGCAGGTTTTGCTTTAACTATTGCTGTAACCAGGACATTTTTTCCAGGGGGGGAATTTTATGCTGATTGGGGTCACTTACTGTAGGTAATCAGTAATCAGGTTTTATAATGCATTGATCATATTGCTATATAGACTGTCATAGCAAATAACTGTATTGATATACGAATAATCGGTTGAAAATAACCGATTATCTCTAAAGAATATGGATGAAAATATTTACAGGAAATTGGCCAGTGTTGGCTGGATTACTCTGGCTCCAGATTGGAGTGATGCATTGTAAACTGATTCTTGCATAAGAAATTCTGAAATCACTTTGGCAAAATCGATATCCTCAATAAAGGAATGCAGTCGAGTGGTCTCAATATAACTTTCATCGTTCCTTGATTGAGTCATTTCTATTCGGTTCATTCGGGCACCCATTGTTGCCTGACCTGTTAAAATACGCTCATAGGATGAATCAATGTCACTAATAGCTTCTCCAATGATTGCACCTTTATCTTTGTGAAGTCCTTCCATGAGTTTTACCATGGCATCCCAGGTGGTCACATCTGTTGGAGAACCAAATACTTCTGAAGCAGTTACGTTTATTTTACCTGTTAGTCCTACTTCAATTTCCCGATTTATAACGCCATCCATATCTTTGTCGCTTCTTTTTATCCATTCAAAAGTAACTTCAAGTCCACCTCCTGGCTGTGGTGAAAATGGAGGAACTGGCCAGCCAGGATAGGTTTCTGCCCGTCCTTCCGGGTCTGCGGTAGGTATTGCAGCGGCAATTTCAGTGTCCGTCAAATTACCTATACCAGGTATATTGGTTGTTGTAGTGGGGAGAAACGTTATGGTCCCCTGGACATAGTCCACTTCATAATCTTCGCCTTCAGTAAGACCGGTGATTTTTAAACTACCGGGTAATATATCATTTACAGGTGCATTACCATTAGGATTAGGAGTGACTACCTGTGAATCAGTTACATTTCGGTCCCATATTTTAATGGGTGCTCCAAGATTCAAGACGTTATCTGCACCATCCGTTGCACTATTGTCAAATGAGTCTATCCTGTCTTTGCCTTCCCTTAATTCGTAAGGAGGGGTTCTGGTTTCTGTTCCCGCAAATACAAACGCGCCATTATATGAGCGATTTGCTGTGGCTACCATAGAATCCAGGATTACCTTTACTTCGCTCATGATGTGTGCTCGTTCTGTGTCGGTATTGGTGTCATTTCTCGCCTGAAGTGCGAGTTCCCTACTTCTCTGAAAAAGATCATTGGTACTGCTCATTGTAGATTCAACAATAGTCAGGTAGGACATTCCATCCTCAATATTTCTTTTAAATTGCTCTAATTGCCGTAGGTCTGAACGAAGCTGGAGATCTTTGGTGAGATCAACGGGAGCATCGGAAGGACGTTGGATAGCTTTACCTGATGATAATTGTTCCTGGAGATTCGCAATTTTTGCATAATTCCGCTGAATGTTTGACTGCACAAGTCCATTTATTTGTGAAAAGGTTACCCGACTGCTCATAATATTTCCTTCCTGTGGGTATGTATCAATGAAAAACTAATTGAGTAATGGCTGTTCCTACATATTTAATAAGGTGTCCAGCAACTTGTTGATAGTGCTGATAAATCGCGCTGATGCCTGATAACTATGCTCAAACTTGATCATATCGCCTAGTTCTTCATCGAGGGATACACCGGAAATTTCCTGTTTGCGATTCATAAACTGATTTACCAGGAATCCACGGGTTTCCACATTTGATTTTGCCTGATTTCGTTCGATACCCAAAACACCAATAGAAGAACTATAAAATTCTCCCATGGTTTTTATGGGGTTGCCGTTTATGTCCTGGCCCATGGTAAACTGGTCTCGCAATTGGGCAATACCTAAGGCATTACTGCCATCACCCGGACCAGAAAAACCACTGGAGTTATATCGAAAATTAACATCAATAGCTTCTCCGCCGGCATAACGATTGTAATTTAAAAAGGTAACCGTACCGAGCCCGTAGTCAACTACATAATCGTTACCAGGACCTTCACGTAATTCTGAGCTGCCCATATTAATTTGTAGGGAACCCTGAACAATATCGCGGTAATTAGGGTCTATGGTCTTTAAGTCGATTACCTGATTGGTTGGTGCTGGTATCGTACTGGCCAGGTTAATGGGACCAACGGAAGTGCCTCCAGTGGCTGCTGCAATATTATGTTCACTCGCTCGTATACTTGCAGAAAGACTGATAGATTCTGCAGTCTGGTTTGTCTGGGTGAAAAAATCAACACCGGTATTGCCTTCCAGATTATAACCCGTAGAATGGAGATTATTCACACTCTCTACAAATGTTGAAGCAAGTTCATCCAAAAAGTTTTCAAACTTAGGAATGATTTCATCGCGCATTTCAAACGCCCCTTTTAATTCTCCTCCACGGGGCGTATAAATTTTATCTGTATTCTCAAACTTGATTGTTCCAATTTGTACTAATTCACCGCTTTCATCAGTTGTGGTCGATTTTTCCAGCTCAAGTTTTATGACGGTTGCAGCACCTACCAATACATTTCCTGCAGTAACTACGTTTAACCGGCCTTGCTCATCTTCAAAGGTATCTACGTCTATTAACTTTGACAGTTCTTGCATCAGATAATCTCTTCTGTCTCTGCCATCGTTTGCCATGCCTCCGCTGATTTCCATGGAGGCAATTTCTTCATTGATGTTGAAAATTTCCTCAGCCATACCATTTATCATTTCGACTTTTCCCTCAATATCAGCTTCCTGGGCCATCTGTAGTTCATCAAACTGCCGTGAAAGGGTGTGGAATTTATCTTCCATAACAAGTGCCGTAGAACGAACTACTTCCCTTGCAGCGGGATCTTCAGGGTTGTTGGCTAAGTCCTGCCAGGAGGCCCAGAATTTATCCATAGCTTCATTCAGGCCGGCATCACTTGGCTCAGTTAAAATATTCTCAATTCGTTCCAGTCCTTTATCCAGAGAAATAAAAAAGCCTTGTTCGGTGAGTTCTCTGCGAATTTGAAGTTCAAGAAAGTTATCGGAAATTCGAGCTACTTTATCAACGTTTACCCCAAAACCCATTTCTCCAAAACTAGGGTCGGTCCTGGAATCTGCTGATAGTTCAAGTCGTTTACGAGAATATCCTTCTGTATTTGCATTTGAAACGTTTTGACCTAAAACATTTAAGGCAAGTTGGGACGCGCCCAGGCCTCTTGCTCCAATTTCTAATGAACCAAAAATTGACATAATTTACACCTTTCGGCTATAAAGACTGATTTTTTGCTTTTTGTTTTGGACCATTTGCCCATTAGTGCCATAGGTTTTTGATTGTTGAGCCGGTTTTTTATCTGAAAGTCCGGTTATAATTTGTATGGTAGCGTGATTTATTGTACGTGCACTTTGTATCAAGGCCACATTAATCGTGTGTAGTTCTTTTATTTGGGCTACTTTAGTTTTTAATAATGCAACCTGGTTTTTAATTGTTTCTGCTATTTCTTCCGGCATATACGGATATAACTCTTCGCATTTTATAGCTTCATCATTTAAAAAACTCCCATAGCCATTTTTCAGGAGTGACATACAAAATTCTTTTACAATACCTACCCGCTCTTGTTCTAGTGTTTGACTTCTGGCTATGAGGCGATCCTGTGCTTTGTTAATAGCCTGATTCTGTTCCAGATTGTTGTTTACCAGGGCAATTCGCTGTTTAAGACCCGTATCAAGACATTTCTCATAATTGATTAACTGGCGGGAAAGATTAGACTCCAGCTTCTGCCATTCCAGGTTAAGAACTTTTTTTTCTGTTACTGTTTTGGTATTCATGCTAGTCTCCTTCAGAGATTTGTTTAAATTCCTCATACAAGCGCATTACTCGTTTCACATAATTACGAGTTTCTGGAAAGGGGGGGATTCCTTTGTATTTTTTTACTTGTCCTGGGCCTGCATTGTAGGCTGCAAGGGACTTTTCAAGGTCTCCTTTGAACATTTTTTGGAGCATTTTAAAATACTTCACTCCACCTAATACGTTTTCTCGTGGATCAAAAACATTTCTAACTCCCATTTCTTTTGCGGTCGTGTCCATCAATTGCATAAGTCCTTTGGCTCCTGCTGTTGACACTGCTTTTGGGTTTCCGGCTGATTCTTGTAAAATGATACTTTTAATGAGTCGTTCATCAATGTCATGTTTATCAGATGCTGATTTAATTATAGAGTTTAAATTAAACTGAGAATATCCTGATTTTTGTGAAGGGTACATTCCAGGGACAGCTGGCGGGATTGTACCTGGGCTAAATTGGAAATTTGGAGCATGGGGGATTGGGTTATTGTTTTCTTCGTTAGCTTTACTTTTTAGCTGTTTGTAAATAAGTCCTGCAATACCGTTTAGAGACTTACCTGCGGCCATTTCAGAATATTGCGCATCTAGAAATTCGGTAAATATTTTTCTGCCCACGGAAGGTTTCGTTAATTCGGATTCATGAACAGTTTTGCGCATGGCTTTTAGCATTTGATTCATGAACATAGACTCAAAACCTTTGCTGGCACTCCATAGTTTTGGATCTACAGGTTTGCCATCAATATATTTGGGGGAAACAGCAGCTTTATGCTGTGTTCCACCCATAACACCTGAAACAGCATCCTGGCCATTTGGCCCAATATGTATTTTTGATTCATTCATGCTCATTTAACCAAGTCCCTGGCTGAATATTTCTCCAATTATTATATAGTGCAAAAGGTATGCCACATATTTTGTCCAGGAAAAGTGATGCTTTTAAGGCAAAAATTAAAGTATTACTTTAATTTCAAGGAAAATTATGCTGGTGTAAGGAAAATTATTCCGGGGGTCTGCAATTGGTCTGGACCTGCACAAATGTATCAGTTTTTGCTATGCGCTGGCTCTTGAACTTGTGTGATTATAATAATCATTCAGTATATTCCTAAAAATACCGATATTTTTCTTTAATGCAGGTAATAGATTTAATTTAAGATTTCTGTTGATGAAAAAATACAGATTTTACATCATCATTTTCATTGTGGCAGCAGGTATGTTGTCGGAAACTGCTTTTGCGCAACCAATGCTGATAGTGGGTGAAGGAAGTGCTGAAGTTAAAGCTGCTTTGTCATATGGTTTTATTAGCAGTCCATTACGTAAACACTTTGAACAAAATGAAGCAAAGGTCATTATAAACGTACCTATTAATATTTCTCAGCCTCTTCATTCAGTATTGGAGGAGTTTACAGGGGATTATATGGTTATTCCCCAATTTACTGCTAGCGCAAAACAAGGATTCAATACCAGCATTGATATTAGTAAAACGCTTTTGAACGGTGTTGCTTTTTTCGCGGTTCGTGAAAATGTTAGTCTCAATGTCTTGGGAGCTATCGGAAATGCAAATATTCGTATTAATTCTTTAGGAGGTGATGAAGGAGAGGGTAAAATCATGTTATTGGGAGGGGTTAATATTCCCCTTAAGTTTGACATGCACTGGCGCACAATATCTTTTGGCTATACGCTACAACCCACGCGGCATGTTAGGATAGGATTTCAGCTTCATAAACAGTATTTTTATGCTTCTACTGCTGGCAATCTTCGTACTTCACTTGCCGGAAGAATAGAACAGGTAGCGGATGAGAATGTAATTTCAGTGGATATTGTCTATCCGGAAGAAAGAGTATATGGCAATGTAGACGGATCCTATCAGGGAACGGCCTGGGCACCGGAGATTGGTATTCAGGTAGGACCATTTGGTCTGGTATCACGAATGGGTCTTGAAATAAGGGCGAAAGGCAGCCTGGAAAGTAATTACAGCATACCATTTTTTATGGATAAAGAAACCTTTGAGCTCAAATTTACTGAACCAGATTCATTTCTCTCTGTTGAAAATTTGCCAAGAATGTTGAATGCTGAAGTGGAGACTAATACCTATCGTGTTACTGACAATTTGCATATTCGCATACCGCAATCACACACCTTAAGTTTTGATTTTTTAAAAGATCGCCTATACTTTAGTTACACCAAAACATTTGGTAAACTGGAAATGTATACTTCTTCAGGATCAGAAAATAAAGATTCAACTTATATGAGTACGGGTGATTATTTGAATACATCGCTTTTTGCGGATCATATTATGGTTTTAACTGCAAAATTATCCTGGTTTAGTCATAATATAGGTGTATGTGCTTTTGATGTAGGTTATCGGGATAACCATCATTTGTATTCTGACCTGGTGAAAGATTTTTTTGCCTCATCATTTCCACTTATGCCTATCTGGAATTTCGGATTTAAAACCGGAGGTGCGGGTAGGTTTAGTCTGGATTTTTATATTGCTCCTTTACCTTCTGTACAAACAGGTTTTCAGTATGTTTTTTAGGCTGTTACTTATCATAAGTAGTTTGGTAACTGTTATCCTGGCAGTCCCGTCTATCAGGATATCAGATCCACCTGTAAGTATTTTTCAAGAAGATACGGTTACTTTTACATTCACCTTATTATCTCCCTATGATACGAGCACACTAAAAAGTAGTACTTTGTATTTTAGTTTAAATTCGGTTGGAAACACCATTGAGGGCCACAATAATAGGGGGGTATATGTTCAAGCTAATATAAATGGCAGTAAAAAATCTTTGTTGATTCCGCCAAGGGCCCCTGGATCAAATACTTCTAATCAACTTCCAGTTGGTATTATCTATTACATTATTGTGTGTATGGATGAAAAGGGAAACAAGCTCTATTCATCGGAATTACCTCTCTTGGTTGAAACAAGTCAAAAACCGGTGATTACATCTCCAGACGTATCGGTAAATACAACCATGCCCACCATTTCCTGGCAGCCGGTTAAAGATGTGCCTGCTTATCATGTGATTTTGTCTGATCAACCTATTAGCTTTGACCAGGACACCTATGATATTAGCGGTGTGAGTATTGTCTGGCAAGCTATTACTACAAGTACCTCCATAACCTACGGTACACCGGATCCCTCTGGAGCATTTACTGGTCTTACCGCTCCACCACTAACAACGGGCATAAACTATACTCTGATTGTGTTTAATAACTATGACGGGCAATCCATGAATGCAACGAGCCAAAAAACACAGGACTTTAGGATTTTTAAAATTGATATTCAGGATACGATTACTTTAATTCCTCCCCGAAATATTTTTCCTGGTGCGGGAGATACTCTTAAAACTGGGGATTTCTCCTCAATTACTTTTAACTGGACTGATTCAATCGCAGAAGCGAACACTTACAGCCTGTATCTTTATTCTGAAGAATTGTATCCTGGGTTTGATAATCCCATTCTTATCCCCGTATGGCAAGTGGAAACCACAGATACCAGTGCTGTTCTGAATGCTCTTGAAACACTGAATAATCGTAGATATGTGTATAAAGTGTTTGCGAATGCAGCCTCTGGCAATAATGTAGTTGGTGATACCAGTTCATTTTTTTATGAGCGCAAAGAGAAAAAAGTAAATTTCTATGTCAAAACCTTTACTGCAATCGGCTCTGGAATTGATACCATTTCCTTATCTGATGTTAATGTTGAAGTTCGCGCAATAAACAGAAGTCAGGATGTATTGCCTCTCGTAACCGATGAGGATGGTTGGGCGACCAGAGCGTTTGTTCTGGGAGAATATGATTTTGTCTTCTCCAAATCCGGATATATTGATGTAAGTAGCAGTTTAACTTTGAATGATTCAGGCTCAAGTAACGGTGTATCGCTTACTGCATATTTAGAACCTTTTGCGGTACAAATTTCTGCAAAAGTTGTTGACCAATCCTCCATAGCGATTACAGGGGCAACTGTGACGGCCATTGATGATTTTGGTCGAAAATATACGGGTAAAACCAATGCTCAAGGCATTTTTAAACTCGGCCTCACTGCCGGGCAGTACATAATTAAGGCTGAACATTCCGATTATTATTCAGAATATGATACCACAGTGAGTTTAGTTTCTGGGGATTATACCATCCTGAATGATTTTTTTCTTGAAAAAATACAAACCTACCTGATGGGTTCAGTAAAGTCTGATATGGGACAGGCTTTATCAAGAGTCTCTATTACCGTAAGAGATACCCTGGGTAATATTGTTCAGGAAACGCTTACTGATGCTGTGGGATCTTTTTCAACGCCTTTAAAGAGAGGACAATATGTTGTTATTACTGAAAAAGCAGGTTTCAGTATGGCCCGGAAACAGTTCCTGCTTTTAGGAACACAGAATATTAGCATGACTCTGTCAGCAGGAGCTTCTCTTATTAATGGTCGTGTTTTAGGTAAAATATCTATGGTAGATTCTACGGTATATTCACCCCTTTCAGGAGCTCAGGTTACAGTGCGTGCGCTTGAAGGAGGGGATGAAGTACAAGTGAAGACTAACATTAGCGGTGATTACTCTCTTTCCATTAAGACTATTGGTGAGTTTTCTATAACTGTTTCGTTTCCTCAACAAGCATATTCGGTAACAGAGTACATCGAAATTACTGAACCGAAATCAACGATCACCCACAACACCATCCTTTTGATGTTTGCTCATATTCAGGGTATTTTACGCCTAAATCCTTATGCAGAGGCGTCTGCAGATGATATTAGTATTAGTCTTGTTGATTCACTAACTCACTCTCCCATTCAGCAGATAGTTCCACAACCAGAAGATTCTTCGTTTACATTTATTTTTGAATCTGTTCCCAACGGAACTTATACATTGGTGGCTGGTTTGCCGGGTTATGGGCAAATTTCGGAACCGATGATCACGGTGGCAAACAGCAGATGGGTAAGAACGCCCCAAATTGAATTACGTCAATCAACAAAAATAAGAAAGTTTATTATGCAATACAGGCAGGAAGAAGTGTTTGGAACCATTAAGGTATTTACACCATATACGTTTTCAATTCCGAGTGGACAGACTCTCAATAATGCAGCTTTTGGAACATATACATTAAATGCAATACCGGACAATGATTCTATTATTCCGATTAAAGAACTTCGTTTTGTTATTGATACTTCTTCAGCCGAAGACTCTGTTCTCATCTTTGATTTCCCTTTTTATCATATTCCTGAGAACAAAGATTATGTTAATGGGAATCCTTCAATAGCATTTCGAAAAACTGCAAATCAAATTATTGATTCTGCATTTTTAGTATTTGGATATAATGCTCCACAGGATACGGTACGATTTAATAATGCAGAAGAGGTGATGATTGATCCCGGGACGTCGGGTGGGCGACTGGTGTATTATTTTATGATATATTCGGGTGGCCTTAAGTATGCAAATTCAGCCCCCGGGTCACAATTCCAGATAATGGTTACACCCAGCACAGCTCTTACTTATGTACAGTTTGACAAAACAGATAGTATTGTCTCGATACCTGTAAAAACCCGGATTAAAATAACCGCACAGGGTTTTGATCCGATGGGAAATTCTTTGGATCAGGCAATCGATGAGAACGGAGAAATTGAATGGCAGACTCAGGGTAATTCTCTCTTAACATTTCATAATAAAGAAGGACGAACTGCAGAAATTTCTGCTTCAAAGGAAACCGATGAACCGATAGAAATTAAAGCAATAATAACTCTAAATAATGTAGTTGTGAGTAATACGATTTTTATTCATCCCGTGTCTGGGACTATAAATAAACTCAGTATGACCTCAAGTAAATCAAAAAATATGGACCTATTGCCATCGGATAGGATTTCATTTTTTGTTTCAGGTTGGGATACGACGTTAAGTCCTCCCTTAAGATTGGAACCTAATCCACAATTCATCCTTTTTCCCTCTACTGCAGGTACTGTAGAAAATGGAAAACTAGTGATAGATTCTAGTTTCATAGGTCCCTTGCGTATTAGTGCAAAGCATAAATCGGGTACCGTAGTAGTAACCACAGAGTTGGGGATAGAAAAACCTGAAATTCTACGTGGCGTTAATGTCGGTCATATTATTTCAGGTACGCGGGATAGTATTGTACTTATACATGACTCTTGTTTTGAAATAGTTATCCCCCCGGATACACTGGAAAATAATCAAAGTTTTTTAAAAGTATATAAACGTATTATTTCTTCCCGATATACGAGTACCAAAGATCATGAGTTAAAGGGGAATTTATATGAAATTATTGATTTTTTAGGGGCCAGGCGAAGGCAACCGGTATTATTGAAAATTTGTCTGCCATCTCTGGAATTTGATCAAAATGCGGCAATACGAGTGTATAGTGATTCAGCTCTGGGATGGCTCGACTATCCAATATCATCTACTAAAGACACTTCCTCTTTTGGAGAAATTGGTCTTTCGATAGAGTGGAAACATGGTGCAGGATATTATTATGGATTGTTAACGGATGCAATACCGTTATCGCTTTCACAATTCAATATTATTCCTAATCCATTCAGTCCTCTGGTAAAGGCGGAACGAGACGGAAACACCGAATATGGAACGCGTATATTTTTTACTCCTCATTCAAACAAAAGTGACCGTGTTACTATCATCATCAAGATTTATAATATGCGGGGTGAATTAATAAGAGTACTCGAAAATTTACGATCCGTTCCGAAAACTGTGGTTGAATATTATTGGGATGGTAAAACGAATGAGGGGAGATGGGCCAGGAATGGTCGTTATCTTGTGGTTGTATTGGTAAAAGAGACCGTTGAAAAAAAGTTTAAAAAATATATAAAGCAGATGGTGTTGTACAAATGAGAAACTCCTTTTACTGGATACGGGCAGCAGGGTTGCGATGTATGCATGTAGCATGGGTGTTTGTTTGTTTGTTTGTATTATTAATGGGTACCGTTGTAAATGCGGACAAAGAACCTCCTCAGGTTGTTATAATGGATGCCGTTACAGGTAATATTTCCATAAAGGAAGCACATACTTTTAACAAGGCTTTTCGGATGTGTATTGTCCAGTCCAGAAAGTTCAGTGTACTTTCTAGTGAAGAAACAAAAAACTTTTTGATAAAAAATGATCGTTCAATACCTAAAGCCTGTTTTGATGAAATTTGCCTGAAACTAATGGCAGAACTGGTATCGGGATCTCAATATGTTTTTGGTGCCAGGATGGTTAAACGACTGGAAGGGTTTACTTTGGCGCTAAGGGTATATGAATCTCATTCCGGCCGCGTAATAGCTTCTCTGGAAAAGACTTCAAGTGGCTTTGCGTTAATACCATTTGTTACGGAAATCACAGAAGACTTACTTAACCGGATGGAATCAGGTAAGAAAAAATCTGCAGAGCGGGTACTTATCGGAGAGAACTTTAAACAACTTTTGTTGGCATCAGGAGTGTTTGGGGTGACGGGAGTTTTATTGGCGGGAAAACAATTGGGGTGGTTTGAATCACAACATACTGGAGATTATGTTCCTGTGGTAAAAGACCATCCGGCAGGAAACCTCTCTAATCTCCGTGGTTTCTTTTCTATGCCCAGTATTAGTGCCAAACATCAAGGCAGAGGTCTTGCGGGCATTGCAGCAGTTGATGACGGAAATGCCGCTCATATAAATCCAGCGGGTTTGTCGAAATTAAAAAAAGAATGGGTAAGTTATACACAAAGTACACTTCCCAAAGATATTCCTTCATTTTATCTCGGCTATGCTTCTCCATTTATCTATAACCTTTACCAGGCTATAGGGGTACGTTACGAGGGTGATGGCTTGGCTAGTGAAGCTACATTACATATGGCCCTTGCTATGGATATGGCACCTTTATTTCAATATGTATATAAGATGCGTATGGGAGTAAACTTAAAAGGGTATTTTGTATCAGTAGGGCATGAAGGAACAGGCTTGGACAGGGTCCGGGGTCATAGTTATGGAGGAGGGGTAGATATTGGATTTCAGTTTCCCATTGTTGAAAAAATGGAAGGGGCGATTGTTGTGTATGATGCCTATAGTTACCTCAGACATAATAATCAGTTAACATTGAAAAGTTATAATGAAGCCTTACCACCGCTTTTTGTGATAGGGTTTGTATACCATGTTACGAACAGTTTGGCTTTTGCAATTGACGGGGAAAAGGCCATTCTTTCGGAACAGGTGGATCATATTCGATTGGGAGCAACAAAAACACTGTTTAATATGTTGGACCTTCGTCTTGGGGCAAACCAAATTCTTGGTCTTGAAAGTACACGCAATGTTACCGCAGGATTTGGTCTGAAAGCCACGGTAGAGCGGCATACACTTGAAATAAATTATGGATTCAGTTTTGGCACGGAAATGGCGAATTCCCTCACTAACATTCACCAGTTTAGTGTGGATGTTGGGTTTTAAATTGCCAGATTTAGTTCAAATCCCAAGAGCATAAAAAAACCAAGACCTCGTATCAGTACAGGAGAAAGATTACCTTCATTACCTGGAGCAACTCGAGTCCATCCCCGTTGCTTGGCATTGTTGCCGCCCAACCAGGCGAGATATTCTTTGTCGGTGCTCGCAAAAAGATTACTTCCCTGGAAAAAGAACCGGACCGTATCCAGCGGTTTCCATTTGCTCTTTAAATTGAGATTAATACGGACATCTGTGCGTTGGCGAGCTATGGAATTATAATCACTACTTCTTTTTATTGTTCTAAACCCTTTATCCCTTTCACTTAGTTCACTCCTGAGAATATCATGTTCATAAAGCCGTATGCCATTATTAACCACATAGGTTATGATAATACTGAGCAGAGAATCTTTTCTCGGGACCACTCTGAAATTACTGACCATATCAAGGCTTCTATTTGCTACCCAAGGCAGTGTTTCATCACTGTTTGCCAGATAATAGTCACCTTGAACTATCGAACCATTAAGATTTATCCCGAAATGGTGGGTTGGTTCATAAGCAACCAGAAAATTGGTTCCAAAGATAGTGGCAAAATCTGCTTCTTGTGTCTCTTTATAATTCCAGTAAACATCAGGAACAGGTAATATTGGTTCATAATAATATCTGCCATATAGTGAAGTGCTGTAGCGCAGCCAGTCACTAAGCTGCCCTCCATAACCAACTTTGGCTTCCAAACTCGTCGTAGTATATTCATCAAGTGAGTTGCTCTTAATCGGAACCGATGTAGTGTTTTGTCGTAGAGATATATCAGCATATATATTCTGATTTTTTAAAAGTGGAATATTATATCTGGCTGAAGCAAAAGGTCCAATTTCTGTAAAATTAACTGAGTGCCACCCAATACTGGTTTGCAAGGCCTGTTTTTTAGGCAGCTGCCAGATTAACCGAAACACACCATCAGTAAGAATGGTATACAAAGTGGGAATATCTATAGCATGTTTGGAACGATTCATATAAGTTGCTTTAACTTCACGCAATGTTATTTCACCCCCGTAACTGTATTCTGCATTAAAGAGTGGGGTGTTTGAGGTCCACATGAAATTTGTATTACCAGTAAGCACTTCTTTGTTATTGAGTCCCATTTGATTTTCTGATTCGCCTGAAAGTGAATAAAAGCCTAAATCATCTCTTAATGTGGTATCTTGAGGAGCATCTTCTTTCCATTCTTTTGAAATAATTCCTGACATTTCAAATAATCCCGTTTCAGAAGGAGAAAAATAATCAAGTGATCCGAGGAGATTATATTGATGGCCATTTTGTACAATCCTGCTTTTGGTTTCAGAAAAGGAACTGCCTAAATCTTCGGACACTTTATAATCATCTGAAGCACCAAGGAAAAGTCCACGAATATAGCCACCGCGAGCATCCCTATTATAAATACTTAGGAGAAAATCTTCGCTACTTACATCTATGGGGTTAGAAAGTTTAACACACTCTACTCCTGTCTGGCAGGTTTTACCTAGTCGACTCTCTTTTGGGAGTGTATAGAATTGCTTGCCAAGATTAGCAAGGAATGTGGGTTGAAGATTACGGTAACTGCCGATTATTGTGGTTGAGTCCCAATAAAAGGTTGTGTTAAACTCGCGGTTAATGGTGCCAAAAACAACATCAGCGGTTATATATTCAGGATCCCCTTCTTTTAGCTGGTACTTAAGCGCTGATGAGTTTCCTTGGGTGATAGGGCCTTTGGCCAGATTATCTTCAACGGATACTGATTTTAATAGTCGTGGGTTAATTACACTTTGATTACCGGGAAAGCCAAAATCAAGGTGTCGCATGCTTTGGATTTTCATACCATCAAGATAATGGGTGACATCTTCTGTCCTGCCGCCATAAATTGATATGTCACTGGAATATTCTGTCATCCCGGAAACGCCTTCAAGTTGGCGTAAGTGATCGTTAAGATCAATGCGCATTCCCTGAAATTGTTCAAGTTCCTCAACAGATTGTTTTTTAAATTGGTTTTTTGCAGCTATTTTTGAACCAAAAACTCTTTTTGCCTGCAGTTCTTTAACTTCAGAATCCATTCCTATTTCAAGGTCAATAAGGTCTGGATATTCAGAAAGATCAATTTCTATCTGCCGGAAGCCTCCCCTCATAAATACCAGAATAGCATTCCTTGTTTCAACTTCTAATTCAAATCTTCCACGAGAATTTGATTTCCCCAATGATTTTCCACTGCGAGTTTTTACTTCCGCATAACTGATTGGTTCGCCGGTTTCATTGTCAAACACCATCCCTACAACATAAATGGGTTCAGCATTCACATAAGAAAGCGCCATCAAACAACAAAGAGCAATTATAACAGAATATTTCATTTTGTAATTGTCATAAATAACACAAAAAAATCTTGAGACATATTTTATAAAGAATGTATGAAAAACCATGTAAAAAGTCACTAATAGGAAGAAAAAGTAATAGTCCGCATTTTTCTATCTGGCTCTATTTGTTCTTTCTGACCTTTGTGAAA
>JADFYW010000074.1 GCA_015232855.1 Fibrobacteria bacterium
ATTTAATTAGGGAAGGAACAATGATGATGGTTTGATTCATATAAATATGAAAAAAAGCGGGAAAATACTAGATTATTCCCTTATGAGAACTACTAATAATACAGGTCTTTACGACCCATCTTTCGAGCATGACAGCTGCGGTGTCGGTTTTACTGCAGATATCCAGGGAAGAAAGTCCCATAAAATTATTACCGATGGCCTTACCATCCTAAAAAATCTGGCCCATCGCGGGGCTATTGGTGGGGATCAGCGCACTGGAGATGGGGCAGGTATTTTAACCCAAATACCCCATGGCTTTTTTGTTTCAGAATGTGAATTTCCTCTTCCCTCAGCTGGGCAATATGGTATAGGTATGTGTTTTATGCCGCAAAAAAAGGTTGAACGAAAAAAAATCCAAAAACTGATAACATCTCTCATTGTGTTACAAAAAGGAACCTTTCTCGGGTTTCGGGATGTCCCGGTCAATCCGGATTGTCTGGGTGAAATCGCACTGGCTTCTATGCCCCATATATGTCAGTTTTTTGTTGAATTCCCTTCTTTTGAGATGGAGGCCCTGGAACGGAAACTTTATGTCTTACGCAGGGTCATCGAAAAGAAAATATTAAAAGAAGGGTATGACGCTGATAGCTTTTACTTGTCTTCCCTTTCTGCAAATACCATCATTTATAAAGGTATGTTTCTGGCTTATCAGTTAGAAGCATTCTATCCCGATCTCAATGCAAAAAAATTTAGCAGTGCCCTGGCAATGGTCCATCAGCGCTACAGTACTAATACGCTGCCATCCTGGTCTCTTGCTCAGCCTTTCAGGTATATTGCTCATAATGGAGAAATAAATACCATAAAAGGCAATGTAAACAAAATGCGGGTGCGGGAAGCCAGCATGGAATCCCCCCTGTTTGGAAGAGAAATAAAAAAAATTGTTCCCATTGTAGACGCTTCATTGAGTGATTCAGGAAATGCTGATAGAGTATTTGAAATGTTGGTGCAAAGTGGACGTTCTCCTGAACATTCTATCATGATGATGATACCAGAGCCATTTGGATCAAAATACCATATTAGCCTTGATAAGCGTTCGTTTTTTGAATTCCAGGCAGCTATTATGGAGCCATGGGACGGACCCGCAAGTTTATCTTTTACAGATGGCAATAAGATAGGTGCCGTTCTTGACCGAAATGGCCTGAGACCAGCTCGTTATCTTATTACCAAGAATGATAGAATTGTTTTTGCTTCCGAAACCGGTGTGCTTGATGTTCCACCTGAAGATGTTTTACGCAAAGGCCGACTAGGTCCGGGTAAGATATTGATGGTCGATATTTCCAAAAAAAGAGTTCAATACAACAATGAGCTCAAATCAACAGTTTCCCGGCAAAAACCCTACCGGCGTTGGCTCAATAATAACCGGATAGAATTACGTGGGCTTTTTCAGCCACCAGGTTCTCTGGATATTATGCGTCGGCCTCTGAGACTCAGTCAGAAAGCCTTTGGCTATACTATGGAAGAGCTCAATCATACTTTGGTAAGTATGGTAACCAATGCCCAGGAGCCAATCAGTTCCATGGGTAATGATGCCAGTCTGGCGGCCCTTTCTGATAAGCCCCAGCTGCTTTATAATTATTTTAAACAGCTCTTTGCTCAGGTTACTAATCCACCGATTGATCCTTATCGGGAAAATCTGGTAATGTCTCTTATGAGTTTTATCGGTCGTGAGAAAAATCTTATGACAGAGTCTCCTGGCCATTGCCATCAGTTAAAGTTACTCCATCCTATTCTTTCAAATGAAGACATGGCTCAGCTCCAGAGTTTGGATAATGAACAATTTAAATCCGCAACGGTTCCTGTATTCTTTAATCCAGATGATGGGCCCAGAGCATTGGAAACAGCACTGGCCCGCCTGAGCAAACAGGTAGAAGAACAGATAGACAATGGGTGTTCTTTGGTGGTATTAAGTGATAAAAAAATCGGGGACAAACGAGTACCGATTCCGGCTCTGCTTGCTCTTACTGCTGTGCATCATCATTTGGTAAAAACCAAAAAGCGCCAGTTAGCCGGTCTGATATTAGAAACCGGTGAGGCCAGAGAAGTTATGCATTTTGCTATGCTTGTTGGCTTTGGCGCCAGTGCGGTTAATCCCTATCTTGCCTTTGAAAGTATTGCAGGCCTTAAGAAAAGTGGGAAAATTCCAAAAGAAATGAAACTGGAAGAGGCCATAGATAATTATATCAATGCGGTTAAAAAAGGTCTGCTTAAGATAATGTCAAAAATGGGTGTTTCAACGGTACGGAGCTACCGTGGGGCTCAGCTTTTTGAGGCGGTTGGACTTGACTCAAAACTGATAGACAAATATTTCCCAGGTACTCCTTCTCGTATTGGTGGCATCGGTCTTGATAAAATTGCACAGGACGCAATGAATAGACACCAGTCAGCTTTCTTTAAGGGGCCTCAGAGTGATATTGGTATGGAATCAGGTGGTAATATCCATTATAGAGCTGGTTCTGAAAAACACTTATTAACACCTGAAGTTATTACCACAGTCCAACGGGCAGTATGGAAAAATGATTACACGCTTTTTAAAAAATATTCAACACTGGTGAATGATGGAAATACAAACCTTTGCACATTGCGTGGGCTGTTTTCGTTTAAGAAACAAAAATCAATTCCTCTTGAAGAAGTTGAGTCTGAGGATTCTATAATTAAGCGTTTTGTAACCCCGGCCATGTCTATTGGTTCAATAAGCCCGGAGACCCATGAAACCATGGCCATTGCCATGAACCGTCTTGGAGCTTCAAGTAATTCTGGGGAGGGGGGCGAAGATGAAAAACGTTATATGCCTTTGGCGAATGGCGATTCTGCAAAAAGTAACATAAAACAGGTTGCTTCAGCCAGGTTTGGTGTTAACAGTAATTATCTGGTTAATGCGAAGGAATTACAGATTAAAATTGCTCAGGGAGCGAAACCGGGTGAGGGTGGTCAGCTTCCTGGTCATAAAGTAAGTGAGTTTATTGCCAAAGTGAGATATTCCACTCCGGGGGTGATGTTGATTTCTCCACCACCTCATCATGATATTTATTCCATTGAAGATTTAGCACAACTTATCTTTGATTTAAAAAACGCAAATCCCCAAGCCCGGATTTCAGTAAAATTGGTTGCGGAAGCGGGCGTGGGAACGGTGGCCGCCGGTGTAGCCAAAGGCAAGGCTGATATGGTATTGATAAGTGGCCATGACGGAGGCACAGGGGCATCTCCAATTTCCTCAATAAAATATGCGGGAATACCCTGGGAAATCGGGCTGGCAGAAACTCAGCAAACTCTCATTATGAATAAGTTGAGAGATCGTATTCGCATTCAGACAGACGGGAAGTTAATGACCGGGCGTGATGTTATTATCGGTGCGCTACTGGGTGCTGAGGAATTCGGCTTTGGTACAATTTCACTGGTTTCTCTTGGATGTATTATGATGCGCAAATGCCATCTCAATACCTGCCCGGTAGGAGTAGCTACCCAGGATCCTGCATTGCGAAAAAAATTTACGGGTAAACCTGAATATATCATTAATTTTATGACTTTTATTGCAAGAGAAGTACGGGAACTGATGGCCGAGCTTGGTTTTCGTCGTTTTGAAGACATGGTTGGCCATACAGAATTTCTGGAAGTAAATCAGGCCCTTGATTATTATAAAAGCAGGGGACTTGATTTTTCTAAAATTCTGAATCCTCCGCCGGTCCCTGCGGGAAGCGCAATACATTGTATCGGTAGCCAGGAACATGAAATCACTGATGTAATGGATGTAAAACTTATTAAAAAAGCCAAAGCTGCTTTAGACAAGAAAAAGAAAGTGTCTATCCGTGAAGATATCCGGAATAGTAATCGTACCGTTGGGGCCATGCTTAGTAGTGAAGTCTCTTTGCGTTATGGATCCGTGGGTTTGCCTGAAGGTACTATTAACTGTAAATTTACGGGTTCTGCTGGTCAGAGTTTTGGTGCCTTTCTTGCGCCGGGTATCCGCTTTGAGCTTGAAGGTGATGCCAACGATTATCTGGGTAAAGGCTTATCGGGTGGTCAAATTGTGGTGTATCACCACTCCCGTTCTTCTTTTCGACCAGAGCGAAATATTGTTACAGGAAATGTCTCTCTCTTTGGCGCAACTGCAGGCCGGGTTTTTATTAATGGCAGGGCTGGTGAGCGTTTTGCTGTTCGTAACAGTGGCGCAGTCGCTGTGGTTGAAGGGGTAGGGGATCATGGTTGTGAATACATGACAGGTGGTATTGTTGTGGTACTCGGTACCACGGGTATCAACTTTGGAGCTGGTATGAGCGGTGGTATAGCTTATGTATTGGATGAAGATCAGCTTTTTGATACGAAATGCAATCTTGAAATGATTGATATTGAGCCACTGGTTACAGAAGCAGACTGGAACCAATTATATTCACTTATTAAAGAACATGTAGATTCTACAGGTAGCTTATATGCCGAGCGGATTCTGGAAAGATGGGAATTTATTCGTACCCAGTTTGTTAAGGTGATACCCCTTGAGTATAAAAAGGCCCTTGAACGCATCAAGGTCAATGAATTTAAAGAAACCGATCTGGTTTCCATTACTGAGGAGGTGGCAGGATAATGGGTAAACCAAGCGGATTTCTGGACTATAAACGAAAAACCCCAACTCACCTTAAGGTTCCGGAAAGGATTAAAAATTTTAAGGAATTTTCACAACTGCAACCATTGAATGAGATGATCCGGCAGGGTGCTCGTTGTATGGATTGCGGTGTTCCCTATTGCCATGCGGTAGGCTGCCCTATTGTAAATTTGATTCCGGAATGGAACGATTATGTCTACCATAACAACTGGTATGGCGCATACAAGCGTCTGGAAAAAACGAATAATTTTCCTGAAATTACGGGGAGGGTCTGTCCTGCGCCTTGTGAAACTGCTTGCACTCTTTCTATTAACAATAGCCCGGTTAGCATTAAGCAGATTGAGTTGTCTATTATTGAGAATGCCTATGCAGAGGGTTGGGTACAACCAAAACCGCCATTACAGGAAACCGGAAAAAGAATTGCCATTATAGGTTCCGGGCCTGCCGGTCTGGCAGCGGCTCAGCAGTTGAGACGTGCTGGTCATACGGTGACTGTCTATGAAAAAGCATCTAAAATTGGGGGTATTCTCAGATATGGAATTCCCAATTATAAGCTTGATAAGCGTATTATCGACCGCAGGCTTTTACAGATGGTTGAAGAGGGGGTAAAGTTTGAATCTAATGTAGATATCGGAAAAGATCTTTCCAGTCGTTATTTAAAGCGCACCCATGATGTTATTCTTCTGGCGGTTGGTGCGAGAGAACCAAGAGATCTTCCTGTTACGGGTCGAGACCTAAAAGGCATTCACTTTGCGCTTGAATATCTCACCAAGGCGACGAAATGTGTTTGTGGCGAATTAACAGAGAAAGGTATTATTTCTGCTAAGGGGAAAAATGTATTGGTGATAGGTGGAGGGGATACGGGTTCAGATTGTATTGGTACTGCCCGGAGACAAGGTGCGAAAAACATCTATCAGTTTGAAATATTACCAAAGCCAAATGAGTGGACCAAAGATTGGAATCCTGACTGGCCCTACTGGCCAAATATCCTCAGAACATCATCGGCCCATGAAGAGGGCTGTGAACGGGATTGGAGTATTTTAACTAAAAAATTCGAAGGTCATAAAGGCACACTTCGAACCGGGGAGTTTTCCAGGATTGAGTGGAGTAAAGACCCGGATACGGGCAAATTTTCGTTTGAAGAAATTCCGGGAAGTAATTTTTCTCTGGATATCGATCTGGTTTTTCTTGCCATGGGATTTGTACATCCCCGTCATAATCAGTTATTGGATGATTTACAGGTTGAGCTTAATGAAAGAGGAAATATAAAAGTTGATGAAAATTATGCGACATCTTCAAAGCAGGTCTTTTCGGCGGGTGATGCACATTCAGGTGCCTCACTTGTGGTCAGGGCCATCAACCATGGTCGAAAAGCAGCAGCGTGTATTAATGAGTATTTGCAGAAAAAAAATTAAGATTGGATTAAAATGAAAGCAAAAAAAATTAAAGAAGGTATCTATTGGGTTGGTGCTGTTGACTGGGATCTGCGGAATTTTCATGGGTATCTTACCCAACGGGGATCTACCTATAACGCCTATCTTATAGTTGATGAAAAGATAACGCTTGTAGATAGTGTAAAGGCTAATAAAACAGATGAAATGCTGGCCCGCATTCGTGATGTAATTGATCCTGCAAAAATTGATTATGTTGTTTGTAACCATGTGGAAATGGATCACAGTGGTTCTATCCCCGCAGTACTTGCTTTGGCACCAGGCGCGGAGGTTATCGCTTCTCCCAAGGGGGTGGAGGGGCTAAAAGCTCATTTTAATCAACCCTGGAGTTACAAACAGGTGAATTCTGGTGACAACCTCAGCCTGGGGAAGCGGACACTTACTTTTGTAGCCACTCCCATGGTACACTGGCCTGATAACATGGTAGCGTATCTCGTAGAAGATAAAATTCTTTTTTCTAATGATGCCTTTGGGCAGCATTACGCTTCTTCAGGATTATTCGATGATGAAAACCCTCATGACATTGTTATGCATGAAGCAAGGAAATATTATGCCAACATCGTCTTACCCTATTCAAAGCAAGTTACCAAGGCCCTGAAAATCTTAGGCGGGTTGGAAATAGAGTGTATTGCCTGCAGTCATGGGGTATTATGGAGGAAGCACATCTCCGAGATTATTAAACAGTATCAGGCCTGGTCATCAAATGTTACCGCGACCAAGGCTGTGATAGTTTATGATACCATGTGGAATTCAACTGAAATGATGGCCTATGCTATTCAGGACGCCTTTGAAGAAAAGGGATATGTAACGGTGATGTGTAATCTCCAGAATGTACATATTTCAGATATCATGACAGAAATTATTGACGCGGAGTATGTTTGTGCGGGGTCCCCAACCTTGAACCGAACATTGATGCCCAGTGTAGCTGGTTTTCTTACTTATTTAAAAGGTCTGAGTCCTCAGGGTCGTAAGGCAATCGCTTTCGGATCCTATGGCTGGGGCGGTCAAAGTATAAAAGACGTTGAAAAATATCTGTTGGATAGTAATATGGAAGTAAAAGGCAGCTACAAGTTCAAATACATTCCTGGCAATAATGATTTGAAAGAAATTAAGAGCCAGGTAAAAGAGCAGATAAACTAGTGGTGTGTCCTAAATTGTATATGATTTATTCCTCATGTTGTCATTGCCCTGCTTGACAGGGCAATCCATCAAGTTATCGATCCTGGGATGGATCGCCCTGTCAAGCAGGGCGATGACAGAGGCAAATTAAATTCCATGCAGTTTAGGACACTACACTAGTTGCGGTTCAATCTCAAAAAGAAGATACGCAGTTGTAAGATGGTTCAATACTGCGGGCGATACCATGGCGTCTCAGTAACTCGCGAGTGGCTCCTGATTGAAATTTAATGTTTACTTTCCAGATAAAAACTCCACTGCCAACAAAAGTGCTATCCATGGTTTTCTGGTTCCAAACCAGGTCATTCATAACTCTGCCATTCACGTGACGGGCAGGGTTATCAATTTCACCGCAGAAGCCGAATCGCTGGACACTCTGGTATACGAATTTACCAAGATGATCGTAGATATTGATATATGCGGTATAAGGGCCATCAACGATTTCGGTTAGCACCAGCATGGACGAGAGACAGTTCGGTGGAAAAGGTACCTGGTTGTTTACATCGCTGGGACAGGAGCCAGAAACGTCTATAACTGAGCCATCGGGCTGAAGACCAAGAGGAGGGACCCATTCTTTTATCTGGAGATTTTCAAGTGTACCAACTTCCACACCATTGACATCGAGAATAGGAATATCATCGTCAAAAGACGCATTGTTGGTGTAGTCGGTATGTCCGGATATAATGTCACGGAATTTATAGGTGACAAAGTTTTTCTTACCATCTCTACCGTCTGTTTCTGATGGGGCTTCTAATGGAGTGTTCCCCGCTGCGTCAGTAAAAGGAGCATTTGGGTTGAGAAGAATATTGTCTTCCGTATTAAGCGCGGTAGAGTCATGCTCAGCGGGAATAACCACTTGCCAGACCAGACTGTCCGGGGTAAGGGGAACAATACTTAAAACCGGCAACAGGACGGGGGCTGCAGCATCTTCGGTGGGGTAATAGTACAACAACTGGCTATAAGGATTTGCTACGCCCGGTACAGGAATAACCTTCTCTGAGAGGGTAACGATCAGTGTGTCTGGATAGGTGTGTACAACACTGTCTTGAGTAGCATATCGTTTATAATCGGATGGTTTCTTTTCTGCTGAAATAAGTACGGGGCCGACTTTATCAGAGATAGGTAACAATACTCCCCCTGGAGAGCGAAGTGAGGGAGGCTCTGTAGCGGAGGCCTCGGTTAGCCCGAATGAAAATTCATCTTCAGAGAGGTCTATAATAATAAGGCTGCTATCACCTTCAGCAAAATGTATTTGATTTAAAGATGGGCTACCTGCAGGATTTTCTGCTGTTTTGCCTTTGTCTGAGCTGCTAGGCCAGGTTATGTCAGTGATTTTTACCGGAAGAGAAGATAGGGGCATATTGAATTTAACAAAAACCGTATCGGCCTTGCCGTCTTTGTCTCCGTCAATAATCCATGCAGAATCAAAGGATTCAACCAGCATCAACTGGGTTGACTGCACTGTTTTACCACCTACATTGCCAATCGCAAAAGCGGTAGTGGTATCGTTACTATTCAGACCTTCAAGAACTTTGTTAGTTGGGTCTATTTGGCTGGCAAATACAAAAGAAAGCGTGTCCCGGTATTCTGCTGGTATGCCGCTGGCCTTTACATTGGCTACAACGGTATCGCCACTGCTAGGGGATATGACTTTAATGTCAAAAGGTCCCTGATTTTTGTTGTCTTTGTAAACGACAATAAACTGGTTCCCCATAAAGTTATCAAGATTGGTGATAACATTACCATTCATATCGAGGAAATACAATTCGGAAACAGAGGCGAGATAACTGAGATTTGCAGTGCCTCCATTCGCTTGCGCAGAAAGGGTGCCTGCTTTATAGGGGTCTATTCCTGTGATGGGAAGCCCTTCTGCAGTGTTATTGTCCGGAGTGACTGGGGTTTTTATAGTAAAATTAATTGTGGCTTCAAAAACACCCGGTGTTGTTTCTTTCAGTGAGCTTGTCTCACTGTCACCATCAGTTGTGGTGATAGTAACCGGAATGGGGCCTTCTGCAAAGTCATCCGTGACGACCACTTTAAACTGGGAAATTTTATCCATATCATAACTGTCCATATTGGTAATGATATTCCCAGCCATGTCGGTAAAATATATGGTTGTTGCATAGGCAGGGTAAGCTATACTGGCTGAAGAGCCTGAAGTGGCAACATTTATAGTACCGGGAGCGCCGCCAGGAACCCGTTTACCTTCGGCAATAGAGTTCCCAGGGGTTATCGTAGGTTCCATTTTAAAATCAACAGTGGCTTCAAAAACACCAGAAGATTTTTCTCGTAAGATGATGGTCTCAGCATCACCATCGGAGGTAGTAAGAGTCACAACTATAGAATCTTCTGCATAATTATCTTTTACCACAACTTTAAATTTATCTGCAGTTTCAATGCTGGTGGTGAGAACGGTCCCGTTTAAATCAGTAAAATAGATGTTGGAGCTATGGGCAGAGTAACCAGCCTGAGTTGAAATACCACTCGTTGTGGCAGTAATAGTACCTGCGCCTGCTGTTTTGGTTCCTTCAGCAATGGTATTCCCGGCAACAACATTGTCTGCCATGGTAAAGTCAATCGTTGCTTCAAATACGCCCGAAGATGTTTCCCGTAGTATTACGGTCTCCGCGTCTCCAGCAGTGGTGGTAATGTTTACAATAACTGAATCCTGTGCGTAATTATCATTAACGACAACCTTAAAACGAGAGAGATCTCCAAGGCTGTCTAGTTGATTGCCTTGAGTATCAGTTATTTTAATGTTTGTTGAATGATTTTGGACTGGGAGATATGCCTCGGCCTTATCCCGGGTATCTCGAGGATGGGTCCAATAAAAATGGAGATTATCTCCTGGCAGGAGTTCCATGTTATTGTTTCCTTTTGATGCGTTTGAAGAAAGTTCAAAAGATTGGGTTTTTGCATATTCATTGGTGCGTACCCGGCTTAGGGATACGTATTCTGAATCTACTTTTGAAACAATGTTGACATTGGGATTATTGTCTCCTGAGGTTGTTTCCAGGTTAACAAGAAAGTTGGATGCAGTGGGATCCAGGCTGTCAAGCTCATTACCCCTTCTATCGGATATGAAAATAGAACTTGGTTCAACGCAGTTAATATCAAACAAGGAATCAGGGAGCTCAATATAATCTTTTTTAGGTGTTTCAGGACCAGTTACACTGATGTTGATTGTGTGGGTTACTTCTGGTTGACTTTCGCCGCTTTTTGAACTTTGACTGACTATTTTCAGTTGATTAACACCTTCCTGCAAAGGGAGTAAATCGTCCAGAAGGACTTTAAACTGTCCGTTACTTTGTTGTTGGTGATCATTCTCAGTTGGAGCACTACTAATATGTCCTGTGGTAACATTCGTGATGACAGTGGATAAAGGTTGATCTGCTGCATATACATCCTGAACAACCCGGATAAAAATATTTTCCAGGGAATCTTTATTATTTGCCGGAACCTGGTAGTAGTTGCCTCCGGTTATTTGGCCTAATTCAACGAGGCGTTGTCGGTTTTCATTTTTGATGTTGTCGCCAATAAAAATTGAATAGACTGGAGGTAATACTGTTTTATCCATGTCTTCATACTCTTGAAGGTAATTATGTCCTATAGTGCTGGGTTCCCCGTCGGTCAGAAAAATGATGGCCTTTTCTGTATTGGGGCTTACCGCAGGGTCTCTCAGGTATTCGTTGGCTAAGGTAAGTGCGGTATCATAGTTGGTCCCGGCGTGGTCTTTTTTTGTTTTACCGGCAGAAACACAATCTTCTTCACCAATCTTCCACATGAAATCTTGATCTATAGTACTGAGCATGGTTTCGACATTATTCCCCGCACCGATTTCAACCGGTGGCAATTCTACACAGGTTCTTCCTGCAAAACTAACCAAACCCACATGAGATTGGGGAGCAAGGGTATCCAGCATTCTCAAAGCGTCCTGAGTCGCTTTGGGAGTATGAAACTCTGTATCATTTGTCATTGCCATACTGCCACTCTGGTCCACAACAAAAACCAGATCAACTGATTTTGCAACAGCGGTTCTTGGTGTAAGACAAATACTTAAACCATCTTCATCTAATCGAGTTGTGTTTTTAGGAACAACAATGGTTTGTCCATCACTTCCGGTAAGATCTATACACTGGGAACTAACCAAATCACAACGCGATTGGGCTAGAACTCCAGAAATGAAAAAAAGATTAATAAAAACGATTAACGATACGTTAAAACGTGAAATTCTCATAACTTATCCCCCCCGACAAGAAACCTGTGAATAAAACAGATTCATAAGACCTTATTTTTAAAATAAGTCTAAAAGGTGAAAAAAACTCAACAAAAATGGTTTTTTTTGAATGCATTTGATTTTTTGGGAAGTTTTAGCTTATAGAAGCAAATAAATGTTCTTTTTATGCAAAACATTTATCGATTTCTATGCTCCATTAGTGGTTTAACAAACTTATAAGCCAACCAATAGAGATGCGGGAAATTGTAGTACCAAAGTACTAAAAGTCCCGGACCTCTTTGGCTATGGGTTTAAAGTTTGTTGTTTCGACTAATTGGAGTACACGACACTAATCCTATTGTACCTTTTTCTCAAAGAATGACCAGAAGGCTAGCCGCAAACAACCATAAATTCCCACCAATTATCCCTGAAAACTATTATATTTCCGCAAAAAAACAGGAGTTACAGATGAAATTATCCGTGGGGTTGCCAAAGGGCAGTTTGCAGAAATCGACCATTGAACTTTTTAATAAAGCGGGTATCCGGATCAGGGCATCAGAACGCTCTTATTATCCTAGCTGTGATGATCCTGAACTTGATTTTATCCTCATGCGACCACAAGAAATGCCTCGCTATATAGAGCAGGGGATACTTGATGCCGGTATAACTGGTTATGATTGGACTGTTTAGAATAAGGCGAAAGTAGTGACTGTCTGTGAAATGGAGTATAGTAAAGTAAGTCGGAAAAAATGTAAATGGGTTTTGGCTGTGCCTGAAGGCTCAAAGTTTAAAAAACCTCAGGACCTTAAAAATAAACGCATTGCAACAGAACTCGTTGATACCACAAAGCGTTATTTTAAAAAATTAGGCGTTCCGGTTAATGTTGAGTTTTCCTGGGGAGCGACAGAAGTAAAACCTCCTCGGCTGGTTGATGCCATTGTCGACATAACGGAAACAGGCTCTTCCCTTAGAGCAAATCGACTGAAAATCATTGCTGAAATTCTTGAAACCTCTACTATTTTAATCGCGAATAAAGAATCATGGAAAAATGATAAGAAAAAACACAAACTTGAAAATATCAAAATGCTGTTGCAGGGAACTCTGGCTGCAGAGAATTTTGTAGGGTTAAAGTGTAATACCCATGAAGACAATCTCGATAAAGTTGTGAAAGTATTACCTGCTCTGAATAATCCAACCATAGCTCATCTCTCTGATGAAGGCTGGTTTGCCGTTGAAACGATTATCCACAAAAACGAAATTCAAGATATTGTACCCAAACTCAAAAGGGTAGGGGCCACAGGAATTGTGGAGTATACGATAAATAAGATTATTGAATAGATCTCAGTAATCAGTAATCAGTCGTCAGTAATCAGTTTTCAGTTTATTAGTGCGCTTCGCGTGTTCATTCAAAGTGTCAGAGAAACTGCTCAAGTACTCATTACTGGTTACTGATTACTGACGACTGTTTTCATTGTTCCCATTTTTTCAGCAATTCTCCTGCCCAGCTTTCAAAGGTACCTTCGAGGATTTTTTCACGGGCTTTTTCCATTAAGCTACAGAAAAACCTGAGGTTATGAATTGAAGTAAGCTGAAAGACTGTAAGCTCGTGGGCATGAAAGAGGTGGCGGATATAGGCCCGGGAAAAGTTTTTACAGGTGTAACAATCACAATTTGGGTCTAAAGGGTTGTTAAGGTCCTTTGCATATCTTGCTGCCTTATAATGCAAAACTCCGTCCCAGGTCCAAACCATACCATTCCTTGCGTTTCTGGTAGGAATAACACAGTCGAACATATCTATTCCCCTGAGAATCATTTGGAGGAGGTCTTTTGGAGTGCCCATACCCATAGCATAGCGGGGCTTTTGAGAGGGAAGAAAATCTGTACTATAATCAGCGATTTCATAAATTTCCGGTATTGGTTCCCCAACACACAGTCCACCAATTGCATAGCCTGGTAAATCCAATTCAATCAGTGCTTCAATGGCCTTTTTGCGAAGATCCTTAAATAATCCCCCTTGAACGATACCAAAGAAATACTGGGGGTAATCATAGAGAGCAGGGTGTTCTTTTAGCCAGTTCCAGGCCCGGTTGGTATAGTTAAGAGTGAGATTCAATGAATCGCTTATTTCCTGATGTGAACTTGGGTATGCCGGGCAGTCATCAAAAGCCATAATGATATCAGCCCCCAGTTTCCTTTGGGATTCCATAACATTTTCTGGAGTGAAAGTAAAGGGGGAACCATCTATGTGCGAGCGGAATTGTACTCCTTCAGCAGTAATTTTCCGCATTTTCGACAAACTCCAAACCTGAAATCCACCGGAATCAGTTAACATTGGTCTTGGCCAGTTTATGAATTTATGCAGCCCCCCTGCTTTGTTTACCAATTCGCAACCAGGTCGTAAGAAGAGATGGTAGGTGTTCCCAAGGATTATTTGAGCATTTAGCTCAATCATGTCTCGGGGAGAAACAGCTTTGATACTGCCTGCGGTACCAACAGGCATAAACACTGGAGTTTTTACATCTCCATGACCGGTATGAAATACTCCCGCTCTTGCTTTTGAAGACGAGCTGGTGGTTTCAAGTTTGAAAAATGGTTTTGAACTTTGCATAAGAGTAAAAGAAGGATATTAAAAAATTAGAGAAATTTGTACTTGAATTCTATGCTTCTATGTCGGATAATATTAAACAGATTAATAACCATTATAATAAATGATCTCGATTGCCTGAAAAATATCAAGGCTAACCCGGAGACAAAAGAAATCCCGGTAATTATGGTTACCTCTGAGTCTGAAAAAACCCGCATAATCGAAGCGGTTCAGGCCGGTGCAAAAAATTATGTTGTGAAACCTTTTCAGCCGGAAACGTTGAAAGAAAAAATAGCAGCAGTGTTGGGTTAGAAAAAAATCTGGGTTATTCTTGTAACCAGTCTTGCAGTTCTTTGATTAACAATTCATATGCTGCTTTTAACTGAGGTAAAAGCTCTGTTGCCAGTTTCAAATCTCCTGCTTTACCTGCTTGTTCTATTTGCAATGCTTTTTCGCAGATACTTTCAGCTCCAAGGTTCGATGAAGCCCCTTTTAAAGTATGGCCGAGAACATCCACTTTTTCTGCGTTATTATTTCCAATTTCCGTTTCAATGCCATCTATGAGTTCCTTAGCTTCTTCGATGTATACCTGCACGACTTCCGCGGCTATTTCTTTGTCACCACCGACCGTTTCTATGAGTTCTTCTGCATTAAAATTCATGGTGAGTCCTGTATGGGTAAGAAAATGAATATTTTTTATTTAAGCATATAGCTGAGTTTTTTTAAAAAGATTTCTTTATTAATGGGCTTGATCATATAATCATTTACACCACTTTGAACGGCCTGTATTATTTTTGCTTTTTCGCTAACTGCAGAGGACATTAAGACCTTTACATCTTTGTTCTTTTCATCGGAACGGAGTTTTTGTAAAAACTCGAGGCCAGTCATTTTGGGCAAGTTCCAGTCCAGGACCACCAGGTAAATGTCATTTTTTGCAAGTTGAATGAGGCCATCTTCACCACTTCCAGTGATAATCAGTTTAATATCTTTAATATCCTTAGAAAAGATTTCATACATTTTTTGTAAAGTTTTGGAGTCTTCAACTATCAGTACAAGTTTTTCCATCAATATCCTTGCCTTGTGAGGAAAAAGAATAATCTCTCAATTGTCTTAAAAATGAAAGGGACATTGCAAGTACTTTTTCAACGCAAAGGACGCAAAGATCACGCAAAGGGAATTAAAAACAATTTCAATCATAACGTATTAAAAAATATAAGCGTTATATTAAAATAATCAATCCATTCTGAAAACGATTGTTTGATGGATTACCCGGTCATGCCGGGTAATGACATGTTCTTAACATTTACAAAAACTGGGAAATATTGAACAAGAACTAGCTAAGCTCAGCGATGAGGGGTCTGTCTTATTTTGCTACCAGATTCAGTGCACTACCGGCCTTAAACCAGTTTATTTGTTCTTGGTTAAAACTATGTTTGAGTTCCACCGATTCTTCTGAGCCATTTGCATGTTTAATCTCCAACGTCAGGTTTTTTCCCGGAGCGAAACTTTTTAAACCCGTAATAGAGAGCTTGTCATCTTCCTGAATCAGGTCGTAGTCACTATTATTCACAAAACACAGAGGAATAACGCCTTGTTTTTTAAGGTTGGTCTCATGGATACGGGCAATACTTCTTGTAATTACCGCTTTTGCTCCCAGAAAGCGAGGTGACATGGCCGCGTGTTCCCTTGACGAGCCTTCACCATAGTTTTCATCACCGATAATAATCCAACCCTGATTTTGGGATTTGTACTGCCTGGCAATGTCGGGATAAGCAAGACCTGCATCTCCTGAGAGTACATTTTTCCCTTTTCCGGTTTCGTCAGTAAAGGCGCTATTTGCTCCGGTAAGCATATTATTGGAAATATTATCTAAATGTCCCCGGAATTTTAGCCAGGGACCTGCGGGGGAAATGTGGTCAGTAGTGCATTTGCCTTTTACTTTTGCCAATACCGGGAGGTCTTTGAAATCGTTGCCATCCCATTTTTCAAAAGGGGGGAGGAATTGAAGTCGTTCACTTTCAGGGGAAATATTTACACTGAGACCTGCTCCATCTCCAGCCGGAGCAACAAAGCCGGATTCATCAAACAAGTATCCTTTTTTAGGAAGAGTATCTGCCTCGGGAGGTGAGAGTTTAAAAGTATTGCCATCCGTATCTTCCAGAGTATCAGTAAGCGGATTAAATCCGAGTTTACCTGATAACGAAAGAGCAGTTACAATTTCGGGAGAAGCGATAAAAGCCAATGTGTCCGGGTTTCCATCATTTCTTGCCGGGAAGTTTCTATTAAAGGATGTCACGATTGCATTTTTGGTACCTTTGGCAGAGTCCTTGCGGTCCCATTGTCCTATGCAGGGGCCACATGAATTGGTTGCAAAAGTTGCACCGGCCTGGCCAAGTTCCTCTAGCAGACCATCCCGCTTTGCGGTCAGGTTTACCTGGCTGGAACCAGGTGAAACGATAAAGGGCCTGTTAAACTTAATGCCATTTGCAACAGCTTGTTTAGCAACGTGGGCTGAGCGGCCTAAATCTTCGTATGATGAATTTGTACAAGAACCAATGAGTCCAGCAGAAACTTTTTCTGGAAATTGTTTTTCCTTTATTTCTTTTGCAAAGGTAGAGACCGGTCTGGCGGCGTCCGGGGTATGGGGGCCTACGATATAGGGTTCCAGTTCGCTCAAATTAACTTCGATTATTTCGTCATAGTATTTTGCAGGATCGGACATTACTTCAGGATCTGCTTGTAGATCGCTTTGGTATTTTTCTGCCAGTTTTGCGATGTCTGCTCGTTTAGTTGCCCGTAGATAGTCGGCCATAGCAGAGTGGAAAGGGAAAACCGAACAGGTTGCGCCAAGTTCTGCGCCCATATTGGTCGCTGTTGCCTGGGCTGTGCAGGAAAGGGACTCTACTCCAGGACCAAAATATTCGACTATTTTATTGGATCCGCCTTTAACCGTGAGTATTTCTAATAATTTTAAAATTATATCTTTCCCTGATGTCCATCCATTCAAACTTCCGGTAAGTTTTACACCAATTACTTGTGGATAGAGAACTTCCCAGGGCATACCAAGCATTACATCAACAGCGTCAGCTCCACCAACTCCGATTGCAGCCATACCCATACCGCCGGCATTGGGGGTATGGGAGTCTGTACCAATCATTAATCCGCCGGGGAAAGCGTAATTTTCCAGGACAATCTGGTGAATGATGCCGGATCCTGGTTTCCAAAAGCCCATTCCGTATTTTTTTGCGGCAGAACTTAAAAACTCATAGACTTCATTATTGATATTCAGAGCGTTTTTCAGGTCAGCATCAGAATCGGTATTAGCACGAATCAGATGGTCACAATGTATGGTAACTGGAAGAGCCACATTATCTACACCTGCCTGAATGAACTGTAATATAGCCATTTGTGCGGTAGCGTCTTGCATAGCTACTCTGTCGGGGTTGAGCTGAATAAAAGATTTCCCTCGGGTTACCTTTTTTTGAGAAGAGTCAACAACATGGCTCCAGAGGATTTTTTCCGCAAGGGTAAGGGGAGTATTCAATTCTTCCCTGGCGTGTTGGTGACTTTTTGCAAGATTTTTATACACCGCTTCAATATCAACTTGTACCATTCTGAACATCCTGTTTTAAAGTAATGCTATTATTGTAATGAAGTTTCTAAATCCTGGCAAGCTTAGGCTTGACTTTCTTTTTCCGAATTTTTATATACTCTTGTGATTTGATGGGTTATCCCGCCAGATCTTGTTGAGATTTGTTTGTTTAAAAGTTAAAGTTTATGCAAATAACTCAATATTTATGCTGAGAATTTGGCTTTCAAATTTAACCCTTTTTTGCTGTGTTTTATTACCTTTGTATGAATCAGTAAAAAGGATTAATAAGGATAGTACCTATGATTAAAGTGGATTCACTTTCTAAACGATATGGCCGTGTTCTTGCGGTAGATAATATTTCCTTTAACATTGAAAAAGGGGAAGTCGTTGGTTTACTGGGCCCAAATGGTGCCGGTAAGACTACAACGATGAAAATGCTCACCTCCTTTTTGCCCTGTACAGCTGGAAGAATTACTGTAGATGGTCTCGATGTTTTTGGAGATTCTCTCAAAGTTCGTCAGAGAATTGGTTATCTCCCTGAAAATTGTCCTTTGTATATGGATATGGAAGTGGAACAGTTTCTCAAATTTTGTGCTGAGATTAGGGGTATAGATTCCAGCAAGCGCAAAAAGGCTGTTGATAAAATGATTGCCGAATGTGATCTCAAAAAAGTGACTCATAAAATTATTTCGCATCTTTCAAAAGGATATCGTCAACGGGTTGGACTTGCTCAGGCCATGATACATGACCCTGATATTCTTATTATGGATGAGCCTACTTCAGGGCTCGATCCCAACCAGATTCGTGATATTCTTAATCTTATTAATAATCTTGGCCAGCAAAAGACCGTGATTCATTCCACTCACATTCTCACAGAGGCCGAATCAACGAGTAAACGTATTCTTATCATCAATAATGGCAAAATAGTGGGGGAGGGTACTCCTGAACAATTATCCGCTCAATCAGCGGGAACGGCTGTTTTTGCGGCCATTAAAGGTGAGGATGTCCAGGCTAAACTTGAAGCCGTAGACTTTATAAAAGATGTTTCTAAAACCAAAGATGCAGATGACGGTTATGTACAATATGCTATGCATGGACAGTCAGAAGATTCAATAGCTGAAGATGTATTTAAACTGGCCGTTACCAATGGCTGGGTCATTAACGAACTCCATACTCAAAAAGCCAGTCTTGAAGATGTTTTCGCACGTCTAACCAGGGGATAATTTATATGAGGAATGTATTAGCAATTTTTAAGAAAGAATTTTTCAGTTACATCGCTTCCCCAGTGGGCTTTGTATTTATCATTTTCTATACCTTGGTAGCAAATGGTTTTTTCCTGATTGTTCAGGATTTCTTTCGTCAAGGCCAGGTAACCATGCGGGGGTATTTTTATGTATTACCCTGGATCTTTCTCTTTTTTGTCCCGGCTATTACCATGCGGTTATGGGCAGAAGAGAAAAAAATGGGATCTATTGAGCTCTTACTCACCATGCCCCTTACTGAGTTCCAGATAATTTTTGGAAAGTTTCTGGCGGCATTTGCGTTTCTCTGTGTTACCATGTCTTTTTCCATAACCATTCCTATTACCCTTGGTCTTCTTGGTGACCCCGATGCAGGTGTTATCCTTGGCTCCTATATTGGTGCCATGTTGATGGGTGGCGCTTATTTGGCTATAGGTCTTTATTTTAGTAGTCTTACTGATAATCAGGTTGTGGCTTTTATCTTTAGCCTGGTAGCTATTTTTGTATTGCTTCTGGCCGGTATTGTTCCCATGTACCTCAATAAAGTTGGACCGATAGTTTATGTGTTTGAATATATTAGTCTGCTTACTCATTTTCATAATGTTGCCAGGGGAGTCATCGATACCAGGGACGTTATTTACTATGTATCCATAATTGTTCTGTTCTTATTTCTCAATATCAAAAACATCGAAGCAAGGAAGTGGAGATAATCCGTTATGTCAAAGAAATTCAAAAACGAAACCAGTTCCCTTTTTTCAATTATAACCGTTTTAGTTGTTCTAGCTATAATTGGTATTTTTAGCCAGAGCTTCTGGCATCATCGGTTTGATTTAACCGAAGATAAACAATTTACCCTGAGTAATGCGGCAGTTAAGACACTCCGTAATTTGCCAGATCTCATTACTATAAAAGTGGTAATGTCTACTGAGCTTCCCACACAGTTTGTTCAGATAAAGACCCATATCAAAGATCTCTTAGAAGAGTTCCGTGCCCGTGCTGATGGGAAGCTTGAGCTTACCTATATGGATCCTGGAAGTGACGAAGAAAAAAAGAAACAGGCCCGTTCTATGGGTATCCAGGAAGTACAAATGCAAGAGCAGTCGCAGGGTGGGCTTGAAATAAAAAAAGGTTTCTTTGGTCTGGCCATTACCTACGGCGATAAAAAAGAAGTTATTCCAATACTTAATAATGTACAGACTTTTGAGTATGACCTTATTGTCAAAATCAAAAAACTTACCGGTGATGTTAAGACGCTTGGGATCGTTGAAGGCTCAGAAGGGAGCAAATTTTCTTTCGCAGTCCCTGGTCCTCAACCACAAACACTGGTTGGTTTTGAGCAGAATTTCGGAGCACTTAAATCTAATCTTGAAAAATTGTATACAGTTAAAATGATTGATATAACTACCAAAGTTGATGATAAAGTTGATTTAATTCTCGTTGCTGCTCCTAAAAAACTAACAGACCGGGAATGTTTCTGGCTTGATCAAGCTCTCATGAAAGGGAAATCAGTACTCTTTATGTCTCCTGGTGTTGAAGTAAACCTTGGGTATGGTATACAAGGCACCCCTACTAACAATGGCTATGAAAAGCTACTCAGCCATTATGGTGTTTCTGTAAAGAAAGATATTGTAGCTGAAGACAGAAGTTTCAAATTTGTACCATTCGGCAATTCGATTTTCCCGATTCCCTATCCTTATTGGATTGTGGTAGGGCAAAACCAAATGGATGAAGAAAGTGCAATCACTTCCAAAATTGGGCAAATGTCCTTTCCCTGGGCGTCATCGCTTTCTATTGATTCAACAAAACTGGATTCGTCCAACAGCCTGATAATTCTGGCAAATTCCACTAATGGTTCCTGGCAGGAGTCTGGTCGTTTTAACCTTATGCCACGGGATTTAAAAGAATTTCTACCTATTAACCAGAAACCCGTACCTCTTGTCGCTCAAATGATGGGGCAATTCACTTCCTATTACGAGAAAAATGCTTTACCCACAGATAGTGGTTTCACCACCCTTGGACCCGTGTTGAAACAAACAGAAGCAGATGCCATGATGCTGGTGATACCAAATGTGATGTTTGTTGCCGACTTTTATGTCAATTTGATGCGAGCAAGCTCTAATGTGAACTTTGTCTTGAATGCTGTAGATCAGATGGCTCTGGATCCTGATTTGATTAAAATCCGTTCCCGGAACATTGCTTCTCGTCCCATACCGGAAGAGAAGAAAAACAGCAAATTAACATATGTTACTGCTAACATGATTATATCACCCATTATCCTGCTGATAATAGGCATACTTGTTGGACTTAGAAGAAGAAAAAGGGATGCATCAACATGATTAAAAAAGTAATAACTCTTGTTTTGGCTGTAGTCGTACTCATCGGCCTGATAATGTATAAGAAAAAAGCGGCCGTGAATGCTAATAAATCTGTTCACGCCATAGATAAATCCATAAAATCGGATGTACAAAGTATCAAAGTAGGGGACAATAACGATTCGGTTTTTGTCTTTTTTAAAGATAATAGCTGGCTTGTAGGAAAAGAAGCTTTTCCTGCTGATACCGCAGTGGTTAACAAACTGCTTGATGTTATCTTTACATTGGAAGACAAAGATGTTGTTTCCCGAAACCCGGAACGGTATTCTGAATACGGACTGGATTCTGCAGCAAGAAAGACGGTCACCCTTTTTAATAATACCGGTGAAGCGATAAAGACGGTCTACCTCGGAAAGATGGCTGCTGTTGATTACAATAGTACCTATTGGAAAAAGCAGGATATGGATAATGTATATAGAACCCCTGGAAATTTTAGTAATGATATAAAAACCAAGGGTTTTGACTGGAAAGACAAGGTAATGTATAACTTCGAGAAAAAAGACATTACTACCTTGGAAGTAAGCTGGAAAGATTCTTTGAGTCAAGCTAACCGTTTTTCTGTTAAAGCAAAAGGTGACGGCGGCTGGGAAATGACTACACCAAAAGTTGGTTTGGCTGATGATAACATGGTTAATACCATGGCCAACCAGTTTAAACAAGTTACTATTGATGAGTTTCCTTCAGAGATTGATTCAACTCAAAAGGCAATGCCTGCTACAATTGAGATTAAGGTGACGCTCACTGATGGAAAGTCCTATCAACTTAATGCACAAAAAGATGCTGAAAATTATTTAGTGAAGCATCCTTCGAGAGATGAGATTGTTAAAATTAAAACATACAAGCTTGATGTTTTCCTTAAAACAGCTGATGACCTTTATAAACCGGATACAACTGCCAAGGCACCAATAGTAGCTGTCCCGGCACCTGATTCTGTTAAATAACTTTTCTTTCTTACAGAAGTTACAGAGGGCAAGGCTTTAAAAACCTTGCCTTTTTCATTGGAACGAATACGTTTAGAAGTTGTTTCAACTTATTCAATAAATTTACCTATTCCAATTGAGCATTTAAAATCCCAGATAAATTCATTTTCTCCAAAGTCATATTTTGGGTCAACTATAAGGCTGAAAGGGATCAACTGCCACATATAGGTTGATCCTTTGAGTGATATTCCAATTTTTTTGTAATCTATAGTCCCAAATTTTGGTCCGATAAAGATTGTTTTAGTAATATCAGGCAAAAACTCGAGGGTTCCAAACATAGGGCTAATGAAGATGTTTTCATTTTCGTAGCTAAGATTTAATGCATAACCCATCCAGGTGTTTTCATCCGGTTTTTCAACCCGAACGGTGGACCAGAGAAAAAAATCAGCGGAAGCAAAATAGTTCCAGCTTTTAAAATTATAGTTTAAACCACCCTCTAGTTGAAAAGCACCGATATGGCTTAAGAATACGAATAAAAGTGTACAGAATAAGAACTTTGATTTTTTCATAATAGGACAAAGTATAGCAAAAATAGATAGATAGTGGTTTGTTAGCTGCATATTGGTTTTTATCAAATAATTATCAGGCTCATCGCAATGAATGTTTTTTC
>JADFYW010000075.1 GCA_015232855.1 Fibrobacteria bacterium
GATTAAAAGGACATTAGATGGCAGTTACAGCTTACAGAAAAATTCCACAGTAGAGTCCTATCCTTTAGGAAGTGAACCCCCTCAACCAGAAAGTTATGATGATAACAAACATAACTATGGTATTATTCTCGGGGGAGGATTTGATTTTGGGCTTGGAACCTTTGAATTGCGCTATGCGCTCGGTTTGTCAAATGTTGAAAATACTCCTGATGGCCAGGATGTAAAAGCTAGTGTTATACGGACCCATACCGGAACTCTTTCGGTTATGATGGGTTTCCTTTTTTAAAAAGGAACAATTTCTTTAAATAAATCGGAACTATTACTGCGTTAGCAGTAATAGTGTACTGTTTTTTAAATTTAAAAATGCTATAATTAGTATTGCTTATTTAGCATGGTGAAGTTCTGTTTTTTCCAGTTTTGGTTTATATAATTATTAAAACAGGGCAAATAAAATATTGGGCATATAATTAAAAGGATCACATATAAATTATGAAATTACTTGTTTTTTCAGAAGAAAGTGCTGTTTTTGAAATGGTACAAAATGTTTTAGAAAATACTGAACATGATATGGAACGCTTTGGGTTGGGTGAACTTTCCAGCAGTAAAGATCTTACCGGACATGATGTTATTGTTGTAGACAAAAAATCCTGGCAACGTTGTGTAACTATTTTTAAATATTTTGGGATACTTGATGCCATTAATGATAAACCATTAGTTATTCTTACGAATGAATTAAAAGCCAATCATCTAAAATTTAGAGATTCTAAACAAAAGACTGCCTTTTCCCCTTATCCTATCAAGGCTGAAGATTTCTTTTCTTCTTTAACCAAGCTCATGACGGTGTCTCAGGAAAGCTGATTATATGCATTCTCCCAGGATACAATCTTTTATATCTGTTTCAACAGACAGGATAAAAATATTGTTAGGGAGGATAAACCTTTCGTTTTTTATAAAACTAAAAACGCGGCTCAGTTCTTATCTTGAGTACAAAGGCCTGATAACACAAAATACTCCTGAGCGCTCGATATCCTTTAGTCTATACCGCAAACTGGCAGTGTGCTTGTTGTTTTTGGGTATAGTGCTCTGGACTAAAGACATCAATACTATTCCTATCCCCCAACCACTCATTCTCAGTCACTATGAACATCCGGATATTTCAGGTATTAAATACACATTTAATAATTATGAGTCTCTTTACAGGGTGGGGAAATATGCAATTGGAAAATTTCGCGCTATGGTTCCCAATAACCAGCAGATCCAGAATTATGTGCAAGAGACTTTAGCATTACATAATCTTAAAAGTATTTCGGAGAGTCGTCTGAGTCTGGGGAATCCCATTCCAAAAGGTACTACGATTGAGTTTTTTCCTCCTGCCAATATTCACAATCCCCGTTATAAAAAAGATATTCGTGCATTCAATTATTTTATGAGTATGGTTGACGATTCATACGCTTACATCACCGGGGTATGGGCTGAACGAGGAGCCGGAGGGAGTTCCAGTAAACATGAAGGTGTTGATGTAGCTGCTAAACTTGGAGCTCGTATTATTTCTCCGATGGATGGTGTTGCCTGGGTACGTAACATTAATTTGGGTGGACGCACCGTTGGTATAGAATCGGAAAATTCTCTTTTGTTATTTTGTCATATGGGTAAGCGTTTTGTGAAGTCTGGCCAAAAAATTAAAAAAGGACAGGTTATTGGAACCGTTGGAATGTCCGGACGGACCTCAGGTCCTCATTTACATGTGAGTTATGGTATACGTTTTCCAAATGGAAGTCTTTTTGGCCGGCACCGGTATAAATGGACCGATCCTATGCTCTGGTTTTATCGCCAGCAGTACTTTTCTTCATCCTTATAAAAACATTAGCCTGGTCCGGAGTATTAAACACAATGGACAACAAGTGTGAAGATTTCTTAAAAGGTTAAGAACATACTAAAGAATATTATGATATTTTATTTCTTAAAAATATATAACCTGCGTATCTTTATACTGATTTTACCTGCTTATTGTGAAAACTGAACATCCAAATGCTGAATGGTTTGAGAATTGGTTTAATGAAACTTATCTTGCGCTCTATGCTCACCGGGACGAACAACAGGCTTTGAAGCAAGTTCAGTCTCTCTGTAAAACAATTGATCTTCCGAAAAACGCTGTGGTACTTGATGCTGCTTGTGGCTGTGGACGCCATATGAAACAATTTCGGGATAGGGGTGTGTCAGTAGTTGGTTTTGATCTGAGCGAGACTCTTATCCGGCAGACTAAAAATGAGAGCCTTGCCTGTGTGCGGGCAGATATGCGTCATATTCCTTTTCGAAAAGATTTATTCGATTATATAACCTGCTTTTTTTCTTCATTTGGCTACCTTGCTACTCAAGCTGATGATAAACTTGTATTGGAAGAGTTTAAGCAATTACTCAAACCAGGGGGGGGGATCTTTCTTGACCTTTTAAATAAAGTCTATTTATTAGAGCACCTGGTAGACCAAGATGAGCAACAGATTCATGGCAAGCAGGTCTTGCAAGAAAGAAGCGTGACTGACAATAAAGTCATAAAACATATCACCATAACCGATGGGACAAAAACGGAACATTATATGGAAAGGTTACGGCTTTTCACCCTTGAAGAGATGCAGGCCATGTGTTCATCCCTTGGGCTGGTAATTGCGCATATTTTTGGTGACGAATATGGTGCAGACTATCAGGGAGATACGTCACCCCGGATGGCATTGGTAATAAAGAGTTGTTAATGGAAAAACGTTTTACTACCCGTTTGGTTCCACGTGATTTTTCTGGGTGGGAAGAAGTGTTGTTAAAGGGACCTGGTCCTCTGATTCCGCAGCATTTTAAACCGGGATTAGACAGGGCACAAGGCGAAACCCGTGCCGCATTTCTTGATACAAAACTCTATAATTATGAAAAACTGTCGGATTTTCTTAAAGAAGAACAAGCCGATATGGTTTTAACTCCTAGCCAGGAAAAATATCTTAACCGTATTGTAAGCGAGAAAGCATTGTTTGTTATTACCGGGCAGCAACCGGGATTACTTGGCGGACCGATATACTGGCTATACAAGGCACTGAGTTGTGTTGCTTTGGCCAGACATATGGAAAAGGAACTGGGGCGTTTGGTTGTTCCTCTTTTTTGGATAGCAGACGATGATTCAGATATACGGGAATGTAATCATATACATCTTGTTGAGCCTGATGCAGAGTATCGTGGACTGTCTTTAAAACTTGAAGGGACTACTCAGCACACTCCGGTTGGGACGATACCCTTTGGAAGAGCAACTTCTCGTTTACTTGAACAGTTGGGAGATGTCTGGTCCTCAGAGACAATTAATTTTATCAAGCCATATCTAAAAGAAGACCTGACCTTTTCCAGCAGCTTTAAATTGGTAGCACAGTATTTTCTTGGTGAAACGGGCATTTTATTTGCAAATGGGTTTTCAAGGACATTCCGGGAACTGGCTGCACCTGCCATGAATCAGATAATCTCTGACCAGGAGTTAATTACCCAGGATGTTGAAGTACAATCAGAACTAATAAAAAAGATGGGATTACGACCCCAGACTTCTTTTCCCCATGGTACTATACACGCATTTGCTCTTCTTCATGGTGTGCGTAAACGTCTCTTTAGTGATGGAAAAAATATATATACAGCAGATATGAGTATCCGGGTACCGGTTACCGATATTTCAGCAAATAAGCCACTACCATTTGATGTTACCCATGATGTATTGTCTCGTCCCATCCTTATCGATTCTGTTTTCCCCGTACTTGCTCATGTATTGGGTCCCAATGAACTTGGTTATTTTATGCAGTTACCAACGGTTTTTAACCGGTATAAAAACGGGTTTCCACTGCTACACCCCCGTTTACGGGCAAGTGTTTTTTCCCGGTCTACCGGTGAGTGCCTCAGGGCTCAGGGATATAATGAAAGCGACATTCTCCATCTTACACCGGCTAAACTCAGGCAGGATGTGATGGAAAAGCAGTGGTCCCAACTTAGGAAGGAAGGTGGGTTTTCTATACAGGACGCAGAAGACATATACCGGATTTTATCAGATACTATAGATGCAAATCTTTCTCACCCCTTATTACAGAATGATAATGTTTTGTCTGCAGGGAGACGTTTTAACAAAGAATTATCAGCGGCCTGGAATGCGTATCTTAAACGGGTTAAGACGGCTGTTTGTAATGTTGATAGTGCAAACAAATTATTCTCAGAACTTCCATGGCTGGGGAATGGGGGAGGCCAGGACCGGTTTCTGAATATTTTCTCTTTGGTAAATAGTATGGGTATTGATTCTGTCAGGCAAATGATATCTGTAACGCAACCCTTATGTCTTGAACATCAGCTCATTGAATGGCAGGACTCAAAATAAAAGGCTGTCAGTACTACCGACAGCCTTTTTTTAAGTAACCCTTAATTTGTCAATCAGGAACAACCGCTGGTGGTGCCGCAATCGTCACAGACTGTGCACGTACCATTTTGTCTTACTCTGAGTGATCCACAAGAACTGCAGGCATCGCCTGTATACCCTGCTTGTCTTGATTCAACAAAAGCTTTGTTTGCACCCACGGTCACTTTTTCTTGTACTTCTTCTTTTACCTGATTAGCTTCTTTTGGTTTTACATCTTTTTTGGTACTGTTATCTGGTACGTCTTCAATAGCTGGTTTTACATGTAAAAACTCCTGCAAATTGAGGTAATGATGCCCTACCGTCCGGAATACAAAATCGAGTATGGAAGTCGAACTTTTGATATGTTCGTGGCCGGTAACAGGTCCTGCCGGATCAAAGCGAGTAAATGTGAAACTTTCCACCAGTTCTTTAAGAGGCACACCATATTGGAGCGCCTTGGAAGCCAGAACCGCAAAACAATTAAGAAGTCCGCGATAGGATGCTCCTTCTTTATACATATCTATGAAAATTTCACCCAAAGAACCATCGGGATATTCGCCGGTACGAAGGAAAAGTTTATGACCTCCTACAGTGGCCTCTTGTACGAAGCCGCCCCTGCGTGAAGGCAGTTTTCGGCGCATGGTTTGTGGCCATTCTGGTTGAAAGGCCTTTTCGGTTTTCACTTTCACTTCCAGTTCTGGGGGCAGTGCTTTCAATGCTTTTGCTTTTTGAATGACTTCATGTATGGTGCTGGCCGCCTGGAGGGGCTGGGAGAGTTTGCTGTTATCCCGATATATTGTAACTGCTTTTAAGCCCAACTCCCAGGATAATTTGAATATATCGTTTGTTTGCTGGACGGTAGCATTTTCGGGAATATTTATAGTTTTTGATATAGAGCCGCTAATAAAAGGTTGAGCTGCGGCAATAAGGCGAAGATGACCCTTTGAAGAAATAAACCGTGTACCAAGGGGACCACAAATATTTGCGCAATCAAAGACCGGATAATGTTCTTTTAGAAGATGAGGAGCATTTTCGATTGTTTGTGTGCCACAGATATAATAGTTTGCAGCTTCAATTTCTTTTTCACTGAACCCGATCTGGATCAATATATCAAATCCTGGTTTGAGAAAATCATCTTTTGAAATGTTCAGTTTTTGTAACATTTCATTTCCAAGGGTACGTTCATTAAATGCTTGTCTTAAATGAAATGCGCCTCGCAAGGCCTTGGAGAGCTGGGAAATTGTATCCGTTGAAAATCCTCTTTCGGTAAGGCTGTCCACATTGATGTTTGGTGCTCCTTTAAAAGAACCTTTGCCTTTACAGTATGCTTCGATATCAATTATTTGCTGTGGGGTGTAACCAAGACGTTCTAAAGCTGGTGCAACAGACTGGTTGACGATTTTAAAATATCCGCCACCTGAAAGTTTTTTGAATTTTATGAGCGCAAAATCAGGTTCAATACCGGTGGTATCGCAATCCATAAGTAAACCAATGGTTCCGGTTGGGGCAATAACCGACACCTGCGCATTACGGTAACCGTATTTTTCTCCGAGAGTAAGTGCCGTGTCCCAGACCCTGCGGGCAGCACTGAGTAGTTCAGAGGGGCAAGCTTCTTCCTGGAGTCCGACAGGAAGGATATCAAGTTTCTCATATTCGGAAATGGGTGCGTTGTAAGCTGCACGTCGATGATTACGGATAACTTTTAGCATTTGTTTTTTGTTGTATTCAAAACGTTCAAACGGCCCGTGTTCTTTTGCTAGTTCTGCTGAGGTAGAATAAGCTACACCGGTGAGGATTGCTGTTATGGCTCCCGTGAGTGCTTCGGCTTCGTTACTATCATAAGGAATACCCAGGCGCATGAGAATAGAACCAAGATTGGCGTATCCGATACCGAGGGTCCTGTAATCGTAAGATTTCTTGGCAATTTCTTTAGAGGGAAATTGTGCCATGGTTACCGAAATTTCAAGAACCATAGTCCAGATTTTGGCGCTATGTTCAAAGTCTTCTATTTGAAAATCTCCGGCATCATCAATAAATTTTCCCAGATTCAGACTTGCCAGATTACAGGCGGTGTCATCCAGAAACATATACTCAGAACAAGGGTTGGAACTGCGTATACGTCCGTCTGAGGGGCAGGTGTGCCAGTCGTTTATAGTGTCATCAAATTGCAAACCGGGATCCGCGCATTCCCAGGCCGCTCTGCATATTTTGTCCCATAACTTTTTGGCTGGTACCGATTTGACTGATTTTCCGCTTACCCGGCCGATTAAGTCCCAATCACCGTCTTTTTGAACCTGTGACATGAATTTGTGGGATAAGCGAATACTGTTGTTTGAGTTTTGTCCACTTACGGTAGCATAAGCTCCACCTTCAAAATCAGTGGTGAGCTCCTCTACTTCTGCGTCATCAATGCCCTGGCTTCCAAGTTGCATGGCCCTCTGTATAATAGCATCAGGTAATCCGGCATCAAGAGCGTCTCTTACTGCTTTTATGAGTTTGGGTGAAAGAACACCTTCTTCATTGTCTATAGCATCTTTTTCTTGTTTTAAAATATCTAAAATTTCTTTAAGATGTTTCTTCATCTTTACAGTGCCTGTCACAAGTGCTGCCACTTTCTGCTCTTCTTTGCTTTTCCAGGTAATAAATTCTTCTATTTCGGGGTGGTCGATATCCAGACAGACCATTTTTGCCGCTCTGCGGGTGGTGCCTCCTGATTTGATAGAACCTGCGGCTCTATTATAGATACGAAGGAAACTCATTAATCCACTGGATATACCACCACTTCCGAGGGGTTCACCTACACCGCGAATGTTACTGAAATTGGTGCCTGTACCGCTACCGAATTTAAATATGCGGCCTTCCCGGGTAAGGAGGCTGTATATACCGTTATCACCCAGCAAATCATCTTCTACTGATTGAATAAAACAAGCATGGGGCTGGGGATGAGTAAAGGCATCTTCTCCTTCTTTGAGTTGCTTGTCTGATGGGTCAACATACCAGTGTCCTTGTTTTGTCCCCTTGATATCGTACTTGTGGGCTAGTCCGGTATTAAACCACTGGGGTGAATTTGGAGCCCCTATCTGATGAAGAAGCATATAAATCATCTCATCATAGAATGTATCTGCATCTTCTTTGGTATCAAAATAATTGTATTGCTCTCCCCAAAGTTTCCAGCAGGCTGCCAGGCGGTCTACTATTTGTTTAATGCTGGTTTCGGATCCATATTCTCTATTACCTTCTTTATCTAGTTTTGGAGAGCCATTTTCGTCCACCTGAGGGACATTGCTCCTTCGGATATACTTTTGAGCAAGAATATCAGTGGCTAATTGTGACCATTGTTTTGGTACCTCTAACTGTATTGTCTGAGAGTGAGAACTACCGTCTTCATTGCGTATTGTTGAAGAGCGCCATTCATATTCTACTGAACTAAAGGGGTTATTGCCTTTTTTAGTATATCTTCTGCTGATTTTCATATAATTCTACCATATCTTGTGAAGTGTAGGGTAATAAATACAATACCTAGTAGGGGACTGCAATTGCTAAATAATGCCAGTTTGACAGGAGGAAATTGGTCTTTTTTTGCTCAAATACACATGTCCAGACAATTTGTCAAAACTTGTGCAGGATAAGGATTTTTTTTCACACATAAAAAGCATAATGATATTATTTATAAATCTGGCAATAGACGTAAACGATTGGTATTTTGACAAAAAAAAGGAAAATCGAAGAAAAAAATGTATTATTTTGCAGCAAATATTTTAAGACATAAATGAATCAGGTAACAAAAACATTCTTTCTTTTGGTAGTCGCCTTTTTCTCTGGAGTTTTTGGAGTAAATGATACTTTGATAGAAGTGAGATTTTCGGAACCAGTACCTCTTTCTCGAAATAAAGTTTTATCAGGCTCCTATTCCCATGAGGGAACACAAACCGTATCTGTTGTTATTTTAGAGAACGGAATTGAGAAAAAAAGAGTTGAAACAGATACTGTGCATGGATTACTTGATAGTCTTGGTGTTTTACAAAAACCTTTTTATCAGGAAGAATCCCAGGAGAAAAATGAAGATAACCAGATTTGGGAAAAATTTCGAAAGAGTCCTGAAGAATGGCTGAAATGGGCAAAATGGGAAAAGGGAATGAGTATTTCGGGTAATTTTTCTTTTACCCACTTTTATCCTGATACGATTTCAGAACGTCCCTGGACCCACAAAGCCTTTAACAATAAAGTTATGATGAGTTATCTCACCGGAAGTCGCCATTTTGTGTTTGGAGGGGGAGTTATCTACAATAATACCTGGGGACATCTGGCTGATTCGATTATTGATAACAGGAATCCCAGTTTTTTACTTGCGGGTTGGACCTTGACTGCGGGTATTCCGGGGATTACTTATACACTCAGTAGTAATGCATGGGTATTACCAGATTATGTGTGGCTTGAAAAACAAACACCGGCAATTGCTCATTTAAAAGAAAAAGATGGATTGTTAACCCAGTATAAAGATGAAAATGATGATATTTCGTTCAGTACTAATCTTGCTCATTGTTTTTCTTTAAAATTAGGAGTGTTAAGATATGAACTTTTATTGGATAATGATGTTTATGTCAATTCAGTTCATTACCTGCGTCTCCAAAACATTCCAGCCTGGCATTTTAACTGGGATATGGGATTTGTGTTTTCCGGCGGATGTTTTTCTCCGCATATTGCGCTAACTTTTTTGCCGGTGAGGTTACCGGCCTTTTCCGTATTTAAAAAAGATGTACATATTAAAATTGCACCTCTGATATTAGGACTCGCCTATAATGACAATCGAAACTTCCGGCTCTTACTTGGATGGAAGACGCATATAAATGATTTTTTTGCTTTTTGGGATGGAGAACGTAAATGATTCAATCAAAAACTCAAGTTGTGCTTGATATTATTGATCCGTTGGAGGAAGGATATCGGCTGCTGGAAAAAAACTATAGTTTTGCTATTAAAAGTATTTTTTTACCATTCACTATGGTGGTAGGGGTGTTCGCCGGTTTTTTTTACTTCCAGCCCAATTGGTATAAAGATCCGTTTATAGATATCATCCTGACCATGTTTACGGTTGGGCAGATAATAGCATTTTTTCAGTTCAAAAAAATCTATCAACGATCAGGCGGGGCATTACAGGTATTTCATATTTTGAAGAAAGCGTCTGATATGCCTGATATGCAAGATCTCAGAGATCAATTGGTCAAACTGGTATCACCGGTTTATTATCAGGAAGTATTATTGAGATGGCTTACGATGATCATGAAAGGGCGAACGGGTAACAATTTACAAATACTTGATTCGGCGAGCCAGCGGCGTGATTTAAACGATCAAAAAGAGATGTCCTTTCATGTAACCCTAAACCGTATTACTTTGAAAATGGGATTTCTTGGTACACTTATAGGATTACTCATGACCTTTGGGCCAATGCGGGACGCTATTTTGAGCCTTCGTGATTTAAATGGAGAAATGGCATTTGTAACAGATATTGTAGAGGCCATAAAAGGAGATCGCTACGCTATTTTTTCCACTCTTATAGCAACAGGTCTGTCTCTCTTAATAGAATTACTTACCCTTCAGATTCTCATGCGACTCTACCATGCCTTTTCTGTGGGTGAAAGCTGTCTTGCAGACTGGAATGTGTTAATACTTGAACCGGCTTCAGAGCTGTATACCAAAACCGAAGGTGATGGCCGGTCGTTGGAAAAATTGCAGACCGAAATGGACGGGAAAATAGCCAGTGTAAAAAGAGCGATGGAAGTAAGTTTGATTTCTGTTGTGGGTCTGGCTTCAGAAACGGAGCGGCAATTCCAAAAACTCCAGCAGATGTATGTACAGTTCAATGAAAAGATTGAATCGCTACAAGAATTTGAACTCACCCACAAATTGACGTATCTCAAGGAAATGGAAAAAAAGCTAAACGAAGAACTTAAAGCTTTTAGAAATGTTGTTGGATAAGAGATGATAATAAAGAAACGAATATTTGGTATCCAGGACATGGGAGATCCCATTTCCTTTGAAGATGTGATATCAATCCTGACTGTTATTTTTGTACTTTTCTTTCTTTTTATGGTGCCCATTGTCAATATTGATAAGGCCCGAACCGAAAAGGCCCGTATCGATCCTTACTGGATATATCTGGCAGGCTGGCTTGGCAGTCATCCGGAAGATTCCCCGCGCAAAGCCCACTACCAGTTTACGTTGGGTATTGAAGATAATCAAGTGTTGACCAGTGAAACAAATGATGGTTTATTAAGGTATATTGAAGCCATATCACCAGACTCCAATATTACCATTGTCGCCCACAATTTGGGAAATGATAGTTATATAAGTATGCAGGTGCAGGATAAGGGCGGAGTTATTGTATACCGATCGGGTCAGTTTAGATGGAGCAATAAGGATACCGAGTGGTTCTCCGTAAATGATCGTATTATTTATGGTCACCATGAAGAGTCAATAAACATGCTCCGGGATTATCGTACCTGGACTAAACAGCAGCGTGGTTTTTAATATAATGGCTTTTGTTTTCCGGTGTTGTATGCTGGTGCATAAATATGTGCTCTTTCTGTGTGCGATATACTGTTCACTTGGTTTTTCGACAAACATCACAGATGAAGATGATTTGAATCATTATGGAATTGTGGTGTTGTCGGATACCCGAATTTCAGAAAATTTGGCTGGGCGTTTCAGAGCAACGGGCCCACCTATTTTCCTTGTGCACGATTTAAGTATTGGAGTGGCTCAGGGTGATTTTATGAAGTTCCAGGACAAGGTGGTATTGATTACCAGCAAAGTATGGCAAACATTGGTGAAAGAAGGGGCACTTGATAAATTGAAACAGGCCTCCGTGTTACGTATTCAGGCGAAGGCCAGAAGTGATTCCTGGGATTCACGTACTAAAACGGTACCAGAAGGGCGGAGCAAAAAAGCCTATAAACTTGGGACTGAAATATTGAAAATTTTTGAAGACCATTTTAATCAGATACCGGGTAAACATGAAATTATTCTGGAATTCAAGGGTAGCCATCTGGTTTTAACGGCTCCCCATAACTTAATTGATAAACTAAAATTCAGAAAAGTGCAGAAGGTCCCTGAAGACCGCAATCTCGGAAAGCCCTTTTTTGTCACTGAGCCTCCGGATTGTCCCATTAAAACCGGGCAGACTTTTTTCTGGCAAATATGGGCAGCGGATCCTCATGAACCCAGTGCTGACCTGGAATATATGATGGAGGGTGAACTGCCTGATGGTCTTTATTGGGATAGGGAAAATCACGCTGTTAGGGGTGATTCGTTAGTAGACGGTGCCTGGCCAGTGGTATTTTATGTACAGAATTCCATTAATAAACGGGATTCCCTTCCGGTTACGTTTACTTTTTCTCATAACCGTGCTCCGCTTGTTCTCAATGAGCCACTGCATAAAGTTCGTGCTGATGAAATATGGCATTTTACACCGGTTCTTTTTGATCCCGATGATGATACATCGAGTTTAAGCCTGTCTGTACATAATATGCCCAAAGGTATGTTATTTGATTCTGTATCTCATTCACTCACCTGGGTTGCCCCGGATAGTATTAAAATCAGTTCATTTCATTTTCAATTACGCGTAGAAGACACGGCTGGTGCCTATTCAGAAAAACAATATCGGGTGATGGTAACAAACGATTCAAATCGGGCTCCGGTATTTATGAGTGAGCCCTCCGGATGGAGCTATTGGGAAGGAGATGACGTTCATTATCGCCCGGTGGTTGTAGATCCTGATGGTGATTCAGTTACCCTGCAAATCCTTGTTTCAGATTATAATAATTTCACCTGGGACGGGACACGCCTTCATCTTGGCACCAAAACCTCAGGGGTTTATCAAGTGGAGTTTATCGCTAAAGATTCTGATGGTGAAATTGGCAAACAAAGAATGATATATAGGGTGGTTCCAAGGACGCAATACAAATATGGTGCGTCACTCAATTTTGCTGCTTTTGATGTATTTTCACCCATAGAGGCCTTGGTTGAGAGAAAAGGTATGAGAGCGGGTTTTTATTTTCCTGTGTTTTTTGATTTGTTTCAGGATAATTTCCATTTTAAGGATAATGTGCCTTACATAGTAGTGGGTACAAATTTATTAAGTGATCGTGCTTATAAAAACGGTAATCATCTTTTTGTGGATGGGGGCTTATTTCTTGATCGTTCCATGCCAAAAATTACTGCTGGAGGCTTGCTGCTGCGTATGGATGGTCGTTTTTTTATTCCCTCTGATTTCCCGGGCTTTGTAGATTTTGAATTGCTTGGGTTTGCCCGTCAGGCGGTGCTTATTATTGAAACTTTTAGCAATACTCAAATGATTTTTGAAGACAAGCATGTAACATCTGCCCGGGAGTTATATCAGGTGTATAATGATGAAAAAAACTTGTTTATTTCTTTCCGTCTTGAGGGCTGGTATCCCCTTGGATATGGGTTATGGAGTGGGCCTTTTGCCTGGCATTATGACGTACCCATAGACTCCCGCTATGAACAGCGGCTTGGATGGGGTTTACGTTTTAAGTGGAAGAAACGTTCCTATTCAATGCAACAAAGCCTGCAGTGCGCCTGGGGAGGAACCTCTGCAGGGTTTTCGGTTTATTGGGGGGCAAAAATAAATTATGGGATATGGAAGTAGATATGATTTCTCTGCATATTAAGTGTTTTTTTACTTCACGCCTGTCCTAAATAAATTAGGTTCTAAAGCAGAATCTGTGGGTGATTTTATAAACATTGCCTTTTTGTTTTGCAGCGTAAATTGGAGTACTCCATTCTACCCACAGATTCTGCTGAGGAAGCATAAATTACACTCTTATTATTTGTTTAGGATTTAGACATTAGAATTTAGGATTTATTTGGGACAAGATTGTTTTTACTTCTCAATCGAAATTTCTCCACTGGATCTTTTGAGTAAAATTTCCCATTCTTTCTGGATACCCGTGTATTCTTCTGGTTGTGCCAGGAAGGGGCTCAGAGTCCATATCTGGGATTTAACACATACATTCTTTTCTGGAAACCGATAGGAGCGTTCCCAGGAATAAATATCGGTTACCTGTTGTTCCGGTTGCCTTCTGGTGGTGAAGGTGTATTCTTCTGGTAAAGAAATATGCCATGTTGAATTCACAGAGATTTCAAAAGGGAAGTATATGGGTGTTTTTCGGTTGCTGTTGTGGGGGAAGCGGAAAAAACTGGTTTCGAGTTTAGGTGCGATGTATAGTTTTTTGTTCTTTAATTCCTGGGAAAGTTCTCGTTGATAGGTAAACCTTAATATAAGAGGCAAATCAATATTATTTTCGTTAAAAAGGGAAAGACGGCCATTGGTGTATCCGGGATAGCTCTCTGTTATCCAGCTAATCAGGGTCTCGTATTTTCCGTGTTGACCCCATCCTGAAAGTTTTGCACGGAAGTCTGCTGCCAGCTTTCCAAAAATCATTATACTGTCTGTACCATTGGCCATAAGGCTCTTGACCACGATTACCTGATGGGATATTCTTACACCGTGTTCATGAGCGATTTTTATTTCCGGGATGGTAGTGAGATGGCAGTTACCTTGTTCGAGAATAAGGGCATGCCTGCCCTGGAGCATAAGAGGTACCTGACGAAAGGGATGAAATTTTTCAGTTGGATCCAGAAACCAGCCACTGCCTGTGTCCGGCTCAACGTATACTATCATATGATTAAACTGGTGTATGGTAGGTTGAGAAGGAAAACCGGTGTGCTCCTGACTCACAAGACAGAGATGAGCTTTAAGACCCCTTGCTCGTAGTAAATGTGTAAGTAACAGAGCGTGTCCTTTACAATCGCTGTATTTCTTGATGAGGACCTCATCGGACTTTTCGGGAATGAGTGCATGGAGGTTAAATTCATAATTGTTATAGCCAATAGAATCCCGTACAAAGGTAAACAAGGCTTTGAGAGGTTTTTCTCCTTCAGTTCTTTTGTTCAGCCGCTCGAGCGCACTCTCTTGAATAGAAAATGGAATACTATCTTCATTAACTCCGGTTCGATGGAGGTACGCCATATAATCCTCGCCAGCCTCTGCCCAGGTTTTTTGGGGTGCGATGGAAAAACCTGCTCCATATTCTTCGTAGACAGGAGAAAATTTTTCGCTGAGAGGAAACAGCGTGGGCTCAGTAATAAAACGAAGATGTTTTGCTGAGCTGTCCAGAGTAATTTGCCCAAATTGGAAGATGTTTAAGTCTGGAGGGGGAGATAAAATATCATAAGTGTTCTGGTAAAACGGAAATGGTGATTTTGCGGTATATTGTATATAGGGAAATGATGCAGAACTGAACCGGGATTCTTCGGTAAACAAAATATCAAGATAAAAGGGGCCTTTGAAAGCAGAGTCGCTAATACTAATGGGTAAATGAACCAGAACGTTTTCGGGGTGTAGTCTGGTATTGTGGCTTCCGGTTACATAATAATGGTCCAGATTTTTTGTTTCCAATCGTTTGAAGGTATGGCTCAATACATGGAAATGGTTAATATATGTTTTGGAGTAGTTTGGATTGAATTCAAAGCTGAGTTCTGAAATTCCATCCAGAGAATCCATGTCCGGTATATAATAAATTAATCGGGTAGTTTTCTTCCAGTGGCGGGATTTGTGCCAGCTGAACACGTTCTTTTTTTGCAGCAGTGTCAAAGCGGGCAATGGAGAAAGCAAAGTTTTGCATTTCTTCAGGATCTCCCGGGTTTCCTGATAATCAAGAGGTAGTGCGAGAGGTGAAATGGGTTTATTAATGATTAAATTTGATTTATTGCCCAATACCGTACTGATTTTTGCAGACAGATTCCTTGCTTCTTCGTTAAAGGGGTCTACATTTAGAGCTGTATTCACGGAATACTCTGCAGGGAGATAGTATTTTAGATTGAATTCGCTTGTGGCTTTTTGAGCCAGAATTGCTGCGTTGGCAGAGTCTCCGGCATGTCTTCGAAAATAGGATAACGCGCTCGTGTAATCTTTGAGTCCATTCAGACTAATGAGCATATATTTTATTGATTTTATAGTGGGGAGATGTTTTTTATGGGCTTTTTCAAGTACTTGGCGGGCATTATGAAACTCTTCCAGGCCAAGGTGCGTTGAAGCGAGGTAAACAGATAGTCTGAAACTCGGTTTCTTTTGATACAAATGAAGCAGCACTGCTTTTGACTGCACTTTTTCGCCAAGTTGCCAGAGTGCATCTGAGAGGTTTATCAGCCATTCCTCGTTATTGGGCTCTAGCGTGAGGGCTCTTTCTGCCCATTCTTTTGCCGTTTGGTAACTGCCTACTTCTTCGTGTAATGCACCAAAAAGTCCTGCGAGATGGCTTGAAGCACTTACCTGGGGCATATGTTGCTTTAAAAACTGTATACCAGAAGCAGTCTCACCCATCACGTGGTACATTGTAGCGCAATTACTGATAAAAGGAATAAAGCTTTTATCTGTCTGCCATGCTTGTGTAAAATAGTCCAAAGCCTTATTATAGCTTGAATCCTGAAGGTAAAATAATCCGATGGTATTCAAAAAAACGCCCTTGAAAAATTCAGATTCATGGCCATATGAGGTATATTCTTTTGGTTGACCAAACTCAATACGAAGGTCAGTCCCAAGGGATAAAAAATTACTTTTGATATTAATTGTCCCTATTTCCGGAAGAGCCCGGGTATGTTTGCTTTTAGAATTAAAAAACAGGACGATGAGATTTGAATCGGATTTTAGCTTAATTACCCGGTGACTTGCAGTGTCCAGGGTGGACGACCAGCTTTGCACTTCATAGGGTCCTATTTGTGTGGTTTTAAAATTAACTTTGACCTTAAACAGGTAAGCGATAATACTGTCCTGTAAACTGATATCAGTTAGTTTGTTTGGCTGGTCTATATCAAAAACCTCCAATTGGAGCTGTTTGTCCGGGACAGAGACCAATGTTTTAACCGGAATTCCACGATGGGTCTTCTTTGCCGGGGCTTCCCGCCAATTCTTTGAGGTTGCCTGGAGGGTAAACCCATATTTATTTGAATAATTGTTGAAGGGAGAGGCCTTGGGGGGAATTGACCAACTTGTTTCTTCCACACCATTTGCATTTTCCCGGATAGTAGGTTGACCGGAATCTGTATTTACGCTGATTTGCCCGGAGTTATCGCCAGTAAAGAGCTGATTTGTTTGTGTAGGCCTTTTCGGACCCGGAGTACATGAAAAAAATGTAAAAAGAACGATTAATAATTTAAGCAATATGTCCATCCTCGTTTTTGCCTCAGTTACCGGTTGTGCAATATAAGTTTAATTTTGCGGTAGCTGGTTGTCATTGCCAGAGTTTGTTCTGCTGTTAGCAGTCTATAAAATTGTATAGCATTTTTTGCCTGTTTTGCCCAGATCTACAAGTCTGGTTAAAGAGAGTTATTGCAAAATTTTTACAACTTGATGAAAATTGTAGAGCTGTTAGAATTCTGTTCTGGTTTAACCCATTTTAGGGCTGATGCATTTTGGCAAAAAGGGATGTCTTTTTTTGTCATTTTTGCAATATCCATCTGGTTAATCTGTTGACCGCAATTTAGCTTTCTTGCTATATTAGCCCCGAATTTTACAATTATTTAACCAATATCCTACTTAACTTAAATGGAGAATAAAACATGGGAATAAAAATAGGGATAAACGGATTTGGCCGCATCGGCAGATTAGTTTTCAGAGCCGCTACTACCTTTGATAACATTGAAGTAGTTGGTATAAATGATTTGATCGATATTGAGTATATGGCTTATATGCTTAAATATGACTCTACTCATGGTAATTTTAAAGGTACTGTTGAGGTAAAAGACGGTAAGTTAGTTGTTGATGGCAAAGCTATTCGAGTTACTTCTGAACGAAACCCTGCAGATTTAAAATGGAATGAAGTGGATGCCGAATATGTGGTTGAATCTACAGGTCTATTTTTAACTAAAGAAACTGCAGAGGCTCATATAAAAGCCGGCGCAAAAAAAGTAGTTCTTTCTGCACCTTCAAAAGATGCAACTCCTATGTATGTAATGGGTGTAAATCACAAAAGCTACACTTCGGATCAAAATATCGTGTCAAATGCTTCTTGCACTACGAATTGTCTCGCACCACTTGCAAAGGTTATCAATGATAAATGGGGTATTGTAGAGGGTTTAATGACCACTGTTCATGCTTCAACAGCTACTCAAAAAACAGTTGATGCGCCTTCTATGAAAGATTGGCGTGGTGGTCGTGGAGCTGGTCAGAATATCATTCCTTCATCAACTGGCGCTGCAAAAGCTGTTGGTAAAGTAATTCCTGAACTCAATGGCAAACTAACAGGAATGGCATTTCGTGTACCTACTCCCGATGTTTCTGTTGTTGATTTAACTTGCAAACTTGACAAGCCTGCAACTTATCAAGAAATTAAAGATGAATTAAAAGCAGCTTCTGAAGGCGACCTTAAAGGAATTCTGGGTTATACTGAAGATGCGGTAGTATCCAATGATTTTATCGGTGATTCTCGCACATCAATTTTTGATGCAGAAGCAGGTATTGCTCTTAATGATAATTTCGTTAAATTAATTTCTTGGTATGATAATGAATGGGGCTACTCAAATAAAGTTCTTGAGCTTATTAGCCATATGGATACCGTAAAATAATTTTTGCTTGATAGTTTTTTTAAACTAGCAAAAACTAATGATTGTCATTCCCCGGCTTGACCGGGGAATCTATCAAAATTCAATTTTAGGATGGAACGCCCGGTCAAGCCGGGCGATGACAGCTAAAGAAAAAAAAGAAATACCCACCATTAAATTTCTGGAAATAATATTATGGCTAAGCTTTTTATCGAAGATCTGGAATTACAGGACAAAAAGGTTATTACACGTGTTGATTTCAATGTTCCCCTTAGAGATGGGAATGTTGACAATGACAAGCGTTTAAGGGCCTCTTTGCCCACAATTAAATATCTTGTCCAAAATGGAGCCAAAGTTATTCTGATGAGTCATCTTGGCCGCCCTAAAGGTCAAGTCGTTGAAACAATGTCTATGGCCCCGGTGGCCAAAGCATTAGGCGAACTGCTTGGTCAGGAAGTTAAATTTGTACCAGCTTGTATAGGTGCAGACGTTCAAAATGCAGCCTCAGCCCTTAAAGCTGGTGAAGTATTATTACTTGAAAACCTTCGTTTTCATAAAGAAGAAACCGATAATGACGCTGGTTTTGCAAAAGAACTTGCCTCTCTGGCAGACCTCTATGTAAATGATGCATTCGGTACCGCTCATCGCGCTCATGCCTCAACAGAAGGTATTACTAAAAACTTTTCTCAGTGTGCTTGTGGTTATCTCATTAAAAAGGAATTGGATTTTCTGGGCGGTGCTTTAAATGAACCCAAAAAACCTTTTGTCGCTATAATTGGTGGAGCTAAAATTTCGGGTAAAATTGATGTGATTGAAGCGCTTCTTTCCAAAGTCGACAAATTGATAATTGGTGGTGGCATGACTTATACCTTTTTTAAAGCTATGGGTTTGGAAATTGGTAATTCACTTTGTGAAGACGATAAAGTGCCTCTGGCAAAATCTTTACTTGAGAAAGCCGGAGATAAAATACAATTACCTGTCGATTCCCAAATTACTACAAAACTTGATTTTGCGAACAGGACCGTAGAGCCTCTTGAAACTGTTTCCAGAGATGGTATCAAACCTGGGACCGAATCGGTGGATATTGGCCCTGAGACAATAACTCTTTTCTCAAATATTATTAAAGAAGCTAAGACTCTTGTATGGAACGGACCCATGGGGGTCTTTGAAATTGCTGAAACCGCAAAAGGTACATTCTCAGTAGCAGAGGCCCTGGCCGAAGCCACTAAAAATGGTGGTGTCTCAATAATTGGTGGTGGTGATTCAGCCTCTGCAATCGAAAAAGCTGGTTTGGCTGATAAGGTTTCACATGTATCTACAGGCGGTGGTGCTTCTCTTGAATTCCTTGAAGGTAAAAAGCTTCCTGGCGTAGAAGCGCTTACAGATAAATAAAACGGAAATATGAGTAATAACATCCACCTATTGTCATTGCCCGGCTTGACCGGGCAATCCAGCCATCTGGTATTAGGATGGATCACCTGGTCAAGCCAGGTGATGACAAAAGAGGTGGTATCGATGAATTTAATTTGAAAACTAAAAGGAGATTAAAATGAGACAATATATTATAGCTGGAAACTGGAAAATGAATATGGGCATCAGTGATGCCGAAACTCTGGCAAAAGAACTGGTAGAAAAAGCCGGTACTTCAGAAGGCCCGGAAATGGTTCTTTGTCCTACTTATCTTGCTCTTGCAAAAGTAGCAGAAGTTATCAAAGGTTCTAATTTAAAACTTGGTGCCCAGGACGCTCATTGGGAAGATGATGGTGCATATACAGGTAAGGTATCTGTAAGTATGCTGAAAGAAGCCGGAGTCGAATACGTGATTCTTGGTCACTCTGAGCAGCGGTCTTTTTTTGGTGAAACAGATGAAACCGTAAATAAAAAAGTTAAAAAGGTACTCGCAGCAGGCCTTAAAGCTATCGTTTGTGTAGGTGAAACTCTTGAACAACGCGAAAGTGGTGTAACTGAAAGTGTTGTAAAAACTCAGGTTGAAGGCGCTTATGCAGGTATTTCTGCTGAAGATGCAAAGAACACGGTAATTGCTTACGAACCCGTTTGGGCAATTGGCACAGGTAAAACAGCTTCAAATGAACAAGCTCAGGAAGTTCATGCTTTTATTCGCGGACTTATGAAGGGCCTTTACAGTGAAGAAGTTGCAGAATCTGTTCGTATCCAGTACGGTGGAAGTATGAAACCAGGTAATGCGGGCGATCTTCTTGGCCAGACAGACATCGATGGTGGATTAATCGGTGGCGCTGCCCTCAAAGCTGATGATTTTATTGGTATTATTAACGCAGGAAAATAGTTTAAGATTTTACTGAATTTTTCTATACTATCGAAGTCTTAATATTTTTTTCTTTTAAATTTGGATTTTTTTTAGGATTTAGATATTAGAAATTAGGATTTTACTATTTTCCAAATTAGGTGTTTATGGATTATATCAATTTTTTCTACGTTTTCTTTTTAATTCTGCATGTGTTTATTTGCCTGTTTTTGATTTTGCTTGTGCTGATTCAAAATGACAAAGGTGGAGGCCTCGCAGGAGCTTTTGGCGGAATGGGTGGCGGTGCTGCTTTTACTGGAGCTTCAGCGGCAAATATTATCACTAAAATAACACAGATAACAGCAATTATATCATTTGCTGTGATTCTTGTCTTAAACGCCCTGTCTACTAAAAAGTCGGGTGTGCAGGAAGTAACCTCAGAATTAAAATCTGGGCGTTCCCTTTCTTCGATTATCCCTGAGGGATATGAAGGAAGCTCAAGTATTCCTGGTTTATCCGAGCGAAAAGCGGTACAGCAGACTCCGGGCAAACAGCCTGCACCTGGTTCAAAAGCACCAGGCGCTGCAGGAACACAAGACGTTCAGCAAAAGAAATCTTCCGGGTCAGAAGGAACCACGCCTTCTATACCGGGTCTTAGCGGTACTCCTGCAAAAGAAAAGGCAGAAGGCGCTGAATAACACTATGAAAAACGCGGTCGTGGTGGAATTGGTAGACACGCAAGGTTAAGGACCTTGTGGGGGTAAACCCTGTGCCGGTTCAATTCCGGCCGACCGCATTTTTTTCTTTTCTTTCTAAAATTTACTTAACCGTTTCTCATTAACTTTTCAATTTCAGTCAAGTCGGGCAGGGCTTCGCGGTTGCCTACCTTCGTACATTTAAGGGCTGCTGCTGCTGAAGCGAATTGCAATGCTTTTTTATCTGAGTATCCCATACTCATAGCATAAATAAGTCCTCCGCAAAAGACATCACCGGCCCCCGTTGTATCTATTGCTTGAACGGGGAAAGCTGCTTGTTTAAGATGCATTTCATCCATGTATAATTCCGCACCGTCAATTCCATGGGTTACAATAACTTTATGTATGCCATTGGCCAGCAATTGGGTAACTGCATCCCGGGTGTTTTTTGTGTGAAAATAGTCATCTGTGAAATGATCCGGACAAATCATCACATCCACTAATGGAAGCAAATCTTTTAAACCTGGTTTGGGAGAACCTGCATCCAGAAAAACCGTTCCTCCTTGTTGTTTAATTGCCTGGGCGGTTTTTATAGCTGCCTCTCCGGACCAACCGTCAAGGTGTAGTACCGTATATTCCTGTAGTGATACATGTTCCCGTTCAGAAATTGAGATAGGAGGAAAGGTCCCCCGGGTAAATAAAATTGTACGGCCACCTGTGTTGGTATCCACCCATACATTAGCAAAACCAGAGGCTTTGCCTGTTGCTATAATACTTTTGTCCAGAATTACCCCTTCTTTTTGAAGATCCTTTTCAATAAAAGACCCAAAATGATCATCGGCCCATTTCCCAATAAATGAACAAGGTAAGCCTAGTCGTGAAAGAAAAACCAGGGCGGTAGGAACGGGCCCTCCTACCTGTATTCGGTGATTTTCCAGTTCGTTTTTGGTGTTGTGGCCAGGATACTGTTTAACAAACATTTGTTGGTCTACAAGTACGGTCCCGAGTCCTAAAACTGATATACTATTTTTGACTGTGCTCACATATTCCTCTTTAATTTTCTTACATACCTATTACTAGCAAAATAGGTATCATGTATTAACAAAAGGGTCTTTTTTATTACATTTGGGCCATGACAATATTAATTGATTCTGCAATAATTTCAGAAGTTAAAAACTGTTTTGCTTCTTATCCCTGGGTACAGGGGCTTTCAACCAATCCAAAGTTATTAAAAATGGCTAGTGAAAAGGTTTCCCCAAAATCAGTTATAGAGACTCTGGCCTCTCTCACCTCTGGACCATTTTATTACCAGGTACATTCCAAAACAGAGACTGAATTATTAAAAGAATGCAGACTTGCCCAAAAGATTGTAGGAAAGAACCTCAGAATTAAAATTATGCCATCAGAACAAAATTATGCTTTCACTTACAAATATCGAAGTGAATTTAACTTTTGCTTTACCGCTGTGCTTAATTTAACTCAGGCTAAATTAGCCTATGAGGCGGGAGCTGGTCATATTGCTGTTTATGTGAATCGAATGCTAAGAAACGAATTGGATCCTTTTGAGTTAATAGGCAGTGTTAAGTGAACAGTTTCCTAGATTTTTAAAATATTGTGTAAGTGAACTTAGGTCATCCTCATTTAGAATAGAATTATCATTATCTTGTTCAACTATATCTTGTAGAAGTTTTTCGACTGTAGTGCCAAGCATTGGTAATGGTGTTTCCAAGGGAAGAAATAAACTGTTTATGAAAGCTTCTCGAATCATCCCCCCTTTGTACTGGAGTTGGAGTTCTTGTACTCGGAGAAAATCTAGTACTATACGAACTTCTTCACGATCATCACTAAAAG
>JADFYW010000076.1 GCA_015232855.1 Fibrobacteria bacterium
ATATAAATGCATAAATTAGAACAGGGATGTTCCTTAAAATAAGGTGATTCTGCTATTATGAAAATTACCACCTGATTTAACTCTAATATAATAATTTCCAGACGGGTAGTTTGAAGCATCCCAAACAAACAAGGAGTTAACCGGTCTGAATTGGGTATTTAAAAGCCTGCCATGTAAATTATAGATTTGCACACTTTCCATGGATTTATCTCCATTGGTAATGTACACTTTCGAACCAAAAGAGTCTCGCCATACTTTAAACAAGTCATTGAATCCACGAACATTATAATCAACCGCAACCGGTCCAATGGGGTTTGGTCCAGCAATATTGTCTTCGATTGCTTTAAAGAAGGCATTCCAGGTTGGAATATCATTGTTGCTTAACCCCTGCCCGGCGGTAACAATGCCGAGTTCTCTGTTCCACGCAATAAATGTGCCGCCTGCGCCAAATGCTGAAGCCCAGTTTTTATTACATCCGCTCCATAAATCTCCATCAGTATTTACCCAGGTGAAGTACCCATAAGGACTTTCAGGAAACTTTGTTGTATTAAAGCCCCATGCTTCCGCGTCACCATCATTGGGCCCTTTATAATTTGCGGGTATACCATATACCTGTTTTGTTTCAAGAGAATCCACAAACCACATGGGTACGAGTTGCTTTCCGTCCCAGGCGCCCCGGGTTAGCATGAGCAAACCAAATCGGCCCATATCTTCCATGTCCAGATCAAAACGGATTCCATCAGCTTTTAGACTGGTCTTCCAGCCTTCCATGCCAATATCATCAAAAAAGGAATTCTTACAAACAGTCGCGTAATTATTGGCACTCAGGTCACCTTCTCCCCAGGCCTTGGTAAGCGCACGGCAAAGTTGAAGGGGGTTCGCATCAGAATAACACCATTCATCACCCGGCTTTTTGGTATCATAATCAAATGTCGTTGTCTGGGTCATAACATGCTTCCAGGTGGCGTCCTTATCATTACCGGTTAGGTCAGTATTCCATTCGCTCATCTTTTGATCGATGCCAGGAATTTTACCTTTTAATATCGCAGTGCCTACCAGAGCTGCATGTATGGTTTTACGAGCAGACTTGATTTCCCAGGTTGTATTAAAATCACCCTTTAACTTAACCAAATGGCCATGACGCCATATTGCATACATGGAAGGACCTGAAATACTGGTAATTCCGGCCTTAAGACCTAAGTCAGCAGGTGACTTATCTTGACTCTGATTTGAAACACTTTCTCCCTTAGGAGGGAAATAAAAACCTTGTGTACTCGCTGTTGGCACCGGCAGCCTTTTTTGAACTTCAGCCGCAAGATTTTTCATGGTATGTGTACTTTTTACAAAGCCCACAATATCAGTGTTATTTGTCATGGGAAACTCAAACAATTCTGTTTCCATATCTCCTCCGGGTGTTTCCCAGGCGACTCCTTTCTTTCGACTGTTAAAAGTAACTTCATTTACTTCAAATGAATTTTTAAGGGACCAAACATGAAGAACACCGGTTGTAGTGGTTTCATATCCTTCAAACTCTTCTGTATTCAGTTGCAAATGAGCACTTTTAATGACTGCATCAAAGGGAATCCCACTCAGATCAAACTGCACCACACTCCGACGTTGTTTATCATTTTTATTTTTCATAAACCCCTCTTTTGCCAGTGCACTCCCCCCAGGATTAGAGTTGGGCGGATCAACGAGGTTTTCATCGGGATATCCCTGCATAATACAACAACCTACACCACTGGTATACCCATTTACGCCGTACCGCAAAACTGCTGTTTTTTCTACCCCTTTATCCGTGTAAACTACGGTTAATTGTGGCCGATACATTTCATCTACAGGGTGACTACCCTCACCATGGTGGTAATAATTGCACCCCGCATCGCCGCCAATAAGCTGAAACAAGAGATTCAAATGTTTGGCATAAGAACCTGATACCAATATGAACAATATTGAGAAAATCAGGAACAAGGTGTTACTTTTTCCTGCTCTTGGGTTTTTTCTTAAGTAAAGATGCATCATATAACTAATCCCTTTTTTTAATGAGTTTCCAGTACTCTTATTCTTTTTAAATCATACCATTTTGAACAATGAATATCTTCAAGTGGGATAACAAACTCGAATATCTGATTCTATTTGAAGATACCGTTCTTATTTATCCTAAACTTAAAGAAAAGCTGGTATTAAACAATCTTTCGTCCGTTAATTTCATTGGTATTTGAGTTAATTTCATTAGGCTATCCGATAATATTCGCCTTTTTATTGATTTTCATCCAATTTTTAATCCCCAAACAATGAGAACATAGACAACTTTTCTATATCTGTAAGAAGTCCATTACGTAGATACCAAACGACTTTCCCGGATATTTAATCCAGAAATAGTTGCGCAATCTTTTTGATTTTCAAAGAGAAATTTAAATACTGTGTACTGATTACTGATCACTGAGAACTAATCTACCAACCCTGCAGAAATATATGTTCCGTATGCGTATTTCCCTGCCAATCGAGTTTAACAAAAAACACACCCGTCAACCTTTCCGGAACCATCCACACTGTTTCTGAAATTCCGGAGGAAATATTTAAATGAGAAATGACCTTTCCAGTTAGATTATAAATTTTAACGATAGCTCCCGCTTCTACATTTGGAACAGAAATTTTTATCTGCTTTCCACTAAGTATTTTAATAAAGGATTGTTTTGCTACTTGTGCCGATTTACGGATACCAGAACTACAGTGCTGCTGTGTCGAACGCCAGTTTTTATCTGCAGCAAAGGTATCAATCCATCCCTGGATATCAGCAGAGATCTGACACAATTGGTTGTTATTCACACTCAAATGAGTAGTTGGTGTAAGGTGAACAATGTCTTCCGGCAGACTTTGTATATTGCTACTATCTAGTCTAATTGTAGTCACCGCATCTAAATAACCAATGCTACCAGGGATGTCGGTGAGAGCTAAGCCGTTCAATAATAGTTTGTTGATACGGCCATCTACATCTGTTTCCGACACTTGTGATACCGTCAACTGCACCTTATTGCTGTCCAGTATAACTTTTACATTGCTGGAATCCCGCATATAGGGTTTCGTAATGGGAAACTGGTAAAAATGCATGGCGCCCACCTCGTTGGGAGTTTTTACCATGGGCGCTTCAGCAGTTCTCTTTTCTCCGACATAACTGATAGCCGTAGCTGAAGAAGCATTTGTAGACATCGTAAGGATAACATGGTTTCTCCAGGTTTTGCCAGATGAAACATTGGCACCAGTTCCATCCAATCGGAACTCATTCTGTGCACCTGAAAACCATATTAAACTGTCACCAGGGTTTTTCATTATAAGCCTTATCTCATTTGTGCCCCAATGTTCCGCCCATTGTATACGCGGAGGTTCTATGTTTTTTTCGCCAATTTTACCATAAAGATCGCGGTTTACTAATCGAAATATGTTTAGACCCGTCCTTTCATAACCCTTAGCAAATTCATAATGACAGTTGTCTGACCAATGGGGGCTGTTTGAAGTAGACATGGTTTCAATAGCAGGATTTTCTTCACCAATCTGCCGATGTGCTTCTTTTATATTCATGACATCAGCTTCGCTCCCTCCACAACCGGTACGAATTTGAAATACATAGGTTTTCTCAACACCTGGAAAATCTTTTACCCACCCTCCGTAAATTTTATTGTAAAAAACATTCTTGTACCCTTCCGTCGAGTTTCCATTTATAGCATCACTCTCACCCTGGTACCATAATATTGCCCTTATCGAGTTTTGTAGGCCCGTTTTGGTAACTCTGGTAAGCATTCTTCCGTAATTGGACCCAAAATCATAAGGATCACTATCATTGCGATAAAAAACGTTGGTCGCAGCCCCGCCCAAAGCTCCATTGAAAAGACATACGGGTATCTTATAGGCGTCTACAATCTGTTTTGCAAATGTCAACCCCCATTGACCTGCACCACCCTGGTCCCTACTACCTTCATGCCCGAGTGCAATAAACCAATCCTTACTTTCCTCATTATCTCCGGTACCAAAAACTCTAATAAAAGGTGAATTGTATATGCCCACATTTGTGGATGAGGCCTTGACACCCGCTGAGGCATTTGACTGCCCCTGAATAATAAAGGCATCACCGGCTACAACCTCGTTAACCGTCTTAACAAGTTGTGTTTTACTGGCATTTTTAAGATGTACCTCAAACTTGTAGTTTGCCAATTCTGCTTTTATTTTATGTACAATAGAAAAAGGTGCTGTGGAACCATTGTACGTCAGTGCGGTCACCAAAGGTTCACCTTGCCTCTCATTGTCGCGGTAGATGGTTAATGAAATCTGCGTATAATTATCACTAGTCTTTTCTACGGTCCCTTCAAAGCTGACATCAGCCAGCCCGGTTGTGAGATCACGGGCATAAAGTTGTTTATCTATGGGGTATTTGGTAAATGTTACTTGACCAAAGAGACTACTGATGCAAAAAGACAAAACAATTAATAGGGAACTGGATTGTTTCAAAAACCGGGTACTTTTAAAATTCATGTTTAATTTCCTATTCAATTTTTTAATTGTTATACATACTTGCCTGGTTGCCATTGTTTTACCTGGAAAAGGAAAACTCTGCACAAGTAATATCCATATCACTATTTGATCTAATTTATTTGGCCTCTTTAAAGGAGTATCCCTACACTAGTAATTTAGGTCGCGCACTCTTTTTAACTACAGTTTTTGCGTTAATTTCTTTATTATTAACGATAAAGTTCTTAGTCTGTTAGATAATTCTGGTCTATTCGACTTTTCTTTTTCAAAAAGCGGGACTAGATTGATTTTATACTGAAGATGAAAGGTCTTTTCCAGACCATAGTAAATTTTTACAAAGCAGACTGTAACAATTTAAAGCAAAGGTAAACCATGAACATACCAGAAACCCTTTCCCAAATTGGAACCCAACTTTCAAGCATGGGACTCGGCACATCCACCAGTGGTAATATAAGTGCACGGGACGATGAAAAAATATATTACAGCCCCACGGGCACTCCTATCGGCAAACTTACTCCAGACGGCCTGGCCATGAGTGATTTATCAGGTGCATTTAAAAATGATAATAAACCGACCAAAGAATGGGGAATGCATCTCGCTGTGTATCAAAAATTCCCCGAAACTAATGCTATAATTCATGTTCATCCGGTACATACCATTGCAGTTACCATGAGGACCGGTTCAGGGACAAATATTGTATTGCCAGCATCAACACCACAGTGCGTAATGCGCGCAGGTTTGGTGCCAATAGCCCCCTATGCTCCTCCCGGAAGCAGTGAACTTCTCACAGGTTTCAAAAACCATCTCGGCTTAAAAGCAACAGCCCTTTTAAACCACGGTTTGTTTACCTATGGATTAACTTTTGATAAGGCAATGGGAATTCTCGAAGAGATTGAGGAAAGTTGTCGAATTATTTGTCTTGCAGGTTTTGAAGGCCGTACCCTTACACAAGCAGAAACAGAAATACTCCTGAAACGAAAGATGTAGAATTATGAAATGTGCAATAATTGCTGATGACAACACAGGAGCCACTGATGCAGCCGGAATGCTCACGGAAAAAGGAGTGCGCACCTGTTTGATTATTGATAGCAGGAAGATGGAACCGTCCTCCCTTAAAAAATACGATGCTGTTGTGGCAGGTACCCAGGCACGCTCAACTTCCCCCAAAACAGCATATACCAGGACCAGAGAAGCGATAAAAGACCTTTCAACCCTTAAACCAAAAACGATACAAATAAAATACTGCAGTACATTCGACTCCACACCCAAAGGAAACATCGGTCAAGCCCTTGACGCGGCTATAGACGAAACAGGGGTAAAGCAAATAATAGTCTGTCCCGCTCTTCCCGTAAACGGAAGGGTAACGGCTCTCGGTCACCTCTTTGTAAACGGTGAACTCTTGTCAGACTCTCCTCTCAAGAACCACCCTCTCAATCCTATGACCGATTCTAACCTTGTGAGATGGCTTTCTTATCAAACAAAGGCAGAGGTTGGCCTTGCCAATATTCAGGAAATCCAAAAAGGTGCCCCTTCACTAAAACGATATCTCACTGGTCTTAAAAAGAAAAAAATCACCTATGTGGTGGCAGATGCCCTCACACAAAGTGATATTGGTATACTCATGGAATCCCTCAAAAATGAGAAGGTCATAAGTGGCGGCTCAGGTATTAGTGCAGAGATGGCGCGGGTACTTTTCCCAGGCAAAAAGCCTTTGGATTTTACTAAAAGAATAAACAATCTTCGTCCAGGTACCGCAGCAGTTTCGGGAAGTATGTCTCCTGCCACTGCTGCCCAAAATAAACACGCGCTTAAAAACGGTTTTACGGGGTTAATGCTTGATCCCATAAAACTTCTGAAGGGTAATTTCAATCGGAAGGCCATACTCAAGAAGGCCTCGGACGCTATTGCAGCAGGGGCAAAAATACTGTTTTACTCCTCATCTGTTCCATCCCAAAAGGTAAAGCAAACCGCGGAAAAACTTGGGCTGAGTGATGCCAAAGCCGGGCTAAAAATAGGTGCCGAACTTGCGTCCCTTGCCTCCCATTTGCTAAAAAACAAACTGATTGGCCGGCTCATTGTTTCCGGAGGCGAAACATCCGGAACAGTGTGCAGCAAACTGGGTTTCAATGTCTTTGAGGTTGGATTGCCTGTGGACCCGGGTGTTCCTTATATCTTCCCAGAATCAGACTCCGAATGTATATTAGTGTTAAAATCCGGTAATTTTGGTTCTGAGGATCTTTATATAAAAGTAGACAAACTTAAGTAGGCAACAAGTAAATTATAGAATAGCGAAAGGATAATGTATATCATATACACGTTTTTGGATTAACTTATGATTGTTAAAATAAAGACAACGTCATTGCCCGGCTTGACCGGGCAATCCATAAGTCCATCGATTCCAGGATGGATCGCCCGGTCAAGCCGGGCGATGACAGTAGTGATAAAACCATTTTTCATATTCTTATTAATTAGCATTGGATGTATTGTAGCAGCTCCAATAAAAGGGCAAATTGTCCGTGATCCCGTTAATCCCACTCGTATGATTTATTATGATACATTTATTTCAGTACTTGGCAAACAAATCCCCAAGCCCTGTCTTTTTGCCGGGCCTGGAGATCCTGAAGTTTTCTTTTACGAAGACACCGAAGGCAATCTTAAGCTACTCAAAGACAAAGAGGCCCGATGCACTTACATCACAGCATATTTAAAAGACAAACCCGGCGGTGCCCCCGGAACCGGAACGGATCTGGATATAACTCTGGATAAATGGGAACTGTTGATGACCGAATTGGAAGAAGCAGGAATTATCACGGTATTTTTCCTTTTTGATGACATGCAAAACTTACCCACGGAATGGAAAACTTTTGTCGATAAAACCGTAGCTAAGTTCAAACATCATAAACTCTGGATTTGGGCGATTGCAGAAGAATACGGTGAGGCAATGTCACCTGATGAAGTATTACTAGTAGCAGCCCGCATCCGGGAAAAGGACGACCGAAACCATATTATCGGCATACACCATGATCTTCCAAATTTACTCACCTTTAACGACGATGAAGTGATTGATATGTACCTTCTGCGGGCAGATGATGGCCCCACTCGAAATGAAATGTATAAAGCCTGGAAAAGCTCAAACGGGAAAAAAATCATCAATATGTCTGAATCAGCACCAGAGGGAATTAAACAAGGAATCTATGATCGTGCTACTATTCGGAAATGGAACTGGTCTTCTGTAATGGGAGGGGCAAGTGCTATTCAGGTGCTTGAAATGGGTGCAACCAAGTTCCCGGCTGAGCAAAATGAAACAGCGAGATTCACCGATTGTTCAATACTGATGGATTGGTTTGAAAAGACTACGGTCAACGCTATGGAACCAAATGATGATATCGCCGGTTCCGGCACACTCTGGGTAATGGCTGACGAGAGAAAGTCCTATATTGCGTACACCGATAATGCGGGCAGTGGGATGGCCATTAAAGGCTTGGTAAATGGCCCACACCAGGCATATTGGATTGATATTTTGTCTGGAAAAGAAGATACCGTTCCTGTGGATGTAACCAGCGAAACCCAAAGCTTTTCCATTCCATCAGGATATGGAAAAGAGGTTGCAGTTTGGATTATCAAAGGTGAAAAACCCCTTATGTTATGGAACGTTTCTCAACAGCCCCAAAACCTTCATATTGGTGAGAGAAGTTTGTCCAGGTTCTATTCACTATCTGGCCGCAGAATCCATAAAAAACCTGTGGAATGGTCTATCTATTTTTCAGTAAATGCCCCCATCCCCTAAATTTTCTTCCCCCATATTTGGTATTACTCTGAAGGGAAAAAGACTTATTTAAAGCTTTACTGAAACGCTTAACATAATGATATTGAGTACCGAGATTATATTCAATGTTGTAACTGAATAAAAAAACATTATGTTGGAAAGAATGGGAAATTTGCCTGACACGAATTGGAAGGTAGCTGATACCCTTTCTAGGTTAATAATTTAGCCACTAAGAGCACAGAAAGCACAGAATATTATCTTTCCTTCGTACTCGAAGAGGATTGGAGCGGCAGAAATCAGATAAGGGATTCCACATTTTCTGTGCACTTAGTGACTAAAAACATTTCAACGTTCTAAATAATTTTATTTCAATATTCCAAGATTCACCTTTTCCAGGCTCTTTATCTCCATAATAGATGAGGTATATGCAGACTCGTAGGCGGCAAAAGTGCTTGCCAGGGATTTAATATTTTCGGCACCAGACTGGGTGACTTGATGTACATTGCCGTTGAGCATAAGTTCGGTACATTCTTTTTCAAAAAGGTAAAAACTCTCTACATAATCGTCTGCCGAATTTCTTTGCTCATCTAATACCACTTCTTTTCCATTCATTAATCTATACCGGCTATCCCCACCTCTTACCATGGAGCCTTGGTAATAGGCTTCACCCTCATCTCCAGTAAGAAGAAATGATGCCTGTTGCACACCACCGGGTTTCCATCCCACATCAATACAAACCGTGGTCTCGGGGTATTCAAACATAACATGGGCAAAATTTTCTCCTGTGAGTTTTTTACTCATATGATGCAGGCGCGCGTAAGTTCGCAATGGGGTACCAAAGAGGGCGTGGGTCATATCCACCAAATGGGTCCCGTGTTCTAAAAGAACCCCTTCTTTCATCGCAAGTTTATAGGCAACATCTGGTTCAGAGGGATTGAGCTGTTGAATATGCACATAATGCTTTTCCCCGAAAAAACCTTCTTTCAGTTTTTGTTGCATATCAGTAAACCAGGGTCTATACCGATGATTTTCATGAATGGCAAACAATTTATCATAACCTTCAAAAACGTTCACCAGGGTATGGGCATCATCTAAATTATCCGTAATGGGTTTTTGACAAATAATATGAATCCCTCGTTTTTTTGCTTCCAGACAATACCAGGCATGTACATGGGGTGGAGTAAGAATATCAACAAAATCCAGGTCTTCCTTTTCAAGTGCTTCCAGGTAATCCGAATAAATTGTTGCCCCGGGCGCAAACTCAATTCTTTTTTTAGCATTATCCGTATTTCGGCTTACGAGGGCTTTAATTTCAACATTTTCTAATCGTTGCCATCCCATCAGATGATACTTGGATATCATTCCACAACCAACTACTGCTCCTTTTAATTTTTTCATATTTCACCCCTTTTATATTTTTAAAATCATTCTGTTTCATTTAAAAACGGAAGTAGATAATCTATGGCCTGTTTTGCGGCCTGATAGGTGTCTGGTGTTTGATTACATTCAATAGTAATATAACCCGTATAATTTAAAGCTCTGAGTACTCTTACAATATCCGGATAATTCATCTGACCCCAGCCGGGTGCCAGTCTGTTACTATCGGAAAATTGAACGTGGCTGACATAGGAATATGCTTTGATAAGACTTGCATACAAGGACGGCTCTTCCAATAACCAATGATAAGCATCAAAAACCATCTTGAGGTTTTTTTGCGAAAAACAATTTATAAATTCCAGGGTTTCACCTGCATTGTTTAGCCAATTGATAGTGTATCGGTTTTGAGGTTCAAGGGCAATATTCATCTTTTTCGTTTGGGAGTAGTCCAAGAGTTTATTTAATGCAATAACAGCCTGTTCTTTTGCTCTGACACTCTCGGAGGTCTCTATCGGCATGGTACCTCTTAGAGTTCCGATATTCATCTGAGTATTAAATTCAGCAGTAAAATCAATTACTTCAAGAGTTTTATCTATTGTTTGAGACCATACACCAGCGTCTATTGAACAAAGTTGTAAGCCCAGCTCTTTCCGAAGCTGCCCGGTACTCACCGATGTTATTTCAATATTATATTCCTTGCAAAGATCTTTAATTTCACCAACATCGAGTTTTTTGGGGTCCCGTATCATTAACTCAATACCAGGATACCCAAGGTCCGACAACATTTTGAAATTTTCTTCAAGCCCTCCTCTGGCGGCTAAAATCTTTGCATCTTCTGTTTCGGGAGTTGCGAGTGCGTAGGATAGTTTCATGGAAGTTTGTCCTTTATATTTTTTGATATCGTAGTTTTCTTTGTCATCGCCCGGCTTGACCGGGCGATCCATCCATGGATCGACGGCCGAATGGATTGCCCGGTCAAGCCGGGCAATGACATATCCTCAACATTTTTAATTATATATTCAAACCACATCTTAAATCCCAAGCATCATTGCCGGATTTGTACAGGTCATTGTCTTTAACTCGTCTTTGCTAAAATTTCTTTTTAATAATTCTGTCCATATTTCTCTCATTCCTGAAACAGGGTCGGTGTTCTGTGGCTGGCCAAGGTCTGTGGCCAGTATTACATTATCGGGACCTACATTATTTATAGCAGCGGCAAGATCATCCCAGCCTGGAGTATGAGGAGGGCGTGCATAGGAATGTTCAAGCATTGCACCCATATGTACAAGTTCTGATTGCTGCTCAAGACTAAACTTTTGAAATATAATCCCTGGATGGTTAATCAGCTTATTTTGTACACCTACTTCATTAGCTGCCTGTATTAAACGCACAATTTCATCAAAGCTGAGATGACCGGTAGCAAGTACGGCATTACTTTCTTTAATGAGTTCAAGGATTTCATAGACTACTTTTTGTACCGGTCTATCCTTTTCTGATAGAATCATAATCCCACCTATTTTACCATGAAACGTTCTTTCATTAAAGGCATCATGAGTAGGAAACCAGATAATCTTTGCATCTAATAGAAGTGCTTTTTCAACAGCCTGAGGATTTAAACCTCCATTGGATTCATTTAATACTAATCCGCCAAATATATTGAGACCAGACGTTTTCAGCTGCAGGATTTTTGCATCAGACATAGTTTGGTAAAAATGATTTTTAAGCACCAGGCCGCGCATATTAGCCTGCACCGCAGCATCAATAAGCTCCCATGCATCCATCTTTCTTTCACGGATATCAGGAAATCCATGTACATGCATTTCAATGACACCATCCAATTGTAATTGTTCGTTATTCATTTTGTACGTTTTGACAAATGGCTTCCGTTATTTCTTTTGTGGTTGCTTTTCCTCCCAAATCGGGAGTATGAAATTGGGTCTCCAAAAGAGTTGTTTTTACAGCATTTTTAATGCGATCCGAGGCTTCCTTTTCACCTATGTGTTCAAGTAACATGGCACCAGATAAAATCAGGCTGATAGGATTCACTATTCCCTTTCCAGCAATATCAGGTGCAGCACCGTGTGAAGCCTCAAAAAAGGAATATTCATCGCCAATATTCGCTCCGGGGGCGAGACCCATGCTCCCGATAAGACCGGCGGTTACATCTGAAAAAATATCGCCGTATTGGTTAGGTAAAACCGCAACATCAAAGATTCCCGGTGTTTTAATCACATGATAACAAGCCGCATCAATCATTAAGTCATCAAAAGTAATATCAGAATATTGAGGGGCCAACTCCCGTAAACACTTCAAAAACAAACCATCTGTTTTATGGAGAACATTGGCCTTGTGACAAGCAGTTACTTTTTTTCGCCCCATTTTTTGAGCAAGTTCAAAAGCAAATTTACCAATACGGTTACTTCCTTCCCGGGTTGTCACTTTAATGGTATGCCCTGTATTGGCATCCACCTCTTTCTCGATACCTTTGTAAATACCTTCACTCACTTCCCGCACAATTACCAAATTCATATCTTTATACTTACCCGAAACGCAATCGAACCCAATAACCGGCCTCACATTAGCATAGGTAAACAGTTCCCTGCGAATAGCATTATTAACACTAGGGTAATGTCTGCTTCCTTTCTCATCTTCTACGGTAATACCACCACTCAATTTTTCTGCAATTAAAGGCGCTTTAATTGCCAACTTATATTTCCTGACGGTATCCAATGATTCAAGCGGAAGCGCATGACCAAGGGTATCAGAAGCAGCTTTACCCATTGGTGCTTCATGCCAACAGATAGAAACACCACTTGACTCTATCACACTCGCTGTGGCATCACATAGCTCCGGCCCAATACCATCGCCCCGAATTATTGCAACATCATATATTTTACTCATGTTGTTAACCTTTTTAAAACATTCATACTATCTCTTGGACTGGTAAAAACCGGTTTCCCAGTACGTTCTTCCACTCTGGATTGAAGTTCAACCATACTCACCTGTGAGAGTACAAAAGCATCCACAGCATTTTTATACTTTACAAGTTCATTCAACAACAGTTGGTCATGTAACACTACATTACCATCTAAAAGAGCCTCATAAGCCTCTTCAATCAAGATAAACCTGATATCAGACATTTTATGTAAATCTTCTGCTGTTTTCCGAAACAGGTTCTCCGCAGCCTCACCTCCTGGCCTAAATGTTGCGACCAGACCTATTTTCTGATATTCATTAACAACTCTGGTAGTCATGGGAACATCTATCTTAACAACAGGAATATTGACTCTCTGTTCAATATCACTTAACATAAATTTGGGAACAGCAGTACAAGTAATCATGGCAGCGGCTACTCCATATGCCTTATCAGCATCATTAATCATAGCCACAATACGATTACCCGCGCCCTGGTGATCATTATTTTTAAACAGACCCAGCAAGCCATCATCAAGCATATTAATAATACTACATCCTGGCCAATATTGACTATAAAAGTCCTTAAGCGGAGCTATTGCCGCAGGAGAAGTGTGAATAAATGCTATTTTTGCTGTTGTCACTATTTAAGTCCTTTCTGTTTTTTTATCCCAATTCACAAACAACAGGGGTATAACACCCAAAACACCAATAACACCCACCATAATAAAGGGTACCTGAAAACCCGCATCTTTAGAAATTATTCCAATCACATATATGAGCGCACTGCCGGCAAAGGAACCTATAGCTCCCATAATTCCGGCCATTGTCCCAACCCGGCGCTGAGAAATTGATTGTATAAAAGAATAAAATATGGGGTTAAACGCTGCACGACCAAAATTCAAGCAGAAAAGGAAAACAACCGCAACAATTACCGTGGGGGAACTTGTAATAAAAGCCACTGAACCCATCATAATGGCCGAGCCTATGAGGATATACTTCTTTACTAATCCGGGTGACATTCCGCGTCTTGACAAGTAACTCACCAATACGCCGGATACATAAAGAGCCACCTCAAACCCCAAAGCTATGACTAAAAGGTACCCGGCCAGGTCTATTTTAAGTTGCATATCCCATACTTGCACAAAATAAATTGCAACCCATGAATAGGTTACATGGATAATGGGTATTACCAGTAACGCGCCTCCAATGCAACCCCAAAATTTGGGACTTTTCAAGATATAGCTCCAACGGTCTTCTTCGAGTAAAACCACCTTGCCACTTTTTTTACCTGTTAAAATATACTCTGGTGCTTTGAACCACATCATCCATAAAATAGACCATACGACACCTAACCCACCTAGAACCATAAATCCATATCGCCATCCCACCGTACTATTAAGGTAAATCATCAATGGTGGTGCAATGAGCGCGCCGAAGCTTCCTCCGCTAATGAGAATACTATTTGCCAGTGTGCGATCCCTTTCAGGAACAATTCTTGAAATAATCCGCATCCCCCCGGTATGTCCGGCAGATTCAAAAATTCCCAGCATGAAGCGGCAAAGAAAAAGAGTCATAAGGCCTTGTACCAACCCTGTGCACATCTGGGTTATGGACCAAAACATCACAAACAATCCATAAGTAAAACGGATGTTTGTACTGTCCAAAATAAGCCCCACGAAAAGATGCATTATCCCATATGCGATAAAAAAAGCAGAGAGAGCCCTCCCGATGGTTTCGTTGTCCCATCCGAACTCACCCTGTATTACCGGAGCGACTATACTAAAAGCATTTCTATCTAAATAACTCAAACTGGTTGCAAACATTAAAAAGATGCATACAAGCCAAGGCCAGGACTTTCCCGGGTTCCAATCGGACGAACTGTCAGTTATCCTGGGTTGTTCAGACTTCTTTATTTCCATGTTTCACTTCCCTTTTAATTAGTAACATTTAAATCAGTTTTGCTCATTTTAAAACAACCACATTTTTTATTCTTTGTAACTTGCGCGATTGCTATTTATACCCCATGTAATCCTCACCCGCCAGTACCAATTTTTTGTAGTGAATGCGCGTTCATTCAAATACCCGGATCTAAAAGACCCACCCTCTTGTACCTCTAAACGCCAATGATCACTGGTTACAATACCGGATATGGATAAATTTTCCATAACTTGGCGTTTGGCATAGACTGCCCAACGCCAATCATCTTCTTTAGTGAATTTTGTCTCCCCTGCGGTAATAGCAGATAAATATTCGTTGGGAGCAGCCAGCTTAGGTTGTTTATAATACTCCGCTTCAAATGCAAGTACATCGAGTATTCCAAAGGTAGGAAAATGAAACCCTACCATAATTGGTAATCGCTCCATTCTATCAGAATATTCCGGAGTGTAATCCTTTACGCCTAAAAGAGCTGCTTCAGCATAGAGTTTCAAATCCTGCTCAGTAAACATCTGAGAGGGAAATAACCCTTTGGGATCTAATTGAATACGGGCCATTAATTTAGTTCCCTGCATAGTGTAGTAAAGTGTTGAATCTCCATTTTCAACCAAGGGTACTCCGTTGGAGTCTACTCTCAGGTCTTGGCTCTCTATCACTTTTTTAGACATCGGAAAGATGCGGCTAAAACTTATACCACCTCCAAATTCAATAAATGATGCTGGTTTTACCCCAGCCAGGTACGATAATGAATAATCTCCATGGGGACGATTCAACCGTTCACTGGTAAGCATGATATCTTGTTTAAATATCTCATCAAAATGAGTAGCGCCAAGCCGCACTCCAAAGGCCTCGAATTTTGGAAAATCAAAATCGGTTGTAATAAAAGGAGGGTAAGCACCAGAACGCAAAAGATATTCTCCCAGATGGCAGGCATCAGGATTATATTTGTAATGAGAAAGCCCTAAGATAGTATTAAACATTGGATTATCCGGTGTCCCCCCTATAGCCATGTTTCCATACATTTCACCAAATCCAAATTCAGTATATAGTTCATGCTCTGGTTCTGCATAGAGCCATCGTTTTACACGTATGGAAGCAAGTACTTGCAAACGCTCATGCATCTCCGCATCCACCCCAACTAATCCAACCATAACCTGGTTCCAGCGTAAATGGTCCCGGTCATCATTTTTATTATTAAGCTGTCCCGTTTGATAAGTACCCAGGCCGAAAGGGATCATAGGTACTGCCATCGTTTCCTGCTCATTTTGTCCATCTGCAATACCTGAAAATGGGTACATTCCAAGCAGCAGTAAGATTACTATCCAAATTGATTTATACATCATAGTTAACCCTATTATAGAATGTTATCGATAACTCAAGCCGCTGCGTCCTAAGTCATAAGCGATTTTAATTTTCCAATGCCATTGGTCTGTTGACAAAGTCCGTTCTTCCAACCTTCCATCTTCATTTAAACTATAACGCCAATGGTCACTGGCCGCAATGGCGGTTACCGTGAAACCAGGCAAAATTTCATGCTTGGCATAGATTGCCCAACGCCAATCGTCTTTTTTGGAATAGTCATCCGGTTTTGAAATTGGTTTACCATCCGGGTTAAGTCTATTGGGGTTACCATAGTATTCTATTTCAAAAGCGACAATATCAATAAAACCAAACGCTGGTAGATGTATTCCCGCCATCATAGGCATACGTTCTTTACGATTGTCATATACCGTGCCATAATTTTTTACCCCCAACAAAGCAATTTCACTGTAAAGCTGTAGATCCTTTTCTCCCAAAGGCACGCCCTTTAAAAACGGTTTTGGATCAAACATAGCTCGTGCCATAAGCACCGTACCTTGCGTGGTATAGGTTAAGGTATCGCCATCTTCAATTACCAGTGAGTCTCGTTCATCATAAAGGGGATAGGGCCGCATATTTTTTTCCAGTTTTTTTAATGAAAGAGGAAAGAGGCGCCGAAAATTTACTCCTGCGCCAAACTCAAAAAAGGGAGAAGGAGCATAACTAACAACATAGGCTAAAGAAAAATCACCATGGGGACGGGTTTCTCGCTCACTTGTCATTAGTATATCATTTTTAAGCTTTCCGTCTAAAAACGACCTATTGATCTGAGCTCCTAGCGCTTTGTACTGGGCATAATCAACATCATTAACTAAAAAGGGAACATAGGCCCCGCTTCTCAATAAGTATTCACCCAGATGCCGTGTATGAGTGTGATAATTATAATTGGTTAAGCCACCTATCAGATTAAACCAAGGCTGTTGAGGGCTGCCTCCAATAGCCAATTTTCCATAAACCTGAGAAAGACTGATTTTTTCTTTTGTATCATGTAAGGCATCTGCTCTGTTGAGAAATTCTATTGCTCTCAATGCAATCATAGTATTTAAACGAGGAGAAACCTGAGATTTTACGCCCATTATTCCCACCATAGACTGGTTCCATCGCCTGTAATCAAACGGGTCACGGGGGTTGTACATTTTCCCGCTTGTCCAGGAGGCTATACCGATAGGTGTAATACTGGGCTTGTTCACTGAAGAGTCATTAGCCATACTTTCAGCGACCCTTGTGAGGATAATTAAGAACAATAGATATGTAATCCAATTTTTCATGGGGATTTCCTTTCCGGACAAATACTATACTTTTCGCTTAATCCAAGCTATGAGACTCAGATGCTTAGTTGTTTAGCTTATAAAAATAGATACCATTCGATAACGTTTTCTCAAGATTTTCATTGGTAGCATTAATTATTTTACCCTTGAGATCATAAACCGTCACCTGAGACATATCAATTTTTGAATCTACACCATTAATAAAAAGACCTTTTTGAACGCGCTTTAAACCCTTCTCAGATGAACCAGCTAAGTCCTTGTTTATTGCTACCGGTACAATACCTTTACGAGCATAAAGTGCGATTTCTCCACTAAAACCTGTAGGAAGTTGCCAGGTCATATCACTGCTGGTAACATCTACGCTATCTTGTATGAGTGTTTCATTGGTGACCGCATTATACCAAATAAGATGATGAAGACCGGGAATCATCTGCTTGAATCCCATGGTGCCTGTAGCAGTGGATGAATAACCAATGTATACTTCACCAGGCTTTGCCAATGTATACCTGGTGCTACCATTACGGAGTTCGTCATGGGGTTCAGTCATAAAAAAGTCTGTCTTTTCAAAAAATTTGGTAATATTACGGAAGTCATTAAGTTCCGTAGTCTTGGCCTCCATAATTTTATTTCGCAATTGCATACTTACCGCACCACCACCCAGGGCACCTGCCCACATACGTCTACGCCATTCATCATCACGCTTGGCTTCAGTATTTTCGGACATATTGACGTGGACATCTGATCCCATTGCATGGTATACATCAACAGCACATTTATGCCAATCATCATCGGGTTTTACATTACATTGTACTGCAAACTGATTAATTGATGAGCTGGTTTTAACTAGTGCAGCAGCCTCATTTATTGAGGATTGTTGCGTCATATGCATAGTATGAATACCCATGATATGATCATGGCGATCATACTCCCTTACTTTATTAGCAAAATCTGCTGCCCGTCTATCATTGGCTGCTTCATTACTTTCTTCTGCAAAGGCCCACATTATATTGGGGAGGCTATCGAATCTTTGCACCAATTGTTTAATGAGTCGTTCTTCCGCAGAAGGTACCTTTGTTACCGGCCCCCAGTAATTGACATTGTCGTCATAGAAAAAGAACAGGGCATAGATACCATTATCAGCCATCTTTTTCAAGAGTGGTTCCCATTCATCTAAAGTTTCAGGTTCATACCCCTGTGTTGGGTCACCATTTACATAAGCCTCCATACCATCGGCATCACCACTAGCGTCCGCCATGATATAGATACAGTTTCCACCATGTTCAGCCATCCGGTCTATCATTTCTTCACGATTGGGTATAAAGAAATATCTTTCAGGATCACCTGGCCCTGCTAATAAAATGGGTTTATGATCACCTGTTTTACTCCAAAGTACCAGCCATTTAGGATATTTTGGATGAGGCACTATTTGACCCTCTAAGTAAACACTCGTATCTGGTTCAGTTAAAGCCTTAGCTTCAGGGATTACCACTAAAACCAAAGAAAGCATACAAACTGATATCATAAGGTTTTTAATATTATTTCTGTAATTATTTATCAAACACATTCTAAATCCTCTCATTATTACACCTCCATTAGTAATTCGATTATCAAAGAATTTCCTTAATCCTGAATCAACAATCTTTGATATTAAACTTAGCGAAAAGGCTTTTCTTAACAATCTTTTGAACGTTAATAAAGTTCGTACCAAGGATAATACTATTAGTCCGAACGCTAATTTTGCCTTTTTTCGCGAAATTTAAATGAATTTTCAATATTATTTTGTTTCCACCCCTTTCCATGAATAAGTCTAATCAAATCCAAATTCACTTGTTTAATTGGAAGACATAGTACAGAAAAAAGAGGGCTAACCCGATATCATCTGGCATTTATAGGTAACACGGTCTACGTACACCATAGATATCAACTAAAGCAAAAAAAAACGGTTAAGACTTATAACAGAAGTCTTAACCGTTTAGTTATGCTTTTAATTTCTTTGGTCTGTCAGCTTTATTCTTTTGGCATTTCCCCGGTTTTGAATATTTGAATAATATGGGACTGACTAGTAATCCGTTTTCCCCGAATATCAAACAGAGAGCTTTCCGGATTCTTATTTACTGTTAAATGGCTCGTTCCGCCAATACCCAACTGGTACCCGGGTTGTCCCACCTTACTACGCTTGAATTCAGGTGTTATACTAGTCACATCATCACGGATAAGGAGGAATACCCAGTCATCTGTACTGGGAGGAGTAATCATATGGTCGTTCCCACCTGTGTATTTACTCGTTTCCAAAAATTCACCCTTGCGGGTATCATACCAGCCACCAGAAAAGTTTCCAGTCACACCAGATAGTTTCAAAGTCAGATCACCACCATTTCCGGCATCATAACTATCATTTACCCCAGCCTTCCAAAACAGCATAACATCATTTGCCGGGTCTGTCAGGCCATATCCATTATTTACAATAGAAGACGTTGGTTCCATTGTCCCAAAATACCTTCCAAGATATTTTTGAACAAATGGATTAATATGCTTCAGCCACTGCTCTGATTCCAAATCTCCTTCAACATGACCAATATAATAGAAGCCTGTATATTCTCCGCCATCACCACCACCACGCAGCAGACCACCAACACCACCGGCCATAACACATTTCCAAAAGGCACGGCGAATATCCTCCGCGGTATGGTCTTTATATTCATGACTTCCGCGGTTTTCTCCCCAGGCGTCATCCATAGATACCGGTACATCATATTGGTTATAATAACTTATCATATCACCAATGATTGCCTGGTTAGGATGATCTTCGCTGTTAAAAACCTGGTTACTGTATAATGCGCCAGTACCTCCACCATGTCTACTTGAAACGGGATGACCATAGGGATCATTTTCTTGTATTTTATCACCCCACCAGGCGATTTCATCTGCATTCCGGTATTCTCCAATATCAATACCCGAATTAAACCAAAGAATAGGATATCCGGCCAAACGAGCTACCACATAGCGAATTACCAGTGCCTCAGTTGCTGATTTTGCCTGCCAATCAGGTTCGGCCTTATCATCAGAATAAAACATTACATGAGCACCTACTCCACGCTCTGTCAACACCTCCATACGTTTTTCCATTCTATCCCAAATTTCCAGATCAAATTTATGATTGGTCCAGTTCCCTTCAAATACATAATCATAGCGACCACCGTCCCATATGCCATATTCTTCAATCAAACGGGTCTCAAACATTTGGATGTTATTAGCCGCAATAAAATCGACCCCTTTGGTAAAGTCCTCAATAGTTCCCGGTTCGGAAAAGAATTCCTGACGAAGGGCGATAGGAACCACATAAGGCCCATCACTGAATTTCCATTTTTTGGGATGTGCAGGATCTGCTGCAAGCATACCAGGTAGGCCTGAAGCCACACAATTAAGCGAACCCAATTTTCCATTTAGTTCAGGGTCCACAGATGAGGTTGTATATGTCCATTCACCAATTTCTGTTGGCATAAACCCTATCTCCCAGGTATCATTACCATCATAATAACCAGGAAGCATAATTTTCTTTCCACTTGCAGTATGGGTAAACGTACCGTCCACTTCGAGTTCAAATGGGTTACCCGTATAACTGCTGTTTTTTAAGGTTACTTTATAGCGTCTGTATTTACCTACATCACCACTGGGTTCAACTGTAGTGGTATCCGTCGTACCTGTTGTATCTACCGTTGTATCAGCATCTGATTTATCATAGTCAATAAGTTTAAAATTGCGATATGTAATACCAGGAACCAGATTTGCATACTTGTTTCCCAGGTTAGGTGCACTACCAAGCCATAATCTTTGGGTCACCGGTGCATAATCATAAGGCCCTTCAACTGACCATTTTTCCACACCATCTACTAAGACTTTAAATTGCTTATTGTTCCACTCTACTTTAATCGTATACCAGATGGCAGGATCCCAGCTCATACTCTGGCCCATAGGTTCTTCACTCCAATCCCGATTAGAATTTACCGCAAGTGCAGCATCAAACATGGCCTGATCTTCTTCTGAGAGAGTCAACACACATTTAAAAGCAGCCCGATTTTGCCTCCAATGAAGATTCCAACGGAAAAAATTGTCCTTAAAATACTCTGAGTATGTCGCAGGCTCTGTCACACCTCTCCCATCATACATACCAAAAAACCCATGATCACCATCACTCACAACCACACTTTGGTCCATCCCTTTTATCTGGAATTCTGCATATCCGTTTCGCACCGTATGAGGCAGCTCATAAAAAATATGGCCAGTCTCAACAGTGGGCAGATACCCCTCAGAAGTAAAACTTCCCCCATATTTTATTCCAAGAGTTGTACTATTCGTAAGCGAATCATTAATAATGACTTTCTCGCCATTAACCATATAAGCCAGAACTAATAGAACCGCAATGCATTTTTTCAGTAAAATGCTATCCAGACACACTAATTGCACTTGAGTAAGATTTCTCTTTATCATTATACCGCTCCTTTTTTTGAAAAGAATGTTCCAGCTTTCACTGAAAATTCAATTCTATTAAACAGGAATCCTCAAACCTGCTCTTTTAAAGATAGGGGGAATTCGGTTTTTCACAATCATTCAAGCGCTAATTACGTTGGTTCAAGAGATAAAACCATTAGCCCAAAGGCTAATTTTGCCGAAATAATTAAATTTTATACGGAATACGTATGGTTTCATACATAATTTTGAACTAAACCACTATGTACAAAAAGAGTATAGTTTTTTACACCCAGAGAGGTTAAGTTTCATAAAGCAGCACTGAAGCGTAGCTCAATTCAGCTTTAACCAGCGATTGTGACCAATAAAGTGAGCTTTCCTATTACCATCTGGTTCAGACTTGTAAAACTTGTACAGTTAAATCATTGTAAACTGTTAATAAAAAAACGGTTAAGACTTTGACTTCTTAACCGTTTAGCGATTTCGTTAATATATTTAGACTGCTTACCAGATTATTCTTTCTCTTCTCCAGTTTTGAAAATTTGAATCATACGGGACTTCCCAGAAATGCTTTTTCCTCGGATATCAAATAGGGGGCTTTTCTGCTTTTTATTTACTATTGCCTCGCTCGTTCCACCAATACCCAACTGGTATCCAGGATGTTCTACCATGCTACGCTTGAAATCAGGCTTTATACTACTCACATCATCACGGACAAGAAGAAAGCCCCAATCATCTGTACTGGGAGGAGTAAGGACATGGTCGTTCCCACCTGTATAATTATTAGTATCCATAAATTCACCCTTACGGGTATCAAACCAGCTCCCGGAAAAATCCCCGGAAATGCTAGAGAGTTTTAAGGTAATATCGTCTCCGTTCCCTTTATCATAAGTGTCATTTATACCTGGTTTCCAAAACAGCATAACATCTCTATCAGGGTCTGCAATGGCATAGCCGTTGTCAACAATAGCATCTTCCGGGACCATTTTTGGGAAATAACTT
>JADFYW010000077.1 GCA_015232855.1 Fibrobacteria bacterium
ACGAACACCATATTGTATAGTATACTAAAGGAAAAACAAAAAAACTCAAGCTTTTACACCCTCTTTTCCTCAATGAAATATTGAACAAAAAATACTTTTCCAAATAATCATAATTATTAGATATTATTTATAATATATCCAGAAAAGCCAGGTAAACTAGGCGATTTTTTATTAAACAGGAGTCTTTTCGTGTCTTATACTGAAATAACCACCATACAGGAATTTGAAAATATCCTTGAAAACAGTAATACAATACCCTGTTTTCTCTTTAAGTTCAGTCCCGTTTGCCCTGTAAGTTTTACCGCTCAAAATACTTTTAATGAATTCTTAAGTAAGAAGGTTGAAATACCATATAAGGCATATGTCATTGATGTGTTAAAATCAAAACAAACTGCTCGCAGCCTCGCAAATATCATATCAGTTCCCCATCAATCACCCCAGGCGCTGGCATTTAAAAATGGAAAATGTATCTGGAATGAAAGCCATAGCGGGATATTTACCGATGTGTACTCTGAAGTACTCGCATCAATGAATAAATCCAAACCCTAAATATCAAAATGCATCCTTGACAAAAAGAAGCTTTTCCCTTATATTTACCCCGAATTTTAAAAAAAAAGTTTTATTCGGTGCAACTTCCTAAATACAAAAAAAAGAAACGAATCAAGCTGAAAATTTGCCAGGAACCTGGCTGTGGTAGGGAGTTTTGGGGGCATCCTATTGCCAAGTATTGCGAACTTCATCGTGATATCAAGCAACGTGCCAAACACAAGAAAGAATTCGAAAGGGTTGAAGTCAAAAATATGGTCTTCACCCATAATTATACTGAGGTGCTTGATCTGGAATTTAGGTGCTGTCTACCGGGCTGTGATCAAAAATTCCTGGTTAAAGTCTATCCTAAGCAATTTATCTATCCCAGATATTGCCATGAGCACCGAAATGATTTCCGTAGAGCCAACTTTTTTCGTATGCAAAAACGAAAACTCCGTATGGCTATCTAGTTTCTCTGCTTTTTATTCCCAAATCTACTTCACTCTTCGCACTTCATTCGAGAGCAGGGTATACATTTCATTGAAGCGGATCTATCGTCGTCAACTACCGCAGTGGCCGGTTTGTTCCTGCATAAGAGGAAAAAACTTTTTGATATCTTCTCCCGTAAAAGGCTTAAGCAGGATGCCAATCACATTAGGTTTATGGGAAGCGGCTTTGGTTTGAGAATCATCATAACCTGTAATTATAAGAACAGGAATGTTCGGCTCAATTGTTTCAAGAGCTTCGATGGTTTTTAATCCGTTAAGCTCAGGCATTTTAATATCCAACATAATTGCTGAATACTTTGTTTTTTGCACTTTACTTAATGCTTCAAGTCCATCTTTGGCGAAATCACAAGCAATGTTTTCAAAAAAAAGGATGTCCCCTATTACTTCTCGTACATTTTCTTCATCATCAACAACCAGCCAGTGTGCTTTGGCACGATCTGCCTGTGGAGCATGGGTAAACTCAAGGTTCGCTAAAAGTGATGTTGGAGGATACAAGTCATCAATAAGGTCAAGTTTTTGCAGTTCTTCAATCATTTGATATACAGGCGTATGACTACGGGAAGTAGCAAGAACCTGCGCGCCATTGGCTTTAAGGGCCCTGATACCATCCACCCAGCCTTTATCTTCCAGCATACCAGACAGTACAACAACTGCTGCTGAATAATTAGAATCGGCAACACTCAATAATAAACTATTGATATCTGCACTTTCTTCAGGATTATTTTCATGGTTAACCACACGTAAATAGTCATCATCAAGAATATACTGAAACTGATTAGATATAAAATAGACCCCTCCGGGAACCGGGCGGGTATCTTTCTCAACAAATTCGATATGTCTTGGGATATCCTCGCGCAGACAATCGAGAAAGGCTTCCATAAACTCACGAGTTGGCATTCGCTGATAAATGATAAACACGGTATCATCGGGAACTTCCCGCGTAAACAAAGGACCAATAATTTTAGGCCCTCCTATAGATGATATTACAAAGCAAATGTTATACATAGTGTATCAATCGTAAAATGACTCTACTTCTTCAAGGCAACTGTAAATAGGAATAATTTTATCAAGGCCCGTTTCATGCAACAACCGTTCCATCTGGGCGGACGGTGCTAATATGCCCATAGAACCATCCCGTTCCAGAAGTTTTTTATATAAATTACTTAACATCCCAATGGTTGAAGAATCCATTTCTGTGCATTTTTCCAGGTTAAAGATAAAATTTTTCGCAGAAAGATCGAGTAGGTTCGTTATTTCATTTCTTGCTTCAACCAGGCATTTGATATTAAAACTCCCAACAATCGTTATCAAATGGTAATGAAGTCTGTCTTGTGACTCCATTGAAAAGTCATCAAAATTTATAAGCATTACCATGAAAGCCCCCTTATTCCACCAAGTTGATTGATTTCCGGCATTGTATACCCCGCTTTTTTAAGAGGTGTAATAATTTCTTCCTGCATATCAGGAATGGTACTCATAAGGGCTATTGCACCACCCGCGTTATCTTCCAATTCCACATAATTACAGCCGGCAGGTATGAGTATGGTTTCTCCGGTATGTAAACGGTAGGGCCTATTCTGGTACACTATCGTAAAATCTTTTTTTAAACACGTTACTACTTTAAACTTACCATTCAAATGTATCGGTACTGTGTTTTTGATATTTTCATATTTAAAAAGAGAAAAATAAGAACAAGCGACCAAAACTGATATATCACAATTTTCAGCCGGTAAACGAAGAGATTCTACTTTATGGTTTTTGTGGATTGTGTAGTCTATACAACGGGCAGCCTCTTCAAAGTGTAGCGTTCTTGACTTGCCATGTGCATCCACACGATCCCAGTCATAAAGCCGGAATGTAGTATCTGAATTTTGTTGAATCTCATATATTACCAAACCACTAGTTATGGCATGAACCGTTCCGGCAGGTATAATAAGAGTATCGCCAGTACTCACAGGAATATGGTTCAATACTTTCGGTGCATCAGAGGTTTTAAGCGTCGTTAGAATTTTTTCCGGTTTATCCTGAGAAGCTATACCGACAATTATTTTTGCTTCTGCCGGTGCATCTACTACATACCAGGCTTCAGATTTAGGTGTTCCCAGACCACTACGTTCACCAGGATGCACTTGTACTGACAGGTTTGTGTTAGCATCTATAAATTTATATAACAAGGGAAAGCGCCTGGGTATTTGTTTCAGATAGGTATGAATATACCGACCGAGAATTTCTCCCGAATATTTCTGATAAACATCCCGAAAAGACTGGCCTGCAAAACAACCTTCAGCTATTTTATTTTGGGCGGTATCATTATCTGACAATTCCCATGATTCCCCAATATCCCCGTCTTTACCATTCCCTTTATGCAATAAATCGAAGAGGTTTTTCCCTCCCCAAATTTTTTGCAATAAAACCGGTTCCAGTTTGTATGGTTCCAGACAAGACATATCAGGAATTAAATATCCAAAAAGAAATAAATGTTTAAAAAATTGTTATTACTCATTTTACGTCTTTAAATCGCCCTTCTTCAACATTTTTCGAATCAAATTGACCATTCAGAGAATCCGGTTTAGCTTGGGATGGTCCTTTAATCACAGGTGGATTTACCAATTTATATACCAGTCGGTAAGTAAAAAAAACAATTATCATAATGAGTATAATTCTAATCATAACCCGGCTCTTTAGTTAACTTTATTTAAATTTAACTAAAAATGGGAGAAATGGCCAAAATCGCGCTGGCTATTTAAAATTCGAATACTTACTTTTCTAATATGAGGTGAAGTTTTACTACTTCTGCCTGAAAATTGTAATGTACTCTAAAAAAGGACAATCCAAGAAATGTCTGATATTCCTGTTTTTTCACTTATCGCCCAATCCGGGCCTGTTGCACTCCTTGATATCATTATACTTGCCCTTATGTCTGTTGCGGTATGGGCTATTATCATCATGAAAACCTTATGGAATAGCAAAGAAAAATCTGCAATAAGCAAATGGTTCTCAAATCTAAAAAACATTGAAAGTCTTTCTGAAATAAATCGGCTTTGCCATTCTATGCAAGATTCCAGCCTCTCAAGAATTTCAAAAGCCTGTCTTAAAGAAATTGAAGGACTTGCCTCTTTTGTTTCTTATGGTTCTATAAATGCGAGGACACAACTCGTACAAGAGTCTCTTGAGCGAGCAGTTGACAAAGAAAAACATGTTAATGACCGTCTTTTGAGTTTCCTGGCCATAAGCAGTAGTGTAGCTCCTTTTCTAGGACTTTTCGGAACCGTCTGGGGAATTATGCATTCATTTCTTGAAATTGGACAGCAGGGTTCTGCAAACATTACCGTAGTGGCACCAGGTATCGCCGAGGCCCTCATAACCACTATTGTCGGGCTTTCTGTAGCTATACCCGCTGCTACAGCTTACAATTTTTTTGTCGCAGTAAACCGTCGCTCGGAGGCTTATATGTATAACTTTGCCTCTGAATTAATGAGTTTATTTAAACGAGGAGATCTCAGGGCACTGGAAGCATCAAAGGGAATAGGAAACTAATATGAAGCGCCGGACCTCCTTGGATTTGAGTCCAGATTTAAATATCACCAATATTATTGATGTTATTTTTGCGATACTGGTCGTTTTTATGATAACTGCTCCGCTCATGAGCCAGGGTATAAAGGTTGACCTGCCTAAGGCACAGGCCGCTTCCCTGGATGAGAAAAAATCCATTAATATCACCATCACCAAAGAACGGGAAATAGTCATTGATGAATTACCATCAGATCAACGCAGTTTTCGAAGTGACTTTCGGCGAGTCTGGACGGGGAACCCCGAAACTGTGGTCGTCATTAATGCCGACACCAAGGTTCCCTATGGCTTTGTAATGCAGTTAGTAGCCGAAACCCAAAAAGAGGGGGCAAAGCGTTTGGGCTTTTTAACGGATCCATCTATTAAACTTGACCGAAAAAGATAATAGAGACGCTATGTTTCATGAATGGCCATATACTGGAGCCGGCTCTCATTCACGCCTATGGAAGATGATCACGGCGTCCAGTGCACTTCATGTTGCAATACTTATTGGTTTTTTACTCTACCCACTTTTCCACAAAGAAAAAGTAATTATTATGCCCATAATGGATATTGTACAGCTGAAACCTAAAATAAGACCCTTACAGCCAAAAAGGATACAAAAACCCATTACCAAACCACCTACCACAAAACCTCCAGCGCCAAAACTCACTCCAAATCCAAAACCTGCTATTACACCAAAGCCCGTAGTAAAGGAAGTACAACAGAAGCCTGACACCACAAAACCACCAAAAGAAGTTGTGGAAAAAGTGGAACAACAGGTGCTCCCTAAAATGGTTATCAAAGAAATGGGTGATCCACGTCTCAGGATGTGGTGCAGAAGGGTTCAAAAAATAATCGAGACCCGCTGGAACCCACCCAGGGGTATAGGAATTTTAGGAACATCAGCCGTGTCTATAGATTTTAAAGTGATCCGCTCTGGTGCAATTGTCACCTCTTCTGTTGGTAAATCTTCTGGAAATAAAGATTTGGACGGTTTTGCTTTAAATACCATCGAACGAGTAGGGAAATTACCACCGATTCCACCGAATTTCCGTGAAAAAGATGAATTAGATGTTAACTTTTTATTCCATTATCAAGGTGAATAAATTATGAAGTTTTTGTTTGGGGTTTCTTTTCTTTTTATGATGTGGTCTTCTTTATGGGCCACTGATGTTTATATAGAAACCCTCCATCCAAATGAAGCACGACTCCCCCTTGGCTATATCGAATTTAGGCCCGTAGACGGAGAGACACGTAAATTGCCTCTGGATTTTGGAAAAGTAATTGCAGATGATCTCAACTTCAGCGGCCGGGTAAAAATTATTGAAGCCCTGCGGGCAGATAGTTTAACCATGAATTACTTTATGCACAACGAAGCCTATGCCTACATCAGTGGCGACTATGCCTACCAGGGTGCTAATGTTGTTATTCGCTGTTTTTTGAAAGATGTAGAAACCAACGAGCAAATCCTGGGAAAGAAATACATCGCCCAACGGAATCAACTCCGCCAGGTTGCCCATCGATTTTCGGATGAGCTTATTTATCAGCTGTTTGGTGAAAAAGGTATCGCTCAAACACAAATTGTGTTTGTATCCAAACAATCCGGTACTAAAGCAATTTACACCATGGACTATGACGGTGCAAATTATCAGAAAGCCTCTGCAAATACATCTCTAAATTTGCTTCCCTGCTGGATGCGTGATAACAAAGCTATTATGTATACTTCTTACAAACTTGGTCGTCCCCAATTATTTTTCAAAGCACTGCCTAATGGAATAGAGACCGTCTTTCAGATAAGTAAATTTATGAATACCGGTGCCACTTACAACCCGGTAGACGGAGAAGTTGCCTATACATCTTCAGTTAAAGGAAATACCGAAATTTTCAGGGTTTCTGAAGCAGGCGGAAAACCAGTACGGCTTACCTATTCCAAGGCAATGGAAACATCTCCCAGTTGGTCTCCGAATGGATATGAAATTGTTTTTACTTCCAGCCGGGCCGGTCCACCTATGCTCTATATTATGGATAGGGATGGAAGTAATGTACGAAGACTCACTTATGAAGGGAATTACAACACCTCACCTGCCTGGTCACCCAAAGGGGATAAAATTGCATTCTGTAGCATGGGAGCAGGTGGCAAAATGAATATTTTCACTATCAGCCCGACCGGAGCAAATCTGAGGAAACTCACTTTCGATTCTGGTTCAAATGAACACCCCAGTTGGAGCCCAGATGGCAGAGCTATAGTTTTTTGCTCTAACCGATTGGGAAGAAAAGAAATTTATCAAATGCAGGAAGATGGCAGTGGGCAGCGCCAGGTTACCTTTTTTGGTCAAAATATGGCGCCTGACTGGTCTTTTTATTAAAAAAAAAGCTTTTTTGGGTAATTTTTTTATACTTTTTAGCGAGAAAAAATAGTTTATATAACACTTTACGGAAAAATATTTATATTTTTTAGCCTTAAGTCCAAACAGGAGTATAACTATGGCAAAATGGATGATAATTTTATTAACGGGTGTTCTATTTGTGAGCTGTGCAAAGCCACCGCCACCACCACCTCCACCACCACCTCCACCTCCAGAGGTTAGGGCACCAGAGCCTCCTCCAGAGCCTCAAGGCCCAACCGAAGCAGAGCTTCTCGCCCAACGGGTACAGGAATTGCTCAATCAGCTTCTTGGTAATAAGATTTATTTTGATTTCGATAAGTCGACTATTAAACCAGAAGGCAAAGAGATTCTTTCCGAAGTTGGCCGTATCATGATGCAAGGTGAAGCGGGTAAGAAGATCAGTGTTAAAGTTGAAGGTCATACTGATGAAATGGGTACTGAAGAATACAATCTTGCACTGGGCGAAAGACGTGCCCGATCTGCAATGGAGTACCTTGAAGGTTATGGCGTTGGAGCAGATCGTTTGAATATCATTAGCTTTGGTGAAGAACAGCCATTAGCTGAAGGTTCAGATGAATCAAGTCATTCACAAAACCGTAGAGCGGAGTTCAAAGCTACAGCTTCTATAGAATAACACCTCTCGCTCAGTTACTATGCAATTAAGGCACAATTTAATGAGAATTAAATTGTGCCTTTTCTCTTACCGGTAGGCTTACTATTATTAACAAAATGAAAAACAGAACAATCATGAAAACCATACATTTCTTCTCACTTGCAACGTTGCTCTTATTTTCAAGTTGCGCAAGATTGGCTAAGTTAGAGCAAGATACCAGCCACACCAAAAAACAAGTTGACCATTTACAGGTATCCGTAGACAAAATGATAGGCGCCATCGACGATTTAAACATAAATCAAGGCGGTGCCACTTCTAAAATGAAGGCAGACCTTACCATGTTATTAAAACAACTTGAAACCCAATTGGACCTTTTAAAGGCTGAGATGGATGAATCCCAATACAGAATGCGCCAACTTGAAAAAAAAATAGAGGCTTTAAACAACCAAAAAGTAATTCTTTCTGGCTCTTTCAACGGACAAGACAGTAATGTTATTCCCGCTCAGGATTCTTCGGCTGATACATCAGCTACCACATCGGCATCTAATGGGCAACAAGCAGTGAAGGTGATCCCCGGGCTCGAAATAGAAAAACTTTATCATCAGGCCAGAGAAGATTACATCATAGGCAAATACAAACTGGCGTTGAAAGGATTTCAGACCGTGTTTGATAAAGATGCCGGTGGTAGTTACAAAGACAACGCCCTCTACTGGATTGGAGAATGTCACTATAAACAAAAAAACTTCAAAGAAGCTGTTACGTATTATCAAAGGTGTGTGCAGGAATTTCCTCATGGCAACAAAAAGTGTTCCGCCCTCTTTAAACTGGGTATGGTTTATAAAAGTTTACAACAAAAAGAGGAATGTTCCTCATCCTGGAAGAATCTCATGACGAATTGCCCTAGCTCAAACGAAGCTTTCCGGGCCAAAGAAATGTCCTGCGAGGAATAATATTTCAGTGCCGGGGGTAGCCGTTATACCACAACCCGGTAAAAAAGGTTCTAATGTTGCAGGCGTTCGTCCTGAGCAAAAACAACATCACAAGCATCCTTAAACCGTTTCCAGAGTGCCGGGAAATCGGCCTGTGGTACCGGTCCGGTACTTTTCCATTGTCTCTGAATTTCCCGAATTTTCTGAATTTGAGCATCAGTATGAACTTGTTGGGAAATCCGCTCGGCTTCTTCACACAATTGCTGCTTTACTTCAAGATTTCCTGACAATTCTACAGGTACATCTTCATCAAGAGTTCTGGTAAAATCAAATACATAATCACATACCATACGAAACCGCTGCCAAAGCTCATCACTGCGATTTTTAGGCACAGGCCCTGTTTGTTTCCACTTTTTCTGGAATTCTTTAATGGTGTTTGCAGCGTCTGTCCAATTTATATTTTCAGTAGCCGGAGCGTCTGACTTATCCCCAGATTTATCAAAACCAGCCAGGCTTTCAGCCTGATAACACAGATCTTCTTTAACCCGCAAATTAAGCTCGCGCTGATCATCCAATTGTCGATAATGATCTTTCATAGCACTAAAAAAGTTATCACAGGCCTGGCGGAAACGCTTCCATATTTCCTTATCTTTGTCTCGGGGAGCTGGTCCGATTTCTTTCCATTGAGCTTGAAGAGCTTTCAATTTTTCGGATGTTACTTTCCATTCTTTTGAATCGGCCAGAGCTTCAGCCTGAGTGCACAAGTCCTCTTTTTTGACTAAATTTTCTTCCCGCTCTTTACTTTTTTCTTCAAAAATCTGTTTCCGGGACTCAAAGAAAAGATCTATGGGCTCACGAAACCTTTCCCAAAGAGCTTCCATCTGGTCTTTATTTACAGGGCCAATTGCCTTCCAATCAGCCTGGGCTTTTTTGATGATATTGAATTTTTCTTCATCACTTTCAATGCCTTCTAAATTTTCAACAATTTCGCATAGCCCAACTTTTTTTTCATAATTGCCGGCCCGTTCAACATTCAATTTCTTGAAGAACTCATCACGCTGATTAAAGAAATGATCACATGCCTTACGAAATCTCTCCCAAAGAGCCTCCATTTTTTCTTTAGGAACCGGTCCTAAATTTTTCCATTCTTCCTGAGCCTTTTTAAACAGTTCACCTGTCTCTCGCCAGGTAGTTTCGTTCTGATGTTCTTCTACATATTCACAAAGGGCTTCTTTCTTTTTAAGGCTTTCCTCTTTCTCAACATTGAGTTCTTCGAAATAGGATTTGCGGGTGGTAAAAAACTTGTCACAAGCATCTTTGAACCGGGTCCACAATTCTTCGGCATTTTCTCTGGGAACAGGACCGATATTTTTCCAGCTCGTTTGCGCGTCTTTTACCATCTCTGTAGATTCACGCCAGTTATCCGTAGTAATATGTTGTTCAATTAATTTGCAAAGCTCTTCTTTTTCGATAAGGTTTGTTTTTTGTTCTTCTTTAAGCTCTTCAAAATAATCCTGGCATTTATCATAAATGGTATCTATGTAGGTTTGGTATTCATTCCATACTTCTTTGCTACTGTCCCAGCTGACCGGACCGATAGCTTTCCACTCTGCCTGAAATTCCCGCATTCGTGTGAATAATTCTTTGGGCTCAGTTTCTGCACTAAGCATCTTTTTAAGTTCTGTGCATATCTCCTGTTTCTTATTGAGATTTGCCCATCGTCCCCATTCCTGGGCTTCTTTAAAATTAGTAGCTGCAGCCTGGTACTTATTCTTAATGCCTTCATACTCTTCATGCAATTCATCAAGAATACTCTCTCCAGGATCATTAACTCTCCAACTTGAAATAATATTCCGAAATTCTTTTTCTGCTTCTGCAAGATTCGGATTATCCATTAAGCCATCTATTTTCTGAACAAAGTTTTCAAGAAGTCCCAGTGCCTGTTTTTGTGTAGACTGAAGACTCTGGTTATGGGTATCTATCAATTCATTTGCCCGTGGGAGAAGAGCCTGAAAGCGAGAATGAAACGAATGAGCCTCATCGACACGCAGTGCATCCCAGTCTTTTTGTATCCCACTCCATTTTTGAATAAAGCCAGATTGAGCAGATTCTTCTAACAAAGAAGAAGCCTTTTCAAAAACACGTTGTATGCTGTTTTCTCTGGCTTTGGACTTTTCTTGTTTTTCACGATCTTTATGAAAAGGAGAGGTTATCCTTTCAAAGCGAAGCCGAAGCTCCTTTTCCTGATCTCTATCTGTCTCACCTATTTGCTGCCATTGACTAACCAGTTCTGAAATTTTACTGTTTCGTTCTTCTGTATTGTGCCTGGACATCAATTCGTCAAGTTGATCACAAATACTGATCTTTTGGTTTGCATTTTCAAGTAAAGCATTCTGAGCATTTTTTTCTTTATCTTCTTTGGCCTTATGCTCATTGTACTTGTTCCAAAAAGCATTCCGTGCATTTTGGAACCGGCTATCAAGATTTTGGGAAGCAGGAGATTCTTCACAGGTATGCTTCCATGTTACTTCCGCATCTCTCACTTGAGTAGCTGCATGTTCCCATGAAGGTATGGGTTTTAGATTTTCTATTGTCTGACACAATAATTCAAATTTAGCTGAAGCAATCTGTTCGTTTGAAGGTTGCTCAGTATCTATCGTATGTGATTTTGTGTAATCTTTGGCTTTTAATCTTACCGCTTTACAATGGGCCTTCCGTGATAGTGTTTCAATATGCGAAGGCTTCACTACTTTAGAGAGCGCCTGTAATGCCAGTGCCTCTTGAGGCTCTTTCAGTGCAATCTTATAACAGGAAGCGGGACTGGTTATTTTTTTTTGGCAAATCGTTCTTATCACTTCCTCTTTATGAGTAAGTGCAAGATCTTCCAGAATTTTTGGGTCGGAAATTTGTTCTGCCAAAGACGTATCTGTGGAGGCTCCGTTTTTTTTATGCTGCTCTTTTAAACGTTGAGCCCAAAGTTCATTAAGCTTACGTTGCGCAAGAATGCTAATATTTTTGTTTGATGAATCCTGATGTATTTTTAATAACGATTTTTCATCAGTTATACGCCTCAGAGCGAGCTTTTGATTTTCGGAAGATTCATCAGAAAGGGTAATATCAATTAGATCATCAAGATGATAATCTGATTCTAATTCTTTAATTGCATCTGTTCTAATTTTTGGATCGCTGTGTTTCCATCTCGGTTTAAAAAAGTCGGTAAACTTCATAATAATGTCCGTATAGTAAATTTGTAATAAACATAAGTATAGCCCACAAAAAGGTATCAAAAGATAATAATAAATATGGACTTTGACCCAAACATTCAACCGATAGGTAAAATCTGCCAAAGTAACGGGGCATCCGGGTAAAATTTTCCCAACTTATATTCTTTATTTAAGTATTTCTTTAGTCAATTGGCTAAATTTGCCAAATTTCATCAGTTCAACTTTTGGAATCATTTTTGCTTTAACTTTTATGAAACCTTTTATCTGGAGGCCAAATGATTACTCAGACTGCTGAAATTGAAAATTATCCTATGGAGGAGTCATTTGTCAGTATTGGTGATGTGTCAAAAATTATAGGTGTGCCTACTCATACAATCAGGTACTGGGAAAAAGAATTCCCAAAATTCATTGCTCCACCACGTACAATCGGTAAACAAAGGCGATACGGGACCGAGCAAATTTTGAAATTGCGAAAGATTTTCACCATGCTTAAAGAAGACGGATATTCAATAGCAGGTGCTAAAAGGGTGCTGGCGAATCAGAATAGGAAGGCAAATATTAGTTCCGTCACACAGGATGGCATAGATGCAGAAACAGCAGAGAAAATAATTCTATTGCTTAAGCAATATATTTAGCCTGTATTACGCGGAAATTTAATTTTTTTACTCAATTTCTGGATTTTGTTCTATTATTTTAACAGTTCTTTTATTTCGATAGGAAAATGGCTGAAAACAAGGCTATCAAATACTCAATTGTCATAGTTTCTTACAATTGTAAAGAAGATTTAACATCTTGTATCCAATCTATAGAGGCATACTCCGGTCAACATTACGAACTGATAGTAGTTGATAATAATTCAACGGATGGTACCCAGGATTGGCTAAGAACGATTCCCCAATGCACACCAATATTGAACAAAAAAAACGAAGGTTTCTCACGAGCATGTAATCTTGGAGCCGCTAAGGCAAGTGGCGAATATCTGTTTTTTTTAAATCCCGATACCCGGGTCTCTCCGGGTTGGCTGGATCGCATGAACCTTTATTTTAAAAATCCTGAAGTGGGTGCTGTTGGTCCGGTTTCAAATTATGTAGCCGGATTGCAAAAATATAATCTTTACACAAGTGACACACTCCATTCACCTTCACAAATAGCATCTTTTTCCGCCTCCATTGCCGCAAAAAACAACGGACAAGGCGTAAAAACAAAATTACTCATAGGATTTTGTCTTGCTATTCGCACAGAAGTATTCGCGCAAATGAAAGGTATGGATGAGGCGCTCTTTTTAGGAAATGATGATCTTGATATTTGCTGGCGCCTTCGCAGGATGGGTTTTTTACTGATAGTTGCTACTGATGTTTTTGTTTATCATGAGGGGCAAAAAAGCTTCCAAACAGAACCAAGTACCAAAGTCACCCGACTCGTCCAGGAATCCACAGATGCTCTTTACGAAAAACTTGTCCGGCACTATGGCAGCGTCTCCGCTGTGCCCAGCCCAATGGAATTATGGAATATGGACTGGTTCAATCCTTCCACCGAAATACGAGAGCGTATGAAGAACTACAACCCTGACAGCATTCAACAAGCGGTCACAGAGAATGTTACAGAAAATACCATGACTGATATACCAACATTTCAAGTGCTCATTTATGCTCCACCGGATACCTCATTCTCTTTGTTGGAATCAACCCTTTGTTCTTTACCCGATACGGTACAAAAAAATATAATTATTCTAAATCACAGCGCTAATCCCAATCTCGCTCCAGACAATTATAAAGGTCTTAAACTTGATTTAAACCGTGACATGAGCGAGTCAGAAGTATTAAAACTAGGCATAAACCTGGTGCAGCAGGAAATAGTACTTTTTTCATTCGCCGGTGTTTCTTTTTCTGGCTTTTTTAAACTAGCCATTTCACAGTTTATACCAGCCAGTGACTATAGTTGTATTCCCGTTACGCTTAAAAATACACCTGATACCGACAATATTTTAACCCATTCGTCACTCGTTTTTTTTGCATCAAAAAGGTGGCTCTCCCAGGCAATAAAGCAAATTGGAACGAAATCTTTATTCCCCTCTCTTTCCACACTCATGGTAAAACCAGGTAAAGATGATAGCAATACCAACCTCGCGCTTATCTACCATGGAACCTTAACTGATTCCACAAAAAATATAAGAGAAGAACCCAAATTCCAAAGCACCGTTTCTGAAAAAGACTTCGCCCATTATCCGGAGAGTCTGCACCCGCATCTTCAGGAAGCTTCTCATCCTGCTTTTGGAAGTTCCAACAATTTGGAGTTATTTAGTCCCGACGGAACAATCCTTCAACCGGGTGATCAGGACGTTCTTATATTCCGTTTTCAAAAAAACTCCAATGACCAGGTACTTAGCAACCTTCTTCATTTCCGTAAAAACTTACCATCTCTCAAAAAGCTTGTATTATTACATGTTATCGCGGCTGAAGCGACCATGCAGAACGAAACCACCACATCTTCAGCCTACCAGGCCAGCATCACCAGGATAAAACAAATGGTCTGGGCGGCAGGCTTTGCCATACACCATACCGAGACTTATTCTGGCACCCAGGCAAGCCCTCCCAAGCCAAACAACACACAAGGCCTGAGAATTAAACCCGATGCGTGTGCAAAAAACCTGGATACGAAAAACCCACCTTCAGAGACCGGCACTCAGATTGTATGTCACCCTCGCACTGAAGCATACCGTCTGGATAAAATGGTCTCCATAATAATTTTGGGATATAACCAGTTGGACTATACGCGCCAATGTATCTCATCCATTCAGAAACATACAAAACAAAAATTTGAATTAATCCTGGTTGACAACGGAAGCCAGGACGATACTGCCGCATATTTCAATTCCATTCCTGATGCAAAAGTTGTGATCAACGAAAAAAATATGGGCGTATCAAAAGGCTGGAACCAGGCCTTGAAACGTGCCTCGGGAGAGTACCTGCTTATTTTTAACAATGACACTATTGTAAATCCGGGATGGCTTGAAAATATGGTCAGGTTAGCAGAAAGTAACAGCAAGATAGGGATTGTGGGCCCCCGTTCAAACTCCATCAGCGGTCCTCAGCTCATACCTGATACACATATTAAAACCATGGAAGATATTTCAGCTTTTTCGCAAACATGGCAGGAACAACACAGCTTAAGTGCCTTTGAATTTGATCGTGTTACCGGGTTTTGCATGCTTATCTCCCGCCAGGCATTTAATGATATCGGCTATTTTGATGAGCGTTTTGGAAAGGGAAACTTCGAGGATGATGATTATTGCCTTCGTGCCCGTTATATGGGTTATATGCTCCTGGTTGCCAATGACAGCTTTGTCTTTCATTTTGGCAGTATGAGTTATCGGCAAGAATCTGTGGATTGGCAACAGCTTATGCGTGAAAACGAGCAGAAATTCAGAGACAAATGGTCCCGTGGGAAATCGGCCCTTCAAGATACTATCGTATCTTCAGGCGACACCCCCGCCCCCGAAGACACAAAAGATAACAAAGTACAACAAATGGTATCCCAGGCCCTGCAGGCCTATGAAAACGGGGACTTAACCGAGGCCAGAAACATTTACCTCAAAGCATCAGAACTTGATACGGAATGTCCGGAAATTTATAACGGATTAGGAATCCTGTCTTTTCATGAAAATGTATATACCGATGCGCTTATGTTTTTTAGAAAGGCCCTTGAATTGAACCCTGGAGACAAGGATATTGCACTTAATATTATCGATGTATTAGACAAATCATGTGACCCTTCAGAAGCATCCCAATGTCTTTCTGCCTTACTTGTGGATTTCTCTGATAACCAGGTATTTTTAGATGAATTACAAAAACATTCCGGGCCTTCTGGAAATGCTAACATCCACTGGAAAAGTCATGTGGAAGATCTTATAAAAGAAAAAGGATATAACGAAGCCCTTGACCTTCTCGAAGGAGTCCTGAATTCAGGAAACGATCTTGCTTATTGTTACAATTACCTGGGAATTATTGCTTTTGAATGTGGAGACATTGAAATGGCCTGGGAACATTTCAAAAAATCACTTGATATCAATCTTCTGGATGAAGATGTACTTATCAACTACTGTGATGCTGGCATTAAATTAGGCAAAAAAAGCGAAGTCCTTGGTACTTTTGAAAAAGTATTTTCTTATCCCGGAAAAACAGCTGCTTTCCGGGAAGTAAAGCAATCCTATGATCAGCTCAAGCAAGAAGCTGCAGAAGGAAGCTGGAATGCTGATAAAATTATTACCTCCCGTGAAAAAAATATTATGGGAGAAAATCTTATTCGGGAAGGACTCATGGACAAGTCCCACGAAGTATTCCAGGAACTTTTGCAGGAAGACCCCCAAAACTTTCGTGCTCTCAATAACCTCGGTTTAATTGCCTGGTACGCTTCCGATAACGACACTGCCTGGGGACATTTTACCCGGGCTCTTACTATCAACCCCACCTATATGGATGCCCTCATTAACGCTTTTGACGCCGCTCTTAAATTAAATAAAATTAATGAATTCCGCCCCCTTCTGGATAAGGCCATGGAACTGGAACCCCATAACCGGGAACTTCTTGATATCCTGAATACCATCAAAGAGCGTGGTGAAAATATCTACGAAATTAAAAACTATGAATCAATCGACCCTATTAATGCTCTCTTTGACACCGGGCAAATCCAGTTACAAGAAGAAAAGCTGAATGAGGCCACCATTTCATTTTTAGATGTTATCGAAGATCGGCCAGACTGGTTTGCTCCCTTCAACGGTCTCGGTGTCATAGCCTACAAAAAGCGTATGTATCGCGAAGCCTATAAACTTTTCGAAAAAGCAGTAGAACTTAATCCACTGGATGAAGATAGCTTATTAAACCTCTGGGAGAACGCCGGACTTCTGAGTATGGAAACTGAGGTCATTGACCGCCTCATTTCAGCCGTACAAATTGATCCAAATCTCCAGCAGGTAAAAGCGGCCCTGGATTCATATACGACCTAGCTTGACAAGTTTTGTTCTGACACCCCGGCATCTGCAAAAGATGACATTTCACACATAATTTTGCATGCAGCTTCAGCGATGTTGATAGCAAGAGCCGCGCCAGTTCCCTCTCCCAGGCGCATATCAAGATCTATTACCGGAACAAGTTTCATTTTCTCTAAAGCTGCTACCTGGGATTTTTCAATTGATTTATGCCCTGAAATGAGATATCCCTGAACATCGGGATTAATAAGATAAGCTATTAATCCAGCGGCGGTTGATATCACCCCATCCAACACAACAGCAACCTTTTGAGAAGCAGCAGCCAGCACTGCTCCGGCAATCCCTGCGATTTCCAGGCCCCCCACCCGGCACAGGATATCCAAACCGTTCTTTGCTTCTGGCTTATGCAAACTCAATGCATCTTTAATAACATTTATTTTTTTCTCAAGCCCCTCATCATCAACCCCAGTTCCCCGTCCGGCCGACTCAGCCACATTAATACCGGTAACTGCACAGATAATTGCCGTGGCTGAAGTGGTGTTCCCAATCCCCATATCTCCCAGTCCGATAATCTCAACAGGAGACTTTTTATGGACTTCCAAAAACACAGACATGCCATTTTCCAGAGCTTGTAAAGATTCTCCTTCGGTCATTGCGGGCTCCTTCAGAAAATTGCGGGTTCCTTTGCGTACTTTTTTATCTATTAAATCAGGGTGTGGTTCAAAATCAGCATTTACGCCCATATCTACAACACTCATACCTATATTATGATGACGACAAAGCACATTGATAGCCGCGCCCCCATTTAAAAAATTCATTACCATCTGAGGGGTCACTTCTGCGGGATAAGCCGAAACTCCTGAGGCGGCCACTCCATGATCACCGGCAAAAACAAAAAGAGCCTTCTGGTTTATCTCAGGATTTAAACTTTCCTGAATTAGACTCATTTGCACAGCCAGGTTTTCGATACGACCCAAAGCGCCCAGTGGCTTCGTTTTAAAATTCATTTTTTCCCAGGCGTCACTCTTCAATGTTGTTGAGACTGGAACAATAGCCTCAAGTGTTTCTTTGTAAAGCTTTGACATAAATAGTACTCCTCTTGTAAGTGTTTAATATGGTTCAGACATGATAAACACCATTTGGCAGGTATAAAAACCTGATTTGAAGTCTCGTTTGTGTGTTTCGGATTGGATTATATTCCGGAACTTCATCAACGTATCCTTTCAACCAAAGGTGAATAGATACGGGTAAAGCCCAGTGTACCCGGGGCAAACAGGCAGGCCTTCTGGCTAATGGTTCATCCTACTTACCACGCCTTCCCGTTAAATCACCGAAGCGAAAAAAACAGTGGCTTGTTATGCGGTTTTCGTCCCCAATCACAGCAATGACTGGCTTGCGGCGGAATCTAACCGCCTTTCCTTTTCAATGAAAAACGGTAAAAACCGTTTTCATCACCTGTTTCAATTTAAAAAGTAATAGTTACAGGTCTGAATTGTCAAACTTAATTATTTGGCCCTTACCGGGTAGTGAGCGAGTCATTCCACCTCTCTCTACCCTGTTGCCTGTGATATACATGCAGAGAATCAGGCAAAGGTAAATCAACAGAATCAGGGGGCATGCGATGCACTATTACGGTATCTGCCTGCTTCTCCTGTTTTTCTACAATAGCACTCAAAGTTATGGAATCTACCTTCTGATGGGTGAGATAAATTTTATGTCTGAGTTCCCAACCTTCTTTCTCCAGTATATAAAGCGAATCCAGCCTGAGCTCCTCGTCGGGTTCACCACGATTAGAACAATGATAATAGTCTTTATAATACTCTGTCTCATGAAACAATTCCCAGCTGGAATCAATTTTTATGGAATAAAAGAGAATCAGTTTTGATTTGATTATTCCTGATTCCAGCAGTTCGGACCACACAACAGGAATCCATTTTGGCGAATCGTGCTGATCTTTTTTGGGCACCGTCGAATCAGAAAGTAAAACAAGCGCATTGGGGATGTTTACCAATTCACAGATATGAGAAACCCAGACTGTTCCAAATACAGTATCGGTTATCAGGGGATAATGGGCAACAGAAATTAAAATAGTATCTTCGGGCAGCAACTCAAGGGAGACCGTATCTATTGAGTTATTGGTCTCAAGGATGTTAATCACCCCGGGAAACATTGAATCAGTGAGGTTAAACACTCTACCGGTACCGGTGATAACACTCGCTGCAAAAATATCTTCGGGCAAGCCATCCAGCATAAATTCTGTTTCATGAATGGGGGCCTGATACGGTGAGCCAGGTATATATACATATAGGGGAGACTCTTCGGTGTCAGAGCTTTTAACCACTCCGTTTGAGGTGACAGTTGATTTTAAACGCAATGAAAAGCCATCATTAATATCAACGGAGTCAAGCCAGAATTTGTCCTCTTGTTTATCATAAGATAAACCGGATAGCATTCCTCCCCTGGTGTCTGATATAAACACAATATTGAAGTATGCATTATTATTATTCTCTGCCCGCCTGGCCAAAACGGTTTCAAGAGTAAACAGACCACGGAGATCTTCTTTCGGAAGATTAAATACTGAATCATTTTCTATGTCATAACTAAGAAGGGGTTCAGAAGATATTACCGGGTTATGAGCGGGATCATAAATTTTCAACGACCCACTTACTTTGGCCGGAGTATTTTCTTCTACAAAGCCAATTGCTATTTCAGGATTGTCTGTCCCGGTACTTGTCCCGGCGGTTTGATCAAAGCAGGCAATCAAAGAGAAGAAAAAGAGACTGCAAACAATAAACGAGCACAAGGAAAGGGAGAAAAGAATATTTCTGTAAGAGCAGAGTCCTTTCTTCTTATCCTTTTGAAGGCTTGTTAATGTAAAACCCATTTTCTCAGCCAATCCCGGTTACTCCTGATTGTTGTCCACATAATAAAAGTAACAATTATTGTTTTTTACTATTAGGAAACAATGACATAGACAAAGTATAGATACGATCTTCTTTTTGGTCTCGCTCAATAATTTCTCTTAATTCTTCCTGAAATGAGCGAATTCTTTCTTTAATAGTGCCAAAACCCTGTTCAGAAATTGAAAAAGTCAGGGTATTGTATTGTCTCGATTTAGCAGGAACTGTTTTAAGAGCACTTTTTGCCATATCCAGCATATTTTGATTGTATTCCACGGCTACCATCCCCCTGAATGGATATTCTGTTGAAATATGATTTTCTGTCACTGAATACCCGTTTGCCATTTTTTTGATTAAACCAATTTCAAGCAGTAATTTTATTGATTCTTTCACTTGGGCAGCAGTAATCTGCGGAAAAATTTCCCGGGCAATTTTAGAAGGATCACTTTCGCGGTTATTCATTCCAAAAAAACTCCAAACCGCAGAATAGTACCACTTTGTATAAAATTTATATTGTGCCGTGTGGATAGTTTTGGCTAACGAGCTTCTGAATTTAGAAAGTTGCTTAAAGAAATGGTTTTTTTCTTCCATGCTCTTAGACTGATTAAACTTAACCAGGAGCTCAAAATACTGGCATTCCAAATCAGAAAAACTGAGGGTCTTTGACAATTTCAGAATAAGCTTCTGGCTTAAATTCTTTTTGCCTTTTATGACCTCAGAAATATAACTAGGACTCGCAAGGCCAAGAGAAACGGTTAATTTCCTAAAAGAAAACCCAGGGGTATGTTTCTTTTTGTATTCAAACAAATCTTTGAAAAAAAGACGGAAATCAATATAGGCCGTAATTTTTGGCTTTTTTCCTGTACTTTTTTCAAGATTTTTCATTTTAAGCAATTAAGTTAAGCGCAAATTCCATGGACATCATGGTAACAAATCCAAATTATATTGTTTTTCCTCAAATGAGAACTACTACTCCCATTGCATCGGCAATGAAAGCTTATACTCTAAGTTTACCTTAAACCACAATGAAAATCCTCCTTTTCTGCAGATATTTTGCTAATAAATGTACACCTAATGGTGAACATTTTATATTGGAGATAAATGAAAATAGTGGCCAAAATCAGCTATTTTAATAAAAAAAGAGCTCTTTTTCCTGGGGGGAAATAATGAAAATATTTACAGCCGTAATATTCGCTATTCTGATAATTTCAACTAACGCCGCTACTATTTCTGGTACCGTTACCGACAGTGAAACAGGAAATGGTCTGGATGGGGCCCGCATGACTCTGGTAACAAATTTCGGCGCCACCGACAGTTTAATTACAACCACCTCTAACGGCGGACAATTTAAATTCACCGATGTTCTACCTCAGTTTTACATTCTCTCAGCCAGGTTCGCAGGGTACAACGGCCCCCGGGTGACGCTTCTGATACTGAATGACAATGAAGAAACAACAAGAAATATGGAGCTTACATCCACAAGCTCAACCCCGGGAGTAGATACCGGCGCCATTGCGGGGACGGTACAAGATACATCCGGTGAGGGGATTGAAGGCGCTACGGTTATTCTCGCAAAACGAAGCGGAATGAACATGGAGCCACTTGATACCCTTACCACAGACCAGGACGGAAAATATTCTTTTAGTGATGTCGCCACCACTTCAATATACGCCATTTTTGTCTCGGCTGAGAATTACAACGAGGTAAGCAACTCCTTTGTTCGCTTCAGCAGCAGCGCAACAGAAGTAGTCGACTTTACCCTGGAAGCATACCAACCACCAGCTGGCGCAATTGCAGGTAAGGTAACCGACGAAGACTCAGATGAACCCATACAAGGCGCCCGGGTGAAACTTCTCATTTCTTCTCCAACCACTTTTCCTTTTGAATATGAAGAATTCCGGGTTGTATCCACCGACGCAGAAGGCAACTACATCATACCCGCATTGAAACCATCTGACTTTGAGACCTTTTATTACATCACCGTAGGAGAAGACACCACCTTAACCGGAGTAGCTGAAAACGACACTACGACCGTAAATCTTACCGTAAAAACTTCTGAAGTTACAAAGCTACTGCAAAGCGGAATTGAAAACCCCAAAGCGGCCTTTCTAACCACATCTGGCCACACGCCTGTATTACATGTAACGACTCAAACATCTTCCCGGTTAACCCTTTTTAACTCACAAGGCAAGGTCCTTTTCAAAACACAGCTGACCTCAGGCGCTCAGGTAATACCACTTAATACAAATTTACATTCCGTACTTTATTTACAACTTGAGAATGAAGCGGGGACAACCAGGCAGATCTTGATGCCCAGACACTAAGCGAAGTATTTCACTGCCTGGCTATCAGCTCTGAGGGATAGTAAAACCGAACTAACTTATAAAAGCTCTTGGATCCATTAAAAAATCATGTAAAGGGAGAGTATGTATTCCATGCCCTAACGAATAACATTCTTTGCCTGGATAAATTACATAACCTTTTCTCAGCTTCATATCCTTCATAAAAGCGTGAAGCCCTTTAGTCATGTTTTTGTTGGGGCTTTTTGATAATTTAATTTCAAGAGGAATAGTATTTCCTTCCGCTTTAATAATCAAGTCAACTTCCGCCCCGCCCGCACTACGCCAATGGAAGAGTTCAACACCAGAATAATGGAGGGATAGCAATTGCCTAATTTGGGTTATAACAAATGATTCAAAACTCTGGCCTTTA
>JADFYW010000078.1 GCA_015232855.1 Fibrobacteria bacterium
TAATCTTAGTACTGCAGCTTCGCCAGAACTGGATATTTACGACATAGAAGGAAAATTGGTCAGGTCCATAAGACCGGGAATTTTATCAGCAGGGCAGCAAGCTATTGTCTGGAACGGTAAAGGTCAACAAAATAGAGCGTTGAGTGCAGGACAATATTTTGTACGGATTAAAACAGGTCACAGTTTTGTTATAAAAAAAGTAATGATGTTGAAGTAGTGAGTCACTGGCTTTAAGTTAAGGATACATGTCCAATGTTATGAGATTTCAGCGGAGAAGCAGGGAACTTATAATTGAATATTTTCGTTCCGTTTAGTAGGAAAATGTCGTTAAACTAAGTCTGACTTCTGCGCCCGAAAATCTGTAGGCTTCAGTAAATGATAGTCTTTCAAAGGTGAAGCTTATTTGGGGTATTTCATCAGTTGAAGAACGGGTAACCAAATTATTGATATTTCGGAATGGAGTAAAACTCGACAGTACTACTGTTCCTGAGTATAAGTTATCAGTAGTTCTCCCATCTAAAAGGATGCTTTTTTTGTGTAATTCATACAAGAAATGCTCTCTTTTTGCGATATCTAATAGAAAATATTTGAAATTATTACGTAATTCTTCCAAAAAACTGCTCTTCATTGCAGTATCTCAGCGTAAATATGTGAAATTAATCAAAAAGCTGTTGCATTAGTTTGATTTTGGACTATCTTATTAAAAGCTGGTAAAGGATAGATATTAAAAATAGTTAAAAAGTATATAACACTATGAAATACAATATGATAAGAGTTTTTATAAAAAAATATATCTGATAAAAGGACAAAAAATAAAAATAAAGTAATCATGGTTAAATGGAGACAAGAAAAATGAAATTCAATCAAACAATTCTGGCCAGTATCATAATGGCTCTATTGGTTACCATTGTACAATCTGCAACTCCTACCAGGGGTATGGTTATGGCTGATATCGATGGTTTAAAATTACTGACCAGTAAAGAAGCTCCTGCGGATACGCGCTGGACCTTTGAAGAATTAATAGCCGCAGGTTTGAATGGTATACACTTTCGGGCATGGACATTTGGAGCAAATTATTACAGTCAGGCTGAAATGGTTCATGAAGCTCATGAATACGGTCTATGGGTTGCTGGCGGGGGCTTTGCCTCTCTAACCGATCGAGCTATAGAGCATGTTGCTCAATTGGGAGTTGATTTTGCACAAATTGATGAGCCCTTTGCCTGGGCAGATTGTAAAAATCCTCATTATACAGATCAACCTTTTAATCAATCTGTTTATAATCAGCTTAAGGCCATGGCTAAAGCGGCAAGTCCCCGGGGAGAATGTCCGGTTATTATTTCTGATGTATCCTGTTTCTCGGAAATATGGGGTTGGACAGGTGTAGATGGTGCTTTTAATGAGGTCTATATTGATTCATGGCACCCATATATTGCACAGACCAAGCAATATATTAATGAGCATCCCGGTACATTTTCGGGTATGTGGGTATGGTCTATTGCAGGTTCAGGCGGAGATGGTGAAGATTTGTATGCCAATTACGGTGGTTATGCTGGAGCTGTAAATCCACTGGGGGCAGGTGACTTTGAGCTCTGGTTTAATGATAGCTGGAGCCAAACTAAGAATATCATCTTGTTTATTTTTAACAAAAAAGCAAAAGGAGTAACTAAAAACTGGGGTACCAACTGGTCATATATATCAAATCATATGAAAACAACAACCGGTTTAGGCGAAACAATTCCAGTATGGAAAAACTTTAGTCCCGGTAGTAGCATAAATAAGTCTGCGCCTGATTGTAAGGTGCAGGTTCAGGGAACATTTGTAGGACTGGATCCTACCTGGGTCGAGTGTTATTATGCTGTCGACCCTAAAATAACTCCAAATACCAAATGGATAAAACATGACGATGTAAGTGCTTCAGGTACTAAAGGAACCAAAGAGTGGGTAACTATCACTGCTAATCGAGTCCCTTTTAATAATGTGAGCAGCAGTAATAATAAGATTATGTTTAAAATAAAAGATACCTATCCGTATAAATACCACCGGAGTACGAGAATCTGGAAAAAGGAATTTACGGTTAAAATTGCGGCACTGGATTGGTCAAATTTTAAAAATGACGGTGTGGTTACCAGTCTTCCTGCCAACCTTACTGTAAATGTAAAGGATGTAACCGGACTCGATCTGGCTTCTGTCGTATGCGAATATACAACTGATGGTGGTACTACCTGGAAAACTCATCCTGCGGAAGCTTCTCAGGGAATGAACGAACAGGGGCAACATATTGTAACGATTGATAGCATACCTTTTACAGATGATAAAGCAAAATTAAATAAAATCAGGTTTAGTGTTATAGCTGGTGCTGATACCTTAAAAAGCTCAGATTTCCCTGTGAAAGTTGAATTGCCTCCTGTTGCTGAACATTTAACAGTAGCTAGAACTGGTGATAACCTTGATGTTACGGTGAAAGCACATGATGAAAACGGTTTGGTCGTTGGCTCTCAGCCTGCCAGTCTCAGAGAAGAAACACTGCTTCTTATGCATTTGGATGGCGATCTAACCAATAGTGCAGGAAATGAATTTGTGGGTACTGCTCTTGGCGGACCGACTTATGTTGACGCCACCTGGTCTCCTAATGCCGGGAAAGCACTCAAATTTGACGGTGTGAATGATTATGTTAATCTGGGTTTTAATCAGCTTGGCCGATCAAAACTTTTTACTCTTTCTGCCTGGGTTAAAGCTGAAAATACACAACCAGCACTTTCTTTTGGCGGGAATGAAGTCTATCAATCCCTGTTTATTAGGTTTAACAGTGGCAATATCGGAATTAATGCCTGGGATATGAGTAGAAAAGGCTATAATCTGAGTACCGCCGCAGGTAGCTTTTCCCATAATGAATGGCACCATTTTGTTTTTACCTGGGATGGCAAATATGCAAATGTCTATGTAGATGGCAAACTCCAGATGTCCAAAGATTGGACAGGTTTTAATTTGTGGCGTTCACAGCCCTTGTGCCTTGGTAAAGTGAATAACCGTCAGTGGTTTTTTAAGGGACAACTGGATGATGTTCAATTTATCAGTCGGGCACTTGGGGATAATGAAGTGGCTGCTGAGTATAATTCGGGTGCATTCCGTTATTCCGGAGATGGCGGCATAAGCTGGAGTGACTGGGAAATGGGAACCATTGAGGATAGTTCCGGTGGTGTAACCACTTTTGGATTAAGCGGAGCGTCCATGAGCCAGAAACCAGATTCATTCAATATCATTCAGTTTGTTGCTCAAGACATGAACGGAGATGCAGGTCTGCGTGAATTTTTTCTACTGGAAAATGATGTTGTTTCAGTAGGGAAAACAATAAGTGAAAGGGTAAATGTCAGTCTCTATCCAAATCCTTTCCGTGATAAGATTCAATTCAACTTTAATCTCCAAACTGCGAAATCGGTAAAGCTTGATATCTATGGAATAGACGGTAAGATGGTACGCTCTTATCACTCAGGTCTGCTTAGAAGAGGAGCACATTCATTGGAATGGGATGGCAGGGGTAATAAGGGACAGGAATTGAATGCCGGGCAATATTTTGCAAGGGTGACGATTGGGGATCAAATGAAGGTTGAAAAAATAATGATGCTGAAGTAGTACTCAGTAATCAGTATTCAGTAATCAGTAAATAAATGCGCTTCGCGAAATTATTATATCTGCGAAGCCACTAAAAAACTGACAACTGATAACTCGCTACTGACAACTTTATCCATAGAATTAAAATAAAAAGAAAATAAATAGGGGAGAACAAATGAAAAAATACATGATACTGTTATTCCTTCTAACAGGAATATTAGCAGGCGTTATTCACGCCAACACTCCTCCTGACAAATCAGTGATGATGATTTTTCAGTATATGCACAGATGGGGAGGGAATCCGACATCAAGCAACTTTTATAAATCATTAAATGAACTGGTGGAAACGGGTATAAATGTGGCGTATATACCTATGTATAATTCCAAAGATGCTGATTATACCGTTGCAGCCAAAGTAAAGGAATGTCATGATTTTGGCATATATGTGGCCGGTGGTGCCTGGAATCGGGATGGGAATGGTGCTGCTCAGCAGTATATAGAAATGTCGGCAGGGACAGGTTGTGATTATGGGGTGATTACTGATATGTATGATGGGTCTTGTGCCGGATGGAAAGAGGATTTCACCCAAACTGATTATCAGAATATGAAAACAGTAGCGAATACGGCAAAAATGGTTGAAACGTTTCCCGTTATATTTTGTGATGCCTGGTGTAACAGTAATTTTTCAAGCTGGAATACTGATGGTTTATATCAACAGATTTTATCTGTTGGATGGGACAACACGACCATACCCTTACTGACCACTTACCAGTCAAATAATGCTGGTAAATTTGCAGGCGCCTGGGTATATGCGAAGACGGATAATTTTTCGGTTGATCCCGTTGCATATCTGGATGACAGTTATTTTAAAAGCTGGTTTACTACCGTATGGAACCAGACGGGAAATGTTGGTATCTACATGTGGGAGCGTGATGGAGCAGGGAATGCTGAATTCGGTTGGGGCACTAACTGGCCTTCAAAGGGACCTCATGTAAAAAGTACAACGGGTAAAGGGGATGTGATTGCCGTTTGGGAAAAATTAGAAGCTACTCGCGCAACGGACGCAGTGGTCCGGGTCAAACAGACATCTGTTGGCCTGGATCCTGCCAAAGTTGAATGTTACTATGCGGTAGAACCTAACCGGTATACCCGGCATACAAATGTAAGTGCAACAGGCACCAAAGGCACAAAAGACTGGGTTACTATTACGGCAAAAGGACTTCCGTCAGGAACTGTTCTGTTTAAAATAAAGGACATCTATTCAGGTAACTATTTTCGTGGACCGCGTACCTGGAAGCTTAAAACAACTTTTGGTAATACAGCAACTAAATGGTCCGCTATTCAGGGAACACAGATGGTCAGCAGTTTAGCGACAAGTAGTTTAACCGCAAGTTTTAAGTTTACTATTCAAGATACCGCCAGTGGTCTGGATGTAGAAACTCTGGTTTGTGAATTTTCTACCGACGGCGGAGAAACCTGGACTGCACATGAGGCGAAAATTACCGGAAGTGCTGGTACGGTTGGTAAAGAAATTGTGACCGTGAAAGAAATACCCTTTAAGGAAGATAAACCAGGAGTCAATAAACTCCGTTTGAATATTAAGACAACATCGGGTGATGATCTTTCGAGTGAAGACTTTGATGTGAAAGTTCAGCTGCCCCCTGTGTTAGCAGGACTGAACATGACTGGTGAAAATAACAGCAGTTATGACTTTACGGTATCTGCGGAAGATGATAAGGGTGTAGTTCTGGGTTCCCAGGATGTCCCGGCCCGTGCAGACGCTATTGTACTGTATCACTTTAATGGCGATGCAAAAGATGCTTCCGGCAATGGGCAGCATGGTACCCTTTATGGCAATGCTAAAATTGAAGAAGTTGATTCCTGGAAAAGTTCCGGTGGAAAAGAGTCGGTTTTGAGCCTGGATGGGGTAAACAGCTTTGTTAATTTTGATCATGGTTATCTGGGCCGCAGTAGCGAATTCACTATTTCCGCCTGGTTATACGCACAAAATGGCAATACGCCAATCATTCTTGGTGGGCACGAAGCTTTTGGGTCTCTGGAATTTATGGTAGGTGCTGATTTTATGAAAATTCAGGTATTTAGTAATCCAAGAGCGGCTTTTCCGGCCCTTATCTCAGAAGCAGGAACTTTTTCGCGTAATGAATGGCACCATGTGACCGTTACCAACGATGGAATGAATGGTCGGTTGTATATTGACGGAAAACTGGTAGCGGAAGAAAGCTGGAGCGGATATAAAATATATTCCTTTAAGCCCCTTATGATGGGCCGGCCTGGTAACCGCTCACGATATTATAAAGGTTACATTGATGAAGTACAGATTCTTGGAAAGGCTATGACTGAATCTGAAATTGTTGCAGATTACTTTTCTGGTTCATACAGAGGTTCAAGTGACGGTGGGGAAACCTGGGGTCCATGGAGAAAATCAGAAATATCCGGTACTGGTGCTTCTGCAGCTTCTACTTTATTTTCCTTGAAAGGGGTAAATTTTCCAACGAAAACAGACTCGGTTAACAGGGTGCAGATAGCTGCAAGGGATGAGTATGGTCATGCTGTTCTCAAGGAATATGCGTTAACTGCTGATAATTTCGTGGCGGTAGAAACTATTGTACAGCATGTTACCTGTTTAACCCTGTATCCGAACCCTTTTAAAACAAGGGTCAATATGACTTTCAACCTTGAATTTGCACAGGCAGTAGAACTGGATATTTATAGCATAGACGGGCATATTGTAAGAAACATTGGGGACAGAAAACTTACTGCTGGTAAAAATACTCTGTTCTGGGAAGGTCTTGATAATAAAGGAAACCAGTTACCTGCAGGTCAGTATTTTGCAAGGATGAAAGTTGGTAATCAGGTGATGGTTAAAAAACTAATGAAGCTTTAATAGTGTTGACCCCACCCTTTAATCCCTCCCCGCTACATCACTTTGTGATGCAGGGAGGGAAAATAGGTAGGGGAGGATGAGAGGAATAGAAAATAGTATGTCTGAAATACGTCACTTCGAGTAGTCCCGCACCCGTCGTCGCTAAGGCTTTGCCGGGCAGGCAGCGGGGCGTATCGAGAAGACAACAATGTAGCAACAATACGAAGTAGAAATTTAAGCAATCTATAGGAAAGAAAACCTTTATTTTTTGATGTGAATAAACAAATGACAAATATGATATGCTGTTATGTTGACTTCTCGATACGCCCTACTTCGCACAATGTGCTTCGTAGGACTACTCGAAGTGACGGAATTGCGGAATCTTTTTACGAGAAAAACAACTATGGGAGAAAATAATGTCTAGTGTAAAAATGAATAGTATTAAAGCAGGAGTAATCCTCGCAATATTTTCTGTAATGGTATTCGCCGAGTTGCCGCCTGCAGGGATGGTGCTGATGAATATTGAAAAACTGCATAATGTTACCAGTAAATCACCAGCGAATGACTATAGTTTTTCTTTTGAGGAACTCATTCAATGGGGGGTTAACGGCATAAGTATGGATGTGTATACCTTTGCAGCAGGGTCACCCAACAAAGTTCCGGTTGTTCATCAATATTCACAGCCAGAGTTGATTCATGAAGCCCATGAGTATGGCCTTTGGGTAGGTGGTTCAGTAGGCGGAAATAAGGTTGCCAGTATGACTGGTTCAGGAAAAAGTCTGGCCTGGTTAGGAGCTGATTTTGTTGAACTTTTTTATGCGTTGGACCAGGATAAGGGTTGTGTTGGTTACGGTGAGACCTTTGGTGAAGCTCAATATCAACAGGTAAAAAATGCAATTCAGGCTGCAAGCCCCAGGGGAGAGTGTCCTGTTCTTTTAACAGACCGAAATTGTATGGCAACATTTAAAAACTGGAGTTCGCTGGACGGATACATTCAGACCAATTTTTCTGAGACTCATAAGGCATATTATTACCCTAATTCAGCTGTCTATAAAGCTGCTAATCCGGGAAAATTTACCGGTGCCTATGTCTGGTTTATGGCTGCTAAATTTGACAGCCTGCCGACTCCGGAAGTTCCTTCTGTCTATGCAGGTATTCCTATGGGTTCTTACTCTTCAAATGCAGACTTTGCCAGCCTGTTCGGGCCAAGCTGGAATGATCATAAAAATGTGATTCTTTACCCTTTTACCAAAAAATCCAGGGGTATGGGCTGGAGCTGGGGTGTAGAATGGGAAGACAGGCGTAAAACCATTACTAATTATAACGATCGGAAAGAAACTATTCCTGTTTGGCAGAATTTTGCACTGCTAGGGAAAGGTGCTGAACAATCAGCCCCGGATATTCAAGTACAGGTACAGGGTAGCTATGTTGGTATGAATCCGGAAACAATACAGTGTTTCTATGCTATTGACAGTACTGAGCAGCAGGATACCAAATGGATCCGGCATGATAATGTAGTTGCTACAGGAACAAAAGGGACTAAGGAGTGGATCACTATTACCGCCAAAGGAGTCCCATTTAACCAGATTAGTGAAAATAATAAAATCAGGTTTAAAATGCAGGATACTTATGAGTATAAATATCACCGTAATGCACGTTACTGGAAACGTGATTTTGCCGTGCCTATCACAGCGCTTGACTGGACTAATCTCAGTAATAACGGTATTGTCGAAAACATTCCGGCTGATATGGCTATTGATATTCAGAATGCAGGGGGAATTGATGTTGCTTCTGTAGCCTGTGAATTTACTACTGATGGCGGGGATACCTGGACAGCCCATGACGCAGAATGTACTGGTACCGCAGGCAGTACCGATAAAGAAACCGTAACCGTTACCGGTGTTCCTTTTGTAGAACAGGTCGCAGGTAAAAATAAGATTCGTTTTAGCATTAATACCACAGCGGGTGATTCTCTCCGCAGTGCAGAATTTGCAGTTAAAGTTCATCTTGCCCCGGTTCTTTCCGGACTTGATGCAACTGATAACAGCGGAGATGTCACGGTTACTATGAATGTGGAAGATGCTAAAGGTTTGCGTGTTGGTTCACAGGCACCAGCCCTTGAAGAAGAGTCAGTCTTCCTTCTCCATTTAGACGGTGATGTAAAAGATGCTTCAGGTAATGGTTATGATGGCACGCTGTACGGGGACGCTTCTTTTAAAGATAAGGCCAGCTGGAAAACAGGAGGGGCAACCGAGAAAATGCTTTATCTCGATGGAGACGGCGATTTTGTGGATTTTGGGTTCAAGAAGTTGGGAAGAAGTAAACATTTGACGGTTTCTGCCTGGATTAACGCCGAAGGAAACGGTACCGCTATTATGTTCGGGTCACATGAAGAAAATGGTTCATTAAACCTTTCCGTTACAGGAAGTAATATATCAGTACAAGCCTATAGTAAAGCAAGAAAACAATCAACGATAAAGTCTTCTGACGCTAGCTTTACTGCGAATGAATGGCACCAGGTCACCTTTGTATTTGATGGCGCCAAGGGCCGGTTGTATATAGATGGGGTATTGAAAGCTACCGAAGACTGGTCGACCTATTCTATTTTCCAGACAAAGCCTTTGCGGTTGGGTAATGTTATTAATCGTGGGACCTGGTTTAAAGGTTATATCGACGAGTTCCATGTCATAAGCCGAGCTTTAACAACTGCAGAAGTAGTTGCAAATTATTATTCCGGTTCTTACCGGTATTCAAGCGATAGCGGTACTACCTGGAGTGCATGGATGCCCGCTTCCATCGATAAGGCTGATGGGACCACAGAAAGCGCTGGACTTTCTCTTGCTAACATACCTTTTGAAAGTAAAGCCGATTCTGCCAATCAGATTCAGGTTGTTGTCAGAGATGTTCCTGGTAATGTAAAAGCGCAGACTTTTTATTTGCTTCAGAATTTTACGGTCCCAGTGGAAAAAATTAAGAGTAATATTGGGGATGTATCAATAAATCCAAATCCGTTTCGGTTTTCAACACAGATTGGATTCAGGTTGTTAAAGGCAGAAAAAGTAGATGTAAAAATTTATGATATGAACGGAAAAATGGTCAGAAATTTGTATTCTGCGTCTCTGACTACTGGAATTCATAACCTGGCATGGGATGGCTTGGGTGATAACAAACAAGAATTATATGCAGGTCAGTATTTTGCCAAAATAGAAATGGGCAGCAATGTAATGGTTAAGAAAATATTGATGCTGAAATGAGTTAGAAATTATCAGTAGTCAGTAATCAGACTAATAATGCGCTTTGCGAAATCATTATACATACGAAGCCACTAAAAAACTGATAACTGGTAACTCGCTACTGAAAACTTATATGCCGACCACTGATGGCTATAGGATGTTTATGATATTGATGTAAAGGTTGTACTTTAGTTTAGAACTCGGTTGTTGTCCAGTGGGATTTATTTCATTGTGTGGGAGGGGTACGTCAGTTCGAGTAAAGGAAATATACATAAAGAATACAACATAGATTAATAAATTAGAGCTGAGGAATATTAGGTTCTTACTGGTCAATACCATTAAGGTTGAATTTATGTTTGTATCCAACAACATGGTGTTTTTTAGTTCAATAAATGTTTAATCAAAAAGGGTAAACAATGAATCGAAAATGGGATATGAAATATATAATTTTTACCTATGTTATATACTATATATGAAAAAGTACTTGAGCAGGTAAAACGTCGTTGGGCAAAAGGAAAAGATGAATAAAGTATATCTACATTTTATTACAACATGCGTTATGTATGTTACCATATTTATGGTATTGAACGGGGTCTCCAGTATTCAAAAGGAATTGTTTATCGATCCTGACGGGAACGATGGTGGTGAAGGGACGTTTGAGTCTCCTTTGGCTACACTGCATGAAGCTCGAAACAGAGTACGGGGCTTTAACGGGACAATGACCGGAGATGTTGTGGTAAACCTGCGGGGAGGTCTCTATGAATTAGATTCCACATTAGCGCTTGGTCCGGACGACAGTGGAAAAGACAGTTTTAATATAATTTACCGGGCTTATAAAAAAGAAATCCCGGTGGTCAGCGGTGGTTTAACGGTAACCGGGTGGACTCTCCATGATTCGGTAAAAAATATTTATAAGGCAAAAGTTGATTCGGGCATAGATTCCCGCCAATTTTATGTGAACGGGAGAAGGATGGTACGGGCACGTTCAGATAATGGTGCCGGCTGGGCAGCAACGGCAAGCGGATTTACCGCACCTGCCTGGGTGTCACAAGTAAAAGATATTACCCGGCTGGAGGTGGTCTCAAACGAGCGATGGCGCAGCAGCAGGGGTCCGGCAGCATCTGTATCCGGGACGAGTGTTACCATGGCTAATCCATACTGGACATTGTGGCAATTCCAGTTTGCCTGGAAACCGGTAGTCAGCTGGGTGGAAAATGCCTATACATTACTTGACTCCAAAGGCGAATGGTTCCTGGATCCTTCAGAGGGCTTTATTTATTACATACCTGTTTCTGGTGAATCCATGGATAAAGTGAACGCGGTATTACCTGTAATTGAATACCTTGTTCGAGGAGAAGGTGTGAGTCGTGTTCAGTTTGAGGGTATTAGTTTTACTTATGCAACATGGTTACGGCCAAATACGTCAATGGGATTCGCTGTAATTCAGGCAGAAGGTGTTTATGTACGGCCTGATATGCCTGTAGTATTTTGTATTCCCGGGAATCTGGATTTTTGCCGGAGTTCCTATCTTGTGTTTAAAAATAACCGGTTTGAGCGCATGGGGGTATCTGCTTTGCGCCTGGATTCAGGCAGTAATTTTAATACGATTTATAATAATGTTTTCCGGGATATATCGGGAAGCGGTATTTCGCTAGGCCCCCTCAATGATGTACCAGACAGTCTTATAGAGCACAATAATACAATCAGCTATAATCTGGTCGATTCGATTGGACGGGAGTTTTTTAGTTGTGTCGGCATTTTTGCCGGAATTACCAGACGTACGAAAATACTTCATAATGACGTGATAAATCTGCCGTATACGGGGATATCTGTAGGTTGGGGTTGGAGTAATACATTAAACGCCGGCGAGGGGAACGAAATTGCTTACAATCTGGTGAAAAATGTAATGCAAACGATGGATGACGGAGGTGGAATATATACATTGAGTTATCAGCCTGGAGCTATTATCCACCATAATGTAATTATAGGTGTTAAACATTCTACTGGCGGCCTTTATCCGGATCAGGGGACAAGTAGTACGCACTGGCACCATAATGTGATAGCAGGCGTACTGAAATGGCTTCATTTGTGGATGAACACTATTCAGAATAATACCATTAATAATAATTATTCAGATAATCCAACCAGTACAAATAATGGAACAAATAATACGGTTTCAAACAATACAATTATTTCAAACGGAGCCTGGCCCGAAGAGGCGCAACAAATAATGAAAGAGGCCGGTAGAAACGGTGTAATGGGTGTTGTTAATATTGCACTTTTAAAGCCTGTAGCGTATTCAGGAGTGTATTCCAAAGACTATGCAGGAAACAAGGGCAATGACGGAAATTCGGCCACTTTCTGGGCTTCGGAGGTAAGCGATAATCCCTGGTATCAGGTGACTCTGGATTCTGCATATATCATCAGCAGAGTTGATCTGGTTGCAAGGCAGGATATAGATCAGGCTACTTCGCGGACCAATTTTGAAATCCGGGCATCCCGTTCTGCAGATTTTTCAGAATTTACTGTCTTAGGGAAAAAAACCGATGCTGCATTTGCCCATAAGGGGACCTGGACGGGTGTGGTTGATGATACCGCAACCTATCGGTATATACGAGTGCAGAGAATTAATAACGGCGGGCATATTACTTTTGCTGAGCTTCGCGTGTATAAAGGCGTGCGTGACACTATGGAGGTTGTTGCTATGCGCCCTCAAGAATCAGTATCCATACAGATAGGGCTACGGATTGATAATGCATCTGGCCGGTTGTTTATTACCGGGGTTGAAACGCTGAAAAAGGCGGTCATTTATAATATGCAGGGAAACAGGATGTTGCAATCCTACCAAACAGAAATGGATATTAATTCGTTACCAAAAGGCGTTTATTTTGTTGCTCTTTCTGATAGAAAGAGGCAATATACTCCTCAAAAATTTGTTCGGTTTTAAGTATTATGTTTTTGATATTGATGTTAACTTCTCTCATAATAGTCATTCCGGCTCCTCCGGAACCGAGAATGAGAAGGTTAAGGTGCCTAACGAGCTTGAACGAAGCCGCAAGGCTGAGGCCCAATCAGGGTCATCGTTGCAATACACTTTCCATTTCTTAAAATTAAATATAAATGACCATCTATTACTACCGATTTGATTCCCGACGTAGCGGGAATGACTGCCTCAAGAGAATGAAACATGGTAAGATTAATTTGACACTACACTAGTGAAAAGGATAAAAAAATGCATAAGAACATATTTTCGATGGGACTTATTTTCGCTCTTATAACCTTTGGGTTTTCCGGGGAACTGGATATAAAGGGAAGAGTCATTGATAAGAATTCTGAACCTGTAGTCAAAGCATTGGTAACACTGGTAGGGGTGAATCGTGCAGTTTATACGGATGATAAAGGTGAATTTAAAATTATCCCTCCAGTCAGTCTTGATGCACCTTCAAGTGCCGGGGTTTTGCAATCTGCTCCGGTTATCAAGGGAGGCGTTTTGTCGTTTACTCTCTTATCGAAACAGAATTTGTCTGCGGGAGTATTTGATGTTCAAGGGAGGACACTGGCCCGTATTAACACCAAATTATTGCAAAAAGGCCATCACAGTTTCTCTTTTTTGCCGATGGATTTAGTGAGCGGTATGTACATTGTAAAATTGCGGGTTGGGCACAACCACTTTCAGAAAAAATATTTGTATGGAGCAAACAACGGTAACAATGGGTTTTCGCAATCCAGTGCCGAATTGTATCTGGCTAAATCTGCCGCTGACAGTGCAAAGGACAGTACCGAGATTGATAGCATAGTAGTCATGAAAGAGGGCTTTTTTCAGGTGAAAATTGAAATAACCAATTTCGTAGACAGTCTTGATGATATTACGCTGTACAGTGAATTGGATTCTACCATTGTCTATGATACCCGTGACGGCCGGGTCTATAAAACGGTGACTATTGGTACCCAGAGATGGATGGCAGAAAATCTGGACTATGCAGGAGGTTCACCTCGCTGCTACATGGATGATTCTGCAAATTGCGAAAAAATGGGCAGCCTGTATAACTGGACAAACGCGACAGCCGATACCCACGGCAATACCAGGGATATTTGCCCGGTTGACTGGCATATGCCCTCCCATGGTGAGTGGAAAATACTTGAACAATATCTTGGTATATCGGACTCTTTAATTTACCATGAGCGGGTTTATGGGCAGGATGTTTATAAACAAATACTCGCAGAAGAGCATGGCGGAACCAATGAAACCGGGTTAAGTCTGGTGATAAGCGGCAGTACCAACGCCGTAGGCGCCTGGATAGGGACAGGCCAATATTGGTCAATAAACAAGGACGCGAATGATTGGTGTAAAGTCAGATTTCTTCGTCTGGACCAGCCAGGTATACATAGTTATGTGTCGCGTCCCTGGAGTTTTTCTGCTGTGCGGTGCATTAAAGATACCGATGAGTGGCCCAAATAGTGATAAAAGCGTAATGAAATCCACTAGTGAGCTGTCAAATTAATTTTTTCATGTTATTTACTCCCGAAGTAGTCATTCCGGCTTGCCCGGAATCAGCAGATACATGAAAAGACTTACTGGACGGCTCACTAGTCGCGTAAACAATAACGGGAGAAGTGAATGTTGGTAAAAAGTAGCTATTTAATAAAGACCATATTTGTCGTAATGATCGTCAATCTGGTATATGGGGCGGATACCCTGAAAGTAACCTATCATGACTTTTATGGATCACATCCTGACTTTACCGGGAAGGGAGATGCCCGAAGGTTTATTTGTGCAAACAAAACCAATACGGCTAATGACCCGGCCAAAAATATCTTTGCTGCAGAATTAGGAGCAGATAGAAAACCAAATAAAAGTGGAAAGAGTTGTGCCTCTTATTCCGGGGACCAACGCACAGAATGTAATGAATGCAGGGGCCTGGATGCGGAAAACTGGTTTGAAAATACATCAGCAAATAAAACCTTTGATGGCTTTCTGATTGATCAGAACCCGGCTACCCCGGATAGATTTGAGTATAAAGATAATACGTTTTTCCCTATTGATACGGTAAAGGGGGCTGAAAAATGGTCTAATCATCCTGAAGACGGAGGAACCCATAACCATCTTTTTTGTATGGAAGCTCATACCGAGTTTCCTTATATGGGTGAAGAGGTTTTTAATTTTACCGGTGATGATGATGTGTTTGTATATATCAATAACCGGCTGGCTATGGATCTGGGTGGAGTACATGGTGCTTTAAACGGTGTAGTTGATCTTGATGCTCAAGCGGAGCAGCTGGGTATAACAAAAGGAAACGTATACAATTTTGACTTTTTTTACTGTGAAAGGCATTACCATGGTTCAAAAATAAATATTGAAACAAGTCTCAAAATCTTTGATCCAGTGGTTTTACCCCCGCCAGTTGCTGATCCTCCAGGGGGGGCTTTTGCATATCGTCAGTCGGTTATTCTGTCTAATAGTGTTCCGGACGTTGGTATTTATTACCGGTTGAGTGCTACGGAAAATTACCGGAAATATACCGGTACAGCTATTGATATTATTGAAACGGTTACCCTTGAGGCCTATGCGGAAAAGGAGGGTTGGATTAACAGTGATACAATTTCCCATGTATTTACAAAAACCAACAATAGTTCCACTCTGCAGGCAATAAAAATAACAGGTGAACCCTTAGGGGGAACATCATATCTTACCGAAAATGATAGTAGTTTCATTGTTAAACTCACAGCTCCTTTTGCCGGTCTTACATCAGTTCAGGTAATGGTTACCACGGCAACCGGGCTTGATAATGAAGTAATAACCATTACCCATCCCCAGGCAGACAATAACGCCCTCATCTTTATTGATACGGTTAATTTTGCTGCAGGTACGGCGATTTCCGGGAATGGAGCGGTAGAGGCTGCTGCTTATGATGATGTCGGGTTGTCCTGGCAAAACCCGCTTTATGCAGAAGATAATCCGCAAACTTCCTTTAAAGTAAAACCATCCCCCCAGGATGCTCAAATTTATTTTGCAGACAGCAGTTGGAACGAGTTAACCGGTCCTCTCCAGGGCAATGAATCTATGGTCTATGTGGTGGTTGAAGATGCGGCTTTTGATCCAACCCGCCTGCAGGAATATGTTGTTACCCTCACCAATACCAAGGGAGATGGAAACGGGGGAAAGCCGGACCAGGAGATATTGCCGTTAATTGAGCTGCAATCCGGAAAATACGGTGTTTCGTTACCTGTCCATATTTCACCACCGGTTACATCTGCTAATGGTTTTTATGAAATCAGGATAGGGGACCAGCTCAAGGCTGATTACACAAATCCGGTTACCCTGCAAAGCAGAACGGACCTGGCGGGCTTTGGAGTACCCTCTCAATTACCCGGGCATGTGAGCTTTACCAATGCAGATGGTACGACTCCTCCTGAACTGATGCCGGGTAATATCTGGGATGCGGGAAAAGGAAATGTATATATCACCTACACCGATGATTATGTAGCCTCTATAACTAAAAAGAGTGCGATTGTAACCGTAACCAGTACAGATGCTCTTGGGCAGAGTTATACCGATATGGAACAGGTATCTCTGACCTTTCTCAATAAAACAGGTGACGCAGGGGTCTGGACGGCAATTCTATCTCTGGAAGATACCCGGGCTGGGGTTACTATGGATGGAAAGCTCCAGTATTATTTTAAAGCGCAGTTAAAGGTGGATGTTGCCCAGCACATGACGGGAACAAGTGAACGCTTTAGTGGTGACACTGCTCATGCGGTAATGACGGTGGCTAAAGCAAATACAGAAGAATCGATAATACTGACTGACGCAAAATCTTCTGGAGTAGTAACACGGCATAGTGAATCGATAAAAGTCTGTGTAGAGGATCAGGTTTTTTCGTCCGCTTCCACGGATACTTTGTTGCTGGACGAAATAGAATGCAAAAGTTCGGGAGATATGCTTAAGAATGTAAAATTGGTACAGCAGTCTCCTGATATCGGAATATATTGTGCGGAAATTCAAAAACGTGAAGCGGTGACCGGCAGTGTTATGGATGATACGCTACATTGCCAGGATATTGATAATATTGTTGCGGGTTATTCAGACCCGATTTACGGTACAAGCACTACTCGTCTGGTATCTTTTCTTGATGATACGCCTTCCTCGATATCATTTTATGATATAGCCGGCAGCCCGGTATCTGTTTTTGATGAAGCTGGAGGTAACCAAATTAAGGTACGGCTTATGCATAAATCTCCGAATCTTTACCAGCCGGATACCCTTCGGGTAAAATTAAAAACAGACACGGGTGATACCCTTGATATTCTTGTGTTTGAGACCGGTGACAATACGGCCGTTTTTGATGGTTCCTTTATCATAGGTTTTAGTAATGAGTCAAACTTGCGGAACAATATTCTCGAAGGATCCCTTGATTTGGAATCCACTGTCAATGAGATGAATGTTACCGCTACATCAGGCAGTGCTTTAGCATCCGTTACGGTTGCTGCAGCCTACATACCAGCAGAAAGAGCCTGGATTGTTGATGGTAATCATGATGGCCAAGGTGACTCTATCTATATTCAGTTTAAAGCACCGGTTTATAATGCTCCAGCCACGATTAGTTCCATAGACTGGCCTTATGAAGGCGCACAGGGTCATATTGCAGAAAATGATCCTTTCAATTCTGAGCCTATGATATCTCTTCATGACGATTTTGTTACCGTTAGTGTATTGTTACCAGGGGCATTGGATAATACACTAAGTATTTTCCCACCCACTGAAACAAATATCCCTTTCAACCAGGATAATCCCATGCTTACGTTGCCTGAGGGAACAGTGTTTCAGGGGCAGGAGGTTGCTATTGAAGATGGTATAGGCGCGGTGGTAAAATCAGTCACCAAATTGGTATCAGATAACTCCTATTATAAAGATACGGAAGGGTATTTACAGAAACAGCCTGATACATTGATTATAACATTATCAGAAAAAATAAGGGCTGTGCATGCTTCAGGAACTCCCTGGGACTCACTCTTTTTCTTTACCGCTCCCAATATGTCAAAATCAGAGGCTTTTCCTTTGATTTCTTTGGCTGGGTCAAAACCAACGGTTAAAGGGCCTGATAGTTTGGAATGGACTTTTATCGTAGATAACGGGCTTAATACGATAAAACCTATGGTTGATGATGAGCTGTTTATGAATCCTGATGCTCCCTATGTAGATGTATCTGAGCGTGCAAATAAACCTCAGAATGTTGCTAAACTGATTCTGGGGAAAGAAAACCCGGACCCTATAAATTATTCTACTATTTTTGTGCCGGTAATTGGATCAGGATTAAATGATCCCCGGACTTTAATGGCAAATATGTACCTGAATGAAGATGGTACGATAACTCCCGGTCGTGATGTTGTGATGGTGAGAGATACTGATGGGAGTTTTGATTACTCACGTACATGGATAAAGCCTCAGGGCTTACAAAGGGATGGGTCTATTTTGCCTCCGGGGGCTGAATGTCTGGGTAGTTTGTCGGAGACAGCCGGACAATCTGAGTTCCCTGATAATTGCATCTCAACGGTTCAGGTTTTCTCTACCGATGGATACCTTGCTGAAATTACCATTTTTGATCATCTGGGAAAATTTGTGCATCAGTCTGTACAGTCTTTTGGAAAATGTGGTGAGCTGGACAACCAGTCCCGGCGGACTGCTCGTGGTCTTCAAAGTTGGCTGGTCTGGAACCAGAAAGATCTGGCGGGTAATTTTGTTGGAAGTGGTGTGTACTTGTGGAAAGTGAAATTTAATACTTCAGCGGGCACACATACTGCGATATATCGTCAGGGAATCGTACGGTCGGGAGTGGAGCCTGAGGATGGTTGTGCTCAATAAATTTGACGAGTTACTATTCCATCACCGCTATTGTTTTTGTAACCGTTTTATGGCTGTTTTTGTTTTTAAACACCGCAACATATATACCCGGAACCAACTGCTTTTTGAGCTGAGCAAAATAAAGATATGAATGATTGGGTAAAGATCAGATTTATCAGGCTCGATAAACCCGGCATAACAATTATATCGCCCAATCCTTTACCTATGAAGCTGTACGGTGTATTGAAGATAATGCCGAATGGCCCAAATAGTGATGAATTTGACAGAAAATTACCGTTTCTGCTCCCTTTACAGATAATTATACCGAAATCAATCAATTTTGCTTGATTTTATAAATAATGAGTAACCTAACACAACAAATATGTTATATTAAGTTACATGGAAATAAAGAAGTGGAAAATAATAGAAGATTTTCAGAAGTTGATTGTTACCAGTCTGGCCCGGAACCCAGTTGGGTATAAATTATATCTTATCGGTGGATACCGGTTTCGGCTGGTTGATGACAGTTGTCGTTTTTCTCGTGATATCGATTATTACTGGGAGGGTAATCTTGAGGACAAACAGGTCCAGATCGTTGACTTTTTAAATCAACGTATTGTTCCGGAAATTATAAGTCGTTATGGCTATCAGGGCAGGGCACAACGGGCTATCGGGCCTGCTTCAGAGTCGTCAGTAGTACGCACAATTGATTTGGCTTTCTGGCAGGAAAATATTCCTCAGAGCCGGATTGAGATACCTGTTGATATTATGAAATTTGATTGTTCGGAAAAACCTGTTGTAAAGACGGTACAGGGAGTGATTTTACCTACTCCTTCCGATAAGGATATGATAGAAAGTAAGGTCATCGCATTGTTGAACCGATGGCCCTTGCAGGAAAGAGATTTTATAGACCTGTTTTTGTTTGAAAAAAAACTGGAAAAATCATCAGATATCAGCATTCGGGCTAAATTAACAAAGTACATACCTTTAATGTCCACAGTCAGACATAAGTTAAAAGGAATGAGGGAGATGCAAAAGGTCCATATCCGGGCGATTGATGAAATTATTAAAAACCAGTTGGAGCCAAATCAGGCTGTACAGCTTGTAGAAGGAGGCGGTGGTGCTTTTGTTTTTTCGATTGCCATGACCATTTTGGAACAGTGCTGCCTCAACAGGGAGGTTGATGCGGAATGAAACTATTTGATTGGCATAAATTACTTGCAGAACAGCAAAGGGCCAGTGGAAAAGTATTGTATACTGTTACCGAACTGGCACACCTGTCTGGCTGCAGTCACGCAGTATTGAATGTGGAATTATCCCGGCTGGTGAAGCAGAAGGTCCTCCTCAGATATGGACGGGGTGTCTACGGTCTTCCTGAAACGGTGCAGATTCCTGAGCTACTTTCTTACCTGGACAGCCGTGCATATATTACCGGGGGATTTGCTCTTGCAGGTTATAATCTGGTAACCCAGTATGTCAACCGGATAATCTGTTTTACTGACAGGCGGCATAACCGTTCCCGCTTAAGGCATACACCTCTTGGATGTTACGAGTTTGTTACTGTTGGTAGTCCGGTTTATCGTTATCCGGCTTCCAGAGGTACAGCAGATCCGGAGCAGGCCTTTCTCGATTTTCTTTATCTTTCACGCCGGCGTGGCCTGAATGCACAGTCACTGGTATCGTTCCATAATCTCTCCTCTCTGAACAGAGAAAAACTTCGGCGGTTATCTGCTAATTATCCTTTATCCGTAATGCAGGAATCGGACAACCTTCTCTATTCCCTCGGGCAGGCAAAGTAACTCCGGAAACCTTAAAATGTTGATTTTAAAGTGAAAACGAATGTCCTCAATGAAAATAAGGTAAACTATCTGGCCTGGGGAAATAACGGCTTCTCAATAAGATTTTGTAGTTCTTCAGGCAGTTTTTCCCATAAAGCAGGGTGGTTTTCTGTTAACCGGACAATATTCCTATCCAAATTGAAAGCTCAAAAAACTAAAATACACGCTTTATAACCAAAATTGTGTTGCGGTTGTTGCATAGTTGTGCAACGTTTTTATGCAAAAAAATGTGATCCACATCACATTTAAGATTAAAAAACTTTAAATTTAATCCTAATCGCGGTATAATATAATAGTTGAATGAATTGGTAGCGAATTGGCAGATATAGACAAAAGATATATTCCGGTATGTCCCAACTGGGTGTTTGGGGTTAAGCTGCTGTTCGTACTTTTCCTTGTTGTTCAAAACAGCTGGTCCTGGACCGCAACTGATGGTGGTGATTACGGCGGAGGGAACTGGACCATCAGTGGCAATACCACCATTGCGGCTACACACACTAATATCGATACCTTCAAGGTGAACAGCGGGATAACCGCTACGGTGGAAAATTACTACACCGGAACTTATGGTTATGTGGTAATTAATGCCAAAGTGATTATTGTTGAAGGTACCATTACCGCAACTGGACAAGGTTACCGGGGGGGCAACGGCGGCGCAGGTGGTGATGGAGGTACAGCTTCTTCGGGAAACTGCACCGATGATCCCAATGCCGGAGGCGCAGGAAACAGCGGTACCGGAACCGGTGGAAGCAGCGGGAGTGCCGGTTTAAAATGCCTTTGGGGTTCAAGGTTAACGGGTACTGCGGGCGGTAATGGCGGAAGCGGAAAGTATGCCGTGAGCGATGCAACCACCGATGAAACCCTGAATTTGGGTTCCGGTGGCGGCGGCGGAGGTGGCGGCGGAGGTGGGTGCAAGTGGGTGACATCTTCTGCCCCCGGTGGCGGCGGAGGTGGCGCAGGTGGACGTGGCGGCGGCTATGTGAAACTGTATGCTGATAGTGCTTTAACCATTTCTGGTGCTGTTTATACAAAAGGAACAAAAAATGGCGGGAATGGTGCTGGCGGGCAGAGTACGATTAATGGTGTTACCTCTGTCCGGGCAGGCGGAGCCGGTGGGAGTGCATCCGGATCGGGAACCAGTACCAGGGGTACACGGGGTAGTGGTCTTATTAATCAGACCTATGATGCAAGTAACGGTGGTTTTGGCGCCAGTGGTTCGGGCAGCGGTATTTTGCTCAAATGCACTAAAGCAGGCGCTATTGACTTG
>JADFYW010000079.1 GCA_015232855.1 Fibrobacteria bacterium
TTTTTTTTTTTTGATTATTTTTAAAAATGTAAAAAATTTCCATAAAAATCTGGGATTTAAGCATTCTAACAAAAGATTTCTCCCCGAAATGGGTAAGGTATAGATCTGGTGAATATCAGAAATACTTTTATAGACTGATTCAATACGCTGGCTGCATAACACATCTATAATAGTATGGGGATTAGCCTTTTTATAGGCTTTAATTGCCGAGAGAGAAATTATAGCATCTCCCATGCAACAGGTCTTCGTTAGTAATATGTTTTTGGGTTTAGACGGAGGAACCACTTGTTTTTGTAGAGAAAAAATGTTTTGAAACGCCATCCAGCTTCGTACCAGATATTCTTCAATTTTTTTTACTGTGGTATTACTGCTTATCAATGTTTGTTCTCATAGGTTAGATGGATAATGATACATGAAAAGATATTTTGAAAGGAAGAGTATTTTAAATTGAGACAAATAACTGGTTAAACTTTTTGGAAACGGTGGCCGTTGAGAAATGTTCAAGGACAAACTTTCGAGATTGTTCAAGAATATTGGCATGGGGATAATTTTGGTAGAGCTGTGTGATTGCATGAGCAAGGGAGCTGCTGTCTTTAAAGGAAAATGAATAAAACGTTTCGATTCTTTGGGATAAATTGATGTAATTACCGGTGTGGCTGGTAATTACCGGTAATCCCATCACAACGGCTTCTAACGCAGCTCTGCCAAATTGCTCTGCCTGCCGTTGGTTTTCTTCAGTAGGGATCACCGCCAGGCCCATATCTGAAATATGGGTATGCAGATTGTAGTTTGGAATTTTACCTGCAAAGTGCACTCTGTTTGAAATGTTTAGTTCTTTACTGAGTTGGGCGAGGTTATTGCGTTCTGGTCCGTCACCGATTATTTTTAGATGGAATTCCGGAAGTTCTGTGAGTGCCTGTATTATCAGTGAAACGCGTTTTAATTTTATCAGTCGGCCAATATAAAGGAGGTTTTTTTTGGTTTCGTTTCCTGGTGTATAGTTATGTTGACTTACCCAAAGGGGGATACGGTGAATGGGGCCTTGATATCCGGCCCATTCAAGCTGCAGGTCTACCTCAGGAGTAATGGAAATGGCGCCGCTTGCTTTTTTAAAAATCAGGCGACGAAAAAAGGAAAAAAGCAAAGGCAACTTTTTTTCTTTATTTTCGGCAGAATAAAAAAAGAATGGAATGTTTTGTTTAGAGGCATATCTCATTACTTGTAATGTTGAAAGGCACCATGGCTCTTCCCAACAGTAAATTAAAGATGGTCGGAGGGAAGAAATAAAAGCTGACAAACCACGCCAAAAAAAAAGTGAATTACGGCCGGAAAAGATGACTGGCAAAGTATGGAAATTATCCTTTCGGCTATTGGCCGGTACATAAGTATGTCCCAGGGATTTAACCAACCAACGTTTTGGTGCACACAACACATAGTGTACATCTTGATTGGTTTTGAATACGCCACAATTTTCATTGGTAGAAAGCGGGTGTCCAATCACGAGAATTGTTTTACGGGCGGTTGACATTGGTATTTTTCAAGAATTTTAATTGTTTGTATGTAAATGGGTGGGAAGCGGTTGTGAAAATGCGTTAACAAGTGCGTTTTTTTCATCCTCAATTGTGGCTTCAGGAGTATTCGCTTCGTCTTTATATTCCTGATATAAAAAACCTATACAGCCAGCGCAGAACCAGAAAAAGATATCAGAAGGATGGGAATTGAGATGGGTCCCGGTAATATTTAATATAGAAACAATTATGACGATGGTAGTGCACATTGCAGCCAGGTTCTTTTTCTCTTGATCTTGTTCATGTCTTACAATAATAATACCTCTGACTATGATGGTAATCAGGATAATCAGAAAAAGTAATGCTCCGATGTATCCTGTATCTCCCAGTACCTGGATATAAAAGCTATGGGCGTAACCACTCACCCCAAGTCCTTTTCCCAAAGGGTAAGTGTAATAAATTTCATATATGATGTATATCCAGGTGTCTAACCGTTTTTGGAAGCTGTATTCATCAAAAGGGTTGGTAAGAGCGCGTGTCCGGTTGGTTATCATAACTTCGGTGATATCCTGGCCTTTAGTTGGTCGGGTGGTATTGGATTGATTACTTGAATTAAATTCTCCATAATTTAAAAGAAAAAACAAGGCAAGAGGGATTACTGCCAGATTTATAAGAGTGATTTTAAAGCTAAGTCGTTTTATAAATATATAGAATATCCATATACTGAGTATTGCGCATATCCAGTTGGTGCGCACTGAAGCGTATAAAAGAGGAACCGCTGTTGCAGCCATAAGTATCATGCCAAAAATTTTAGATGTTGCAGTTGGCTTAATAAAATTAAAACAACCCAGAATAAACAAAATATTCATAGCGTCAGACAAAGCAGCTGGAGAGGCTAATGTTGAAAAGGTCCGTAGACGTCCTTCAATGAAAAGAGTGGTAAACTGTACTGAATCTGCCCATATATTTTCAAAGTTAAAGTAACCAAAAAAGACTTGTTTAAAAGAATAAAGGGCAACGAAAAGCAGAAGAAAAGAAGAATACCGGAATAGGGTAAAAAAGGCTTTTTTATCTTCGATGAGAGTGTTGGCAGCAAAATAAAATAGAGTGAAAAGACCATAAAATTTGAAGCCATAAAATCCGTCAATAGTACTCCCCGTATTTAAAACAAAAATTTTCATGAAAAGGAAAAAAATATAAATCAAAATGAAAAAGGAAAGTCGGTCTTTGTTTTGCTGCTTGTTAATTATCCAGAACATGATAATAGAGATAAATAGGCTTGCCATTGCGCCATCTGATAAAAGCATTAAAAAATCAAGCTTGGGACGGGTATCAATAAGGTAGTACATTCGACGCAATACCGGAACAAAGAGAGAAATGAAAAAAATATAATAGATGGCTATTTTAGGGAATTTCAGGCTTGGGATAATTATTAGTGCTGATACTATAATAGTTATCTCTATTCGAGACGGAATTTCGGTCAGTCGCCATGAAAATACCATTCCAGTTATAGCAAGAGCTATAGTACTAAGAAAGAGTTTTATGCTGGAAGGAATGTTGTTCATTTAGATAGGAACTTTTAATAATGAATTATAAATTTCTGCATAGCGACTGGCGATAGTACGGGGCTTGAATTGTTCTGAATACTTGAATGCCTGTGAAACTATTCTTCCCCTTTCTTTATGATTGGATAAATTCTTTGATATTAGATTTTCTGCAGTAGATTCATTTATGTAATAACCTGTTTCGCCCTCTTTTAAAATAGATTCGCTTCCAGGTGTTTTTGTTGATAGTACTAAGCACTTGGCTGCCATGGCTTCAATTATGCTTACACCAAAGCCTTCATAAGAAGAAAGAGAAAGATAAATCCAACATTCAGCATATAAGGCATTAATAGCCTCTTGTGAAAGACCTGATAAAAACACAGGTTTATCGAAAAGATGATTGGGCATTTTGAAATATTCTTCCTCGTCCTTTGTTATATTGTTACCAATAAAATAAAAAGTAAGGTCAGGAAATTTTTTCTTCAATACAATAAACAGTTGTAATGCCCATTCACCTCGCTTACGGGATCCGGTTGAACCCATATATAAAATTGAAGGTCCGGATGTTTTTTTGTTGATATATCTGGCAGACTGCTCAGGCAGCATACAGGGAACAACTAAAGTAACTGCAGGTAAATACGAAGAAATATGACGGGAAATACCTGCTGCACAACCGTGCTTTTGAATTTTTATATTTTCTTTACGTTCAAAATAAAAAGACAACCATTGAGCAAGTTTTCCTTTAAGTGTTTGTGAACTGGCCAGCTCCATTTTAGCTGTACCATAAAACGTTCTGATATAGTTTGATTGATAATTTACAAAGGCCCCGTCACCGTGAATATGGACTATGTCAAACCCCCCCTGGGTGGCTGAGCGCAATGTCCAGGGTAATAGTAAACGCTTTAATGAAGCGAGCGCTTTGAAGAGGAGAGGGATAGTAAGTGTTTCTACATGATACTCAGCTTCAGGTGGTTTTTGGGAAAAGGTACGTACTGTAACTTTGTGTTGTAAGTGGATGAGTGCATTGGCAAGACGGTGAACCTGAATAGCTACACCTGTGAAAGAATCCGGCGGTAGATCACGGTGAATAAAAAGTATGTTCAGAGATTTCATGATTGTATAAAATTAAAAGTTTTTTCTCCAATATGCTCCCACAGAAAATCCTTGGTCACCTTATTTAATTGTTTTTCAAATATTCTTGTTTTATCCAATTCATGTAAATTTTTTAGCATACGGCATAATCCATCTTTATCCCCTTCCTCAAAAAGTGTCTCAGGAAAGAGTGTGATTTCCGGGATAAACCCTGAGTTACAGCCCAACGCAGTACAACCGCAAAGGATTCCTTCAATTAAAGAACGGCCTATCTGTTCTTGCCAATCTGAGGTGGATTGAGAAGGCAATATTACATAATCTGAAAGTTGGTAAAGCTCTCTCAGAAGAGAAACATCAGCAACTCCAAATTGACGAATGGTATCACCTGCAATCTTTTGCAATGTTTGTTTCAAGGGTCCTGTGCCTGCAGTAATAAGTATGGTATTATCAGATTGTGACAAGCATTCTACGACCTGTTTTATACCTTTTTGTTCAGAGAGACTCCCTGCATAGATAATTATGGTTTTATTCAGGGGAATGTTATGCTTATTTCTTAATGGTAAAGCCTCTCCTGGGTAAAAATAATCTTGAGATGCTCCCAGAGGTATGATAGCTATTTCATGTTTATAGCCATGTTGTCTAACAACCGAAGCAGCTTGGGATGAAGCTGCGATAACTTTATTTATCAGTCTGCAGTTTATCCTGAGTGACAGAAAATGGTAATAGCGATAATAGTTTGGTTTTTTGTTTTTTTGTAGACTGTAAGTAATAAGGTACGCACTTGGGCAAAAGAGTTTAATTATCAGGTTATGGAGGCAGGTGTTTGGACGATCAAACTCATCCATTAAATATATATGGCTGGGTCTATATTTTAATAAAAAAAAAGGCAATAAGGGAATAAGATAACGGGAACTTCCGGAGGGAAAAAATGGTGTTTGGATTAATGTGTATGCGCCTTTTGGTAATGGTTCTTTAAATAATTTAGAGCCATGCCTCCATTGAGGCGGGGATAAGATGATCAGTTCGGTATGATTTTGTATAGCTTTAAAGAGGCTGTGGTAAGCAGGCACTACTCCGCCTATCCATATCAGCATGAGTTTCATCCTTTATACCCTGTGAGTCTGAGATAATTAAAACAGGCTTGTCTGGTGAGGCATACGATTAACCACATCATGGTACGAATTGGATGTTTGGGAAAATAATGGATTTTTTTAAAACCGTAACTTAAAACATACCGATGTGAAAAACGCTTAAGGGTCTCTTCGGGTGTTTTGCAAAATTTAACTTTTTGGTATCCCTCAGGATTTAATTCCATTAACAGGTGTTCTGCGTAAAAGTAACGTTTTGCATATATGAGAGAGTTTGTCAGGGTTTTTAAAAAGGGCGACGGGACTGTAGGATGAAAAACAACCATGTCTGGAAGATAAATGGTATTATAGTGTTTGTTTAGACGTAAAAAAAACTCAAAATCTTCATTAATATACCGGAACCGCTCATTAAACCCTCTAAGCTTCTTAAAACATTTACGGGTTATAGCAAAATTGCAGCTGAGATAACTTCCTGGCCCTTTATGGGACACCGAATGAGATAGGGGGATGTCTTCCCCCGTGGATAAAACATCTCCTTCGGCACAGCATGTAAGTTTGCCTTGCATGAAGGCTTGGAATATAGAATTCAGCCAGTTTTCTCCGGGTAATGCGTCATCATCAATAAAAGCAAGTACGGGTGCTTTGGTATGTCTAACGCCTGTGTTGCGGGCGCATCCCGGTCCTAGGTTTGCTGTAGTTATATAGGGAATGTTTCTGGTATCCAGGAATTCTGATGTTCCGTCCGTTGAACCGTCATTCACAATAAATATTTCATAATATTCATTGGCAAGCGTTTGTGCCTGTATAGCTGTGATGAGATTTGCTAAAACTTTTTTCCGATTAAAGCTCGGGATAATAACAGAAATAGTAAGAGACATACAAAAATAAAATGTTTCTGGATTAACAGGCGCCTCTTCCAAATAATACAGCTGGGAAGGTGTAAAATAAAATTTTAAAATCAAGCCAAAAAGAAGCATTTAATGCGTAATAGCTATCTAAATCCATCATTTCATCAAATTTTAAGCGAGAGCGGCCCCGCACCTGCCATAACCCGGTAATGCCTTGGGGGACTGTTAATCGGACTTTTTGTATTTGATCATAGCGTTCCACTTCGGTGAGAAGCGGTGGCCTTGGGCCAATAAGAGACATATCACCTAAAAGTACAACCCAGAATTGAGGGGTTTCATCAATACTGGTTTTACGCAAAAACCTACCAAACCGAGTAACTCGTGGGTCACTTGTCATTTTAAAGGTAAGGCCTTGTGTTTCATTTAACATATTTAATTCATTTTGCTGTAAATGAGCATCAACAACCATAGTACGAAATTTAATAAAACGAAATTTTGTACCATATTGCCCAACTCTGGATTGAAAGAAAAAGACGGGGCCAGGTGAATCAAGCTTTATAATGAGGGCTATTATTGGTAGGAAAAGGAAAAACAAAAACAGGCCAATAAGAGCACCAAGTATATCTGTCAATCGTTTGAAGATGTAGTATATCTTTTTATCAGGCATCGTACTTAAAAAGTATAAGATTTTAGCTGTGTACTGAAACATTTTTTTTCACTGAATGCAGCTTGGGTTTTTGTAGATAGTTCCTGCAAATCTTTAAGTTCAGGTGGTTGATTGAAATAAGTAGAAATTTGTTGTGCAAGTGCACTGCTATCACCTTTGTTGAATAACAAACCTTTTTCTTTTGAATTGATTATTTCCGGAATACCTCCCACATTGGCTGCAATCACATAACAGCCTCGTGATAGTGCTTCTAAAAGAACATACGGATAATTTTCTTCCAGTGAAGGTAGGATAAAGAGGCCTGCCCAGTCATAATATCGCGAAAGTTTGTTATGGGGAACAGGACCCAGATATCCCGTTGTTTCTGAATGTATTTGAGAGTTGTGGTCGTTTGCATTATAGGAATAGAGGCTATGTTTTTGCAGATAAGAATTTAGTGTGTTTTGAGATAAATGGTCCAGTTTGTTTGCTGGTGAGTAACAATTACCAATAATGCGCAAGGAAATTTTTTGCATAATATTTGGGGGCAAGGCTTCGAGTGCTTTACAGAGAAGGTGGATACCCTTGAGATATTCGATTCTTCCAACAAATAAAACATTACTGGTTTTTTTTATCCCCCAATCTATCGCTTGTGGCCATAATGCAATTGGGTTTCTGGAAACCATAATGGGAGTATGCAAATTGAGTGCTTTTTTACCATAAGAGTCCGCTATATATTTGCTCGGAGAAACAACTCGATCTGCTAATAAGCATGATTTTCTTTCTAACCTGCGAACGAGTTTTTTTTCAAGAAAATTTTTTGCAATGGCTGTGAGAGGAGATGAGTGAATACGGCAAATCAAACGGGTATTGATATTGCATGAGATATTCATGGATTGTTTCTTTATAGCAATAAAGGATCCTTCACCCATGGTCTCAGGATATTCAATAATATCAAAGTTCTCTATCGATAATTGTTTATAGTAGTTCATTGCGGTTAATGCCCAGGTCTTCATATCCAGATAAACGGGTAATAGGCTGCGAAAAGCATGGCGGTAGTAAAAAAGCCATTTTGCTGATGGCAGAGGATGGGGAAGCATGGGTATAGTGTGTACTATCAAGGAGCCCTTTTTGTCTTTTTTCCCAAAAGGACCATAGGTAATAACATGTACTTCATGACCCTGGTTTACCAGTAAATTAGCAGCGGTATGAGTATATGTTCCAATACCGCCTACATGATTGCCAGGAGGGAATTCCCGTGAAATAAAGCAAATTTTCATCTTATTTCTTTAATTATACCATAATAATACCCCAGAATGGATTGTACAGACGACTCTTTATGGTTTTTTAAAAATAACAACTGGCGCTTGGTCACTTCAGAAAATAATCCTGGCTGTTTGATATACTGAAGCATTGCATCAAACAAAGCACCCGTATTTCCCGCTTCAAAATATAAACCATCAATTTTTGGCAAAATAGCTCCCATTTCGCCTGTTTTCGCACCAATACAAATTAATCCTGCACAGAAAGCTTCAAAAAAACCATAGGGACTATTTTCCCACATGGAGGGAATTATACAGCAACTATGAGATTTGAATAATTCCTGTAACTTTGATTTTGAAACTTCTCCCTGAATATTGATGTTTTTTTTAAAATGGGCGGGAAGAGTATTAATTTTTTTTAATAGTTCCTTTCCATAAACGCCTTCATCCCATTTTCCTGCAAGAGTAAGAGTTGCTTCCCCATCAATTTTAATAAGCCGGGTAAAAGCATCTAAAAGTATATGAACTCCTTTCCGGTATTCTATTCTGCCACAATACAGAAAATTTTTATCAGCGCATTCCGGACCTGGTGCACTATCCCCATGGAAAAAAAACGGAAGGGGGTTGGGTATATATGAATAATCGGTAACCCATTTAAGTTTCTCCGAGACAAAATCCGCAGAGGGCGCTGAAATTCGCTGGGCTTTTTTTAAACAGTGTTTTTCGATAACCCACATAAACATATTCTGCAAGAAAGGGATGCCGACTTTAAGTTGGGGGTTAGTGAGATAGGCTGGGGTATGAATACGGATGATTGACCTTTTTCGGATAGCAGAATTTTTCAAACTAAAAAAGGCATAACCGTGAAAATCACAAAACTCAACCAGTATTTCATCTTTTGAGTGATTTACGATATATTCTTGTAGAGCTTTAGCTATCCAATGTGCATGTTCCAATAAAATATTTTGGGGATAAAAAAAACGGTATAACATATATCTGATACCTGGCCATGGTACGGGTTTCCTTTTTATGGTAGTAGTCGTAAAATCAGAATATGCTTCAGGAGTATGTGTAAAGATAACTGGAATGTGGCCTTCTGCTTTACACAATGCCGCAACAGTGGCAATATAAGTCCTGATGCCGCCTCCAAATTTGCCTGGTGGTTCTGGATCTATGTAAAGAATATGCAAACTATTTTTGTTTCCATTTAAGAAGAAATTCTACAGTGGATTTAGGAAGATATTTTTCCAATGCTCTGATAATTTTAATATCATCCCGGCTGAGTGAAAATAACGATAAGGATATCAATAAATAAACAATACAACCTGCGGTTACACTAAATAGAAGACGAATGGTCCTTGCCCCCAGGATGAATTCGGGGTTAAAACTCAAAGTGTGTTGTACCCACTGTTTAAAACTTGAAAAAATATTAAAAAGAGATGTGTCCTGGCGGATAAGAAGAAATACAACCAGAGCCATGCAATTACAGGCAAAGGTTATTTTTAAAAGAGAAACCCAGGGTACTTTAAGTTTTAAATTTTTATATATAAAAATAAACCCACCAATAGCCCCAAGTACGGTAACTGTTGTAAAACAAATAGAGGCACCAAGTGCTCCATAACGGGGGATGAGTATGAAATCCATGAGAATGTTAAGTACTGCAAGGCAGGAACCATAATAAAAAATGAATTGTTGTTTGTTACAAGCATAGATCATTGCCGCTCCCGGTTGAGTGAGAGATGTTATCAGAGCGCCAATACACAATATTTGAAAACATCCTTCGGCTTGGGAATAATCCTGGCCATAAAGAATAAATATTATTTCATAAGCACAAATCAAGCAAATGGTTATGAGGGGAAAGAGGATAAATGCCGAATACCTGATGGAATGATAATAGGTTTTTTTCCTGTTTTCAAACTGCCCATCGCCTTCCTGTTCAGAAGCAACGGGTAAAAGAATTTTCCACATAAGGTTTGGAATGATACCGGTAAGTTTTAGGATAAGGTTCTGGGATAAATTATAATAGGCAACCTGTGATGCATGGCAAAATCGCCCCAGGAAAAAATTTTCAGAACGACTCCAGACTATCTGATCCACAATAGCAATAGAAAATACTGAACGGTTATATTTCAAAATTTCTTTTTTTACTTTTGTTAGCATGGTTGTTTTTCCCTGCCAACCATCCATCAGATGTTCCCGCTTAGCTGCAAAAAAGTAAAAGAGAAGATTGAAAAGTGAAAAAAACAGGTTTGACCAGAGAAGTGATTCAACACCAAATCCATTTAGCATGAGTAAGATTTTTACTAATAGAGCGGCAGGTGTTATCGTTAGAGCATGCAGGCCCTGATATTTAAAAAGTTGACTTCCTTCCAGTACTGCAGAAAAAATTGCAGTAAGCATACCAGGCGTAATAGCCAGAAAACCAATGATAAATAATCTTGATTCTTGTGGAGAGAAGAACATGTCTGCAATGGGAGTAGCAAACAGGATAAGGAAAATAGTGCTTACACCCGTAATGAAAAGTTCGGTATATACGACAAAACGAATCATACTCATTATATTCCGTTGTTCACCTTTTGCACGGAACATAGCAGTATATTTAATAAGGCAAGTAAGGAAACCGAGGGAGAGAAATGTTGATATCAGGCCGGTAAACCATTGTACCTGGTGAAAAATACCTAGATTGGTAGGCTTCAATGTGCGGGCAAGGATAATCGCAGATATAAAACCTAAGGTAAATGTTATCAGATTGGAACTGAGAAAGTAGAGGCTGTTTTCAACTATTTTCCGGATTTTAGTCATAACATAAGTCAGTCAATAAACAGTCGTTAATTGCTGGCAGCCTGTTTTATTTTGTTGTGTGGTAATACTGATAATAGTTTTTGTAGTAACCGTAGTAACCTCTGGATTTACCCAGATTAACATCATTAAGTATGCATCCGAATATATTGGCATTTACTTTTTTAAGTGATTGTACACTTCTATCAAGCATATGTAGACTCGTCTTTTCTGCACGGGATATAAGAACGGCCCCATCCAGGATTGAGGAAAGGATACAAGTGTCAGTCACCGCAAGGATTGGGGGCGTGTCAAAAATGATGTACTTGAACTTCTGTTTTAATTCTCCGAGCAGAGTTTTAAATCTATTGGAACCTAGTACTTCAGCGGCATTTGGTAAAAATGTGCCTGCGGTAAGAATATTAAGAGAAGAACCCTCAATAGATTGCGTCACTTCATCAATACTTAAAGATCCGGAGATAAGATCGCCAAGTCCTGGTCCACGGTCTATTTTGAATAGATGATGAACAGTGGGACGACGCAGATCACCATCAATAAGCAGTGTGGGATCTCCTTGTTGGGCAAATGCCAGAGAGGTATTGGCAGCAGTAAGCGATTTGCCCTCATGGGGACCACTACTTGAAATGAGAAATGTTTGTAATTCTTTATCTGGGCTTGCAAATAATAAATTGGTACGGATAGAACGATAAGCTTCGTCTATGATACCTTTGTGTTGTTCGCCTTTTAAAATAAGCTCGGGGTATTTGAGGATAATGTCTCGTCCAGATTTTTCAGAAGTAGCGCGCTTGATTTGGAGATCGTGTCTTCTTAGTACAATATGAGGGACGGTTCCAAGCAAAGGAAGCGCCAAGTGCTTTTCGATATCTTCTGGACTTTTTATACTGTCATCTAAAAAGTTTCTGAACAGAGCAAGGCCAACGCCAATAAATAGCCCTACTATTACAGATATAATATAAAATACCATGTTATTCTTTTTGATCGGTATAGTAGGTTTGTATGGTGGTTCTACAATTTTCAACCCACCTGTTTGGGCTTGCATATTGATTACTTCATCTTCCATGCGTTTTGTTAGTCTTTTATGAGTATTGGTGTATCTATCCAGGAGTTCGTTAATACGGCTGGACTCGAATTCATGTTTTACAATATTAGGATGTTCTTTTTTGTAATTCTGTATTGCATTTTGAAGAGCATTGATTTTGGTTCTTTTATAATGTAATGCCGATTCTGCACTTTGGACATCTTTTCGGCTTGATTTCCATTGGTTTATAAGACTAATCTCTCTCGATGTATTATTGGGGCTTGATTTTTTTAAGGAATTAATCTGTTTCTCAATATCTTGTTGTTGGCTTTTTAGAGAATCGGTAAGAGGTAATCCCAGTTGTATCCGTTTTTTTCTTTCTTTACTTAAACTTTTAAGTTCAGAGAGAAGCCTTTTTCTGTTTTTTGATGGTGATTCTGTTTTTTTATTCACCTTCTTGTCTAAATTTCGAAAATAATTCTTTTTTGCCTGTAAGTCTGCATTCTGTAATTCATATTCGACTAAGAGAGACTCATAGGCGCCCTCCAGGGCATTGAGCCCCCTGATATCTCCCCTGCTGTCTTGTTGTGACATTTTATTTTTTTCAGAAAGGGCGTCATTGTAATTTTCTGCAGTGGTTTGTATTTGTTCTTTAATGACTTGTAATGTTCGTTGGGAAATTTGGTTCTCAACATTTCGGCAAAAGGTTATCAAGCTGTCTGTAGCTGTTTTTACTATGGTAAAACTGAGATCTGAAGAAAACGTCTGACAATGAATTTTAAGAAAAGAGTTGTATGTGCCCTGAGATATACGAAGCATGACCTTTAGAAATTTTCTCTTGTCTTCAATGGTTATTCCTGGGACAATAGATGTGTCAATAGTGTTAATTAACATATTCTGAAATGCATGTCCTTTGAAAATACCGTTATAATATCCCAGGTTTTTAGGGTTTGCATTACCTGTGAGCATAAGATTTTCTTGGGAGTCATCCATAGACAATTGGCTATGGGCGTCATAATAGTCTGGTTGTCTTGAGAGAATAAACCAGGTAGGGGCAGTGAAAACAATAATTGAGAATAAAATAAGCAGTTTATTTTGAAACAGGATCAGATAATAGTCCCTGAATTCTAGTTCTTTTCTGTTTCTTAGGGCATTCATAAGTTTCTAAATCAGAGAGTATCTTTCTATTATTCGGGAAGAAGTTGACTTATAACAAACCAGGCGGTTATCAGGGTAACAATATCTCTGACTGCGGTCAGAGTTTTTGACCAGGTAAATGTCTTCCGATAAACAATAATAACATCACCTGCAGTAACCAGGGGTATTTCACTAAGATTACCTTTATCGATATATTTTCGCAAATTAACGGTTGCGTCTGTTTCCTGTCCGTTTTGATTACTTAAAACACGGATTTTGGTTAAATTTGCATCACCAGAAGGCCCGCCAGCTAAGTAGATAATATCAAAAATAGTAGTGGAGTCGTGCGTGTCGTAATATCCTGGTTTGTTTATCGCGCCAAGCACTTTTATCTTCGTTGATTTAGTGGAAGACAGTACGATTATTTTATCTCCATCAATAATTTTGGGAAGTAAAGATAGAGTACCTGTTGTCATAAATTTTTGAAGATCGTAATAACTGGCTTCTTCATCTGTTTGGTTTTTATGCACAATCTTAATATTTGTAAAATTTGCAAATACTGTGGGTCCCCCAGCTGATTGTATGACTTCTTGCAAACTTGCATGGGCTGGTACTTTAAGGGGGCCGGGATTATTTATTTGACCAAGTACATGTACCGAAATTGGGAGTTCCGATAAAACAGTTACCAATACGAAGGGCGCATCAGTATAGTTGACCAATTTGAGCATAAGTTCGTCCTGGAGCTCTGCAGTTGTCATTCCTATAATTGGAATATCCTGATAAAGTGGATAATCAATGGTACCATCTTCCAACACCTTAACTTGTTGGGTTAGTAGATTGTCTCCCTTAACCATTATGCTCAGAATCATATCTGACTGGATAACAGCAGAATGGGTCTTCATAATGATGAAAAATAGAAGGAATACGGCAACAACTGTTTGTTTGAATTTTAATTTTTGCATTTTTGCCGGCCTTGCTTAGTTATCATTATGGTAAAATAGTATTGATAAAATAATATTATAGAAACTCTAATATGATTATAATACGGGCAGAATATTAATTTTCCCCTGGATTCAACATTTTTCCTTCACTGCTTATTCTACCCAACTTGTAAACCAAGTGCAATTGCTGTTTTAAAAAAGTTTAAAATTTTAGGATTTTTACTTAATTATTTATAAAAAGACTTGGTTTCTATGATTTGAACTTAAATTTTTGGCTGAATTTTTATTTATTGTCCGAATTACAAGCAATTAGTATATTTTTATAACACATCTAAATAAAGAGGGTTACTTATGAGGTATTTTCTCAGTTTGTTTTTAGTTTTTTCATTGGTTTGTGTGGCATCTGCTGCAAAGGGTTTACGTATCAAATCCAATGGCACGCCAATATATAAGGCAAAAACCGGAGAAAGTTCTAAAGGAACATTGAGTCAGGGAGATATGGTCACCCTATTGAAAAAAGGCAAGGATCGCAGTCTTGTAAAGACCAATACGGGTGTACGGGGTTGGGTAAAAAATAACCTTGTAGAATACACAAAAAAGGGTAGTGGTGACGTTTATAATCTTAACGAACAGGATATAACCGGTTGGTTAGACAATCCTTCGGCCATTTACATTCTTGATGAGTCTGGTATAAATACAGACGCATTACCTCTTTCCAGAAGCTTTTCAGATGAAATTTTTGAAATACAAGATAGGGAAGAATTAGAGCGGGGTAATGACGAAAATTAGTCCGAATAGTTAATGTTGTTTTATAACCGCCCTAAATAGGGCGGTTTTTTTTATCGGGAAAGAATCATCTTCTTCGATGAAATATAGGGTCCTGCTTGTAATTGATAAAAATAAATACCTGTTGGCAGAGTTGCTGGTGGTGCCCACAGGAATTCATGGCTTCCTGGATTAATTGTTCCTGTATAAATGCTTCCAAGATTTTGCCCTTGACTATTGTATAAAGTCATGGAAAACCTATAATTAGACATATTTTGACCATTTTCACTAAATGAATAGGGGATGTGAAACTGGAAGAGTGTTTTGCTTTTTACCGGATTTGGATAATTCTGAGCGAGTTCAAATTGGCTGGACAGCTTTTCCAGAAAGGAATTATCTGTGGTAACTACCAACTGATAATAGTTGGTTTGGGACGATAGGGGAACATTTATTTGCTCATCCCCCGTTATTTTTGTTGCTTTTCCCTGGGAAACCAGATAAGAATACAGGCCATTTTGTTCCAGGTTATTTAAACCGGTTAATGTTAAATTTGCTGAGGATTCACCAGTATTTATACCCTTGATTCCGAATTCCCACCAGGTTTCGTCTCCCGTATGTGGTCGATAATCTGCTACAAGCTGTTTACCAGCACTTCTGGTAAAGAAAAGTGAAACATGACTACCCATTTTCGGTGGCTCTGATATCTCTGTTGTGTTTTGTGCGCCACTTTTTAAAAGTGAACTAAAACCAAACATATTAGCATTATCTTCATATCTACCTGCGTTAAGAGATATTGATGCTTGCCAGTCTTGGGGGCTGTGATATGTTTTAGTTATTCCTTTTGCCAATTCCATATTACCAAACCACGGTTTTGGTTCGATTATTAGATTAGTATCTGTTGAAACCTGCACCCAATAAGCACCACAAGGTTCCAGAATTTGAGTACGCTCGACATCTGCTGTTAAAGGGTTCCACTTCCAGAAAATATATCCCGTATGAGAAAGATTAATATGATAGGGAAAGGGATTTCCAACCTGGTTCCAGCCCAAATCGCCGCGTACCAATTTCAAATGAAATGCTGAATCATCATTTTGCTGTTGAGGTTCTGATGTAATCATCACGTGAGTATTCGACTGGATCCAGTATCCTTCACCTCTCTGTAAAAGAGAAATGTTATCTTCTGTAATATATTTACTGTATAAATCATCGTTTGGCCCGTTGTCCAGCCATTTAGCAATATGTATATCCGGTCCTAAAAGACTTGTCTTTACGGGTGAAAGGAAACTTTTCATAACCCAAAGTCCACTATCAAGCGATGTGACACAAATGCCTTTTACTTCAAAAGGTATAATCGTTGGCTCGTTTTGCTCAAGTTTATGAACATCCCTGGCAACAAGACTAAGTTGATAACTTCCCTCGGGTAGAGGATAAAAATACAGATAATGACTATCCTCCTGGCCCAAATTGTCTTTTGATTGAAACATTGTGGAGTCGCCATCTGATAAAGATATAAGTTCATGACTAAAATCAGTTTCGGCAAGGGTTCCATCTTCATCTTCCACGTCTAGTATAAATCTGATAGCACCGCCTCTTAGGATATACTCCGCTTTTGCTGTGGGTTGATCATTTGTTTCCATGATATAGAATTTGACTTCTCGGGATATTGCTCCATGGTTACTATCATAAAACCGGAATAGACAGGTTTTGAAACCGGTATCGGCCTGAAGAGGGCTTACTAATAGTGAAAAAACAAAGTAGCCATCATTTTCAACATTAATGTTTTCCAGTACGATAAAATCAGGTAGCAGTACTGTGTCAAGGGAAATGTGGTCCCCTTTGTCTTTGTCACCAACCTTAAATTGCAAATGGTAGACGAAATCTTCATTCCATATAAGCTGATTACTGTCCAGACCCTCTGTTGATACAATTTCTGGTGGGTCATTAACATTTCTTACCATTATTATAACACGCATACTGTCTGCAGCTTTTCCATCAGAGACCTTTATGAGGAGGGAATAACTGCCTACATCGTCATTGCCGGGTCTGCCCGTTACAAGATTATTGTTAAGTTCGTTTAGCCAATCGGGACCTTTGAATGTATACTGGAGTTTATCTTCAGGGTCATCTATATCAGATGCCGTGAGTCGAAAGCTAAACAGGCTGTCCTGGTCAATAAACAAGCTGTCAGGCCGTTTTGTAAACCGAGGGGGATTATTTGTATTCATGACCACTAACAGGACAGTATCAACTGAAGTATATTTACCATCAGTTGCTTCTAACAGTAACGATGTTGTTCCAACATCATCGTTTCCAGGTGTACCCGTCAAACTGTTATTTTCCCATTTTAGCCAAGAGAGAGATGTCGGAAAGACCGGAGTTTTAATGGTCACGATATCACCACTGTCCGGGTCGGTTACTTCAGGTTTGTAGGTGAATGGTGTTGATTCAATAGCGAATAGCGTATCGGGAATACCGGTAAAGACAGGGTAATCATTTATATCAATAATTAATTCATTAGTTGTCTCATCGGTACCCTCATTGTTGAGTGAGTCTATTGCGTAAATTTCTACATCATAAATACCTTGAGCAAGTGTATGTACTGTATTTTCAGGTAGCGTCCAAACGCCATTACCGTTGTTTTCAGGGGTATAGCTTTTTCCATCAATAGTGAGACGGATGGTTGCGGTAAGGTCGTTAATGGTACCTTGTAGCGCTGGACTCTGATGGGCGGTAACTAAGGGGGCAATAGTTACAACGGGACCAAGAACATCTTTTGTTTGGCCTATTATGTATGCTGCTTGACTCCAATTGCCAACACTGTCTTTCAGAAAGGCGGAAAACATATAAATTTTATCGCTAACCAGACCTGAGACGGTTTCAGAGGTGTTTGAGGCGGGGAAAGTTTTCCAAAGTATGCCATCAAAACGATGGGAAGGATACAGCCCATCTGCCCGATAACGTATGAGTATTGAATCGATATCACTGCTGTTTGGGGGATCCCAGCTGAGTAATAATTCTGTTCCGGATTTGGCGACTGTCCGTAAGTTCTGTAGAGGGGCGGGTGATGTAGTATCAGTGCTTCCTTGTAGCTCTAAAGAATAGATAGGGTCATTGACAATGGGGATTACCGAGTTTGATATTTTTCCGCTTGCTTTTGCTGAAGCAGGATTTAAAACAATCTGAAACTTATTGTCCTGATAAAAGGGGACGTTTTTGAGGGCGACAAGCGCCAGAAAAGAATGACTATTATCTTTAGTGATAATTGCTTGGTTAGGTACAAAAACTACTTTTGGAGGGATGGCTGCTGTAAATTGGGACGAATCCAGAATAATGTCCCCATTATCCCATAATCCGTTGGCATTAACATCCCGGGCCACAAATACATTATTTACTCTGTTTCCATTTCCTTTTTCAACCTGGAAGGTTATTTCATCAAGAGAGATGTCTTCTACCGGGCCGGTTGTGATGGTGAAATGCATAATCTGGATTTTTCTCCCATCCAGATAGGCTTTGGAGTTTAAAAGACTGTTCTGGCTTCCTTCAAGAATCTGGACCTGACCCGCAGAGCCACGAAAGGGGGGTGTTGTTATTTGAGCCGTAGAAACAAATGCAGTTTTACCAGAAACTGAACCGGTACCTAAAATGTTTTGTGCATCAAGCCTGAACACCAGAGAGTCTTCGGGTAAGAATGAATTACTGTTTAAATTGGCAAGTATCAGGTAAGCATGTCTGGTGTTTTTGCTTAGCTGATCATAAAAATTTATCCTTATGGGAATTTGTGGCGTGATATTACTGGAAGAGAGTATAGAGTCTATGTGTGGGGACCAGGCGCCGTTACTATCAATATCATGAATAAGGAGTAATTCTTCGATGATCTGGTTTTTTCCAAGTACATTCACAAAAATCGAATCCATAATGATGTTTTCAAGGTCATCTGCTTTCAGATGAAAAGTGGAAGCAACAATCGAATCCTGGCCTGTGAAAACTTTGCCACCGAGATTGTTGATTTCGTTGCCTGCTGTCAAAGCCAGTCCGCCAACATAACTGATAACAATAGAATCACGGGAATTTGTGCCGGGTAGACTCCAATTGCCCGAAGAATCTCTAACCATCAGGCTAAAATAAAAGGTTTTATAATTTTCAGCTTGATCAAAACTATCAGAGGTCTGGAGTAAATCGTACTTTTTAAAAAGTATAGCGTCCCCATCACCCACAGAATCGGGGAATTTAAATTCACTGTACCAGATGCCCACGCTATCCGCATCACTGCCTGCAAGCATACTGGAGTTCCAGCTTAGTTGGATAGTGCTAATATCTATGTTTTCAGCGGTTAAGGTCAAAATATTTTCCGGTGGAGTAATGTCCGGTTTGGTAACCGAAATGGTTTGTCCTTCCCCGGAAATACTTCCTAAGGCAGCGTACATCGTTTTATCGAGGGTATGTCCACCAGGAAAGGTAATCGTTACATCCACGCTTGTAGTGCCGTTCATACCGAAATGAACATCATAAGCACCTTGAACACCTGCCCCGGCATTTACTTGTCGGAGGCCTAGAAGCGTTGAAGTCCCAGCCTGGTAAACCTTGATCTGGCTGCCCAGCATGGCAGGTCTGTTCTTTTCATTGAGTACACGGACAAAAAAGGATTCTGAGGAATTGAGCTCATTTATATGCAATTTATTTGGGCCAAACACCGTGGTGAATAAGTCTAAATCACCATCATTATCGATATCTGCCCAGGCGGCACATTTTCCGGAACCCGTATCTGCTACCCCGACCGTCCCCGAAATATTGGTAAAAGAAGTACCATCATTACGGTATAAATAATTATCAGCGTCCAACGACAGGTACAGGTCGAGATCCCCATCATTATCATAATCGGCCCAGGAAGGGGCTAAATCGTAGAGACCGTGGTTGACACCTAGAGACAGAGCAACATCGATAAAGGTGCCATCACCGTTGTTACGGTAGAGAATATTGCCACTAAGGTAGTTGGAAACATAGATATCAAGGTCTCCATCGTTATCATAATCTCCCCAGGCACATCCGCCGAAAAGACCACTTGTGGTTATGTGAGCCGAAGCTGATACGTTAGTAAATGAGCCGTCATCATTATTTGCATAAAGAATGTTGGGTGCATTGAAATTGGTAACAAAAAGATCCAAATCACCATCATTGTCATAGTCTGCCCAGGCAGCATCATTACTACTTCCCGTATATCCTACTCCAGAGGTATTGGCGACGTCTAAGAATGTTCCATTCCGTAAATTTTTATAAAGCACATTTGCTCCGTTATTTACAGTAATAAAAAGATCAGAATAACCATCCAAATCAAAGTCTGCCCAGGCAACAGCTTTACTTACTCCGCTGTGGTTGATTCCTGCAGTTGATGTTCCATTTGAAAAGGTTCCATTTCCCTGGTTGATATAAAAGGCAGAATTAAGGCTATCTGCTACAAATAAATCCAAATCACCATCATTATCATAATCACACCAGGCTGCTTCATAGCTTACACCTGAGTTTCCAAGGCCCGCTGTTGTGGTTACATCGGTAAAGATTTGCCCGGTTTGTTGTTGGTAGAGTTTATCTGTTGAACCTGCGTTCGTTATGTAAAGATCTAAATCACCATCATTGTCGTAATCTCCCCAGGCAGCACTGGTAGATGCTGCAAAATCCGTAATACCGGCTGAAAGGGCCATATCAACAAAATTTGCATATATGCTGGGAGAAATGAGTAACAACAGCGTAAAAACGAGCAAAGATGCTCTTTTTTTAATAAAAAAGAACGATTTTGGCATAGGAATACCTCTATCTGACATTATACTCCTATTATATGATAATTAAAAAGAAAAGGACATGATTAAGATCACATCCGGGAAAGAAAATCCGGGAAATTTGCATGAAAATAGAATCATAGACATTTAATTCGTACTTGATACCGTTTATTAATTGGTTATTAACGGCAAATTATCGCTAATCAATTATTTTTAACATGATATTCTCCCCCCTTATCATCTCGCCAAGCAGCTTGATGGGGAGGGAGTTGCCTGTCCGGCATAGTACTGTGGCCTGCCTTGCGTAGCTTTAGCGAAGGGAGGAACAGGACGAAGCCGGAGGGGTGGGGTAAACACAAAAATACTCCCCTCCCTATCCCGCTTAGCGGAACTGATGGGGAGGGGGTTGGGGGTGGGGTAAACACTATTATCTCAGGATCACGATCTTCTTACTAGCCTTAAAAATACCGGCCTTCAGCATATAGAAATACGTACCACTTGGGATGCGTACCGAGCGGCGCCAGAAATGAGAATAGGTACCGGGTTGATATCTGTTTTCAAGGATAACAGCCACTTTTCTGCCCCGTGCATCATACATACTGATACTCAGTTTATAATCTGTGGTCACTCTGCGCCCCTGGGCATCGAAACGCCAGGGGAGGTGAAAATTAAAAGTGGTCCCGAATCGTACAGGATTCGGTACATTTTGAGCAAGTTTGAATTTCATGGCCAGTTTTTCTGCAAAATTGGCATCATCGGTTACCACGAGTTGGTAAAACCTTTCTTTGGATGGTGTCGGGATTTCAATTGAATCACCATTAGCCAGGTTCCAGGCCACACCGCGGTCAACTATAAAGGTATACAAACCACTTTCATAGAGCTGGTCCAATCCATCCACAGAGAGTTTTGCCAGTTTTACGCCGGTCTGTTGGCCGGAAACACCAAATTCCCACCATTCTTCTTTTGGATTAAAACTGGTTCGGAAATCGGTTGCGAAGCGGACAGAAGATTGAGTTTCTTCTTGTCCTGTAAAAAAGAGGCTTACATGGCTTCCCATTTTGGGCGGTTCTGCCAGATTTGCTTCGCCACTATTCTTTTTGGCAAGAGGCTGTATTCCAAATAGGTTGGTCTGGTCAGCAAAACGACCTGCGCTGAATACCAGTCTGCCGGTCCAGCTCATGGGGCCCTGGTAGCTGGCTGCTATTTTTGTCAGTCCTT